>DASZCK010000253.1:0-40047 GCA_035943195.1 Steroidobacteraceae bacterium
GAGATGCGCACTTCGCCCTCCAGCGGTACGCCACCCGTGATCTGTAGTTTGTCCATATGCTCTAGGCCTCAGCCACCGCGAGCGGCCCACTCATCCGGCGAGAAGGCCTCAATTGAAAGGGCGTGGATCTCGCGGCCCACGAGCGTACCGAGCGTGGCATAGACCAGCTGGTGGCGGGCAATACCGCGTTTGCCGGCGAAAGCCTGCGCCACGATTCTGGCGGAATAATGGGTGTTGTCCGGCGACTGGACCAGGACTTGCGCGCCGGGCAGGCCGGCGCGGATCAGTTCGGCGACTTTCTCGGGATTCATGCGCACCCATGGTAGCAAATGCCCGCCTCTTGACCTTAAGGCGAGCGGCATCCGAGCTCGTGTAAGGGTATTCTTGCGGCGGAGAAATCTGAATGCCTGTCGCAATCGCTGCCCGAACCGTCGAAGATGCCACGTTGCTGAGCGCCGCACGCCGCGCCCTGGCGATCGAGGCACGCGCGGTGGCGGACCTTGCGGGCCGCCTGGGGCAGGAGTTCGTGAGCGCCTGCCGCCTGTGCCTCAACTGTGAAGGCCGGGTGATCGTCACCGGCATCGGCAAATCCGGGCATGTGGGTCGCAAGATCGCCGCCACCCTGGCCAGCACCGGCACGCCCGGTTTCTTCCTGCATGCCGCCGAGGCGAGCCACGGGGACCTGGGGATGATCACTGCCATCGACGTGGTGCTCGCCCTGTCGAACTCGGGGGAGAGCCCCGAGCTGGTGTTCATGCTGCCCCACTTGAAGCGCCTCGCGATCCCCCTCATCACCCTGACCGGGAACCTCGGCTCGACCCTGGCGCGCAGCGCCACCGTCGCGCTGGATGTGACCGTGCCCGAGGAAGCCTGCCCGTTGAACCTTGCCCCCACCGCCAGCACCACGGCCATGCTGGCCATGGGGGACGCCCTCGCCGTCACCCTGCTGGAGGCCCGCGGCTTCACCGCCAGTGACTTCGCGCTGTCACATCCGGGCGGGGCCCTGGGACGGCGACTGTTCCTGCGGGTCGAGGACGTCATGCGCCGCGGCGATGCGCTGCCGCGCAGCGCGCCCACCGCGACCGTGCCGGAGGGGCTGTCCGAGATGTCCCGCAAGGGCATGGGCATGACGGTGATCGTCGACCCTGCCGATACGGTGCTCGGAATCTTCACCGACGGTGACCTGCGGCGCCTGCTGGACCGGCAGGTCGATATCCGGACCTTGCGTCTGCAGGATGTGATGACGACCACGTGTCGCACCATCGGTGCGCACGAGCTCGCCGCGGAAGGCGTACACCTGATGGATCGGCACCGTGTCACCACCCTGCTGGTGACCGAGGGTCAACGCCTGCTCGGCGCCTTCAATGCGCACGACCTGCTGCGCGCCGGCGTGATGTAGGAGCAGGTCCTGCCACGTCGCACAGCAATCCTGGCCGCCATTCGTCTGCTGATTCTGGATGTCGATGGCGTCCTCACCGATGGTCGCCTCTACTACGGCGCGCAGGGCGAGCCGCTGCAATCTTTCAACATCAAGGATGGGCACGGGTTGAAGGCCCTGGCACGCGCCGGCGTCAGGATTGCCATCCTTTCCGGGCGCCGCTCCCGCGCGGTGACGCGACGTTGCCGGGAACTCGGCATCCGCCATGTGGTCCAGGGAAGCAGCGACAAGCTGCGCGATTTTGGCGTGCTGGCCGCGAAGCTGGGAGTCACTGCCGCGCAATGCGCCTATGTCGGAGATGACGTGCCGGATGTGCCGCTGCTGCGGGTGGTCGGAGCGGCCTTCGCCGTGGCCGATGCGCATCCGAGCGCCCGCGCCGCCGCCCATCATGTCACCCGTCTGGGCGGGGGCTGCGGCGCGGTACGCGAAGTGTGCGACCGGCTGCTGGCCGCCCTGCCCCGCCATCACGGATCAGGACCTTGAATTACCGCCTGCTGATATTCCTGGGTCTCGCGCTGGTGGGGGTGGCCGTATGGTTGACCTTGACACCGCGGCGCGCCGAGCCGCTGGTGGCCAAATCCAGCGGCCCAGCGGCAGCGGATCAGGGCTACTCGGCACGCGACGCGTCGGTGGTGGAGACGGGCGCGGACGGCCTGCCCCTGTACACACTGCAGGCGCATGATGTGCAGCAGAATCCGGACACCGACACCATCAATCTCACGACCGTCCACATGAGCTACCGCGGATCCGCCGACAGCCAGTGGCAGGGCCGCGCCGACTCGGCGGTGGTGCAGCAGGACTCCTCTCAGATCGACCTGGCCGGTGCGATCGATTTGACCGGAACATTCACCGGGAGCGCCCAGCCGCTGCACATCCTCACCGACAAACTACGCGTGGACACGCAGACGCAGGTCATCAGAAATCGCTCGCCCGTCACGCTCACCTGGGCCGGCGTCATCGTTGAAGCGCGGGGCCTGGTGGTCAATGTCAAGGAGTCCAGCGTCAAACTCGAAGCGGGGGTTCATGGCCAAGTCGCCCAATGACCGCCGGCTGCGCCTGGTGATCGGGCTGGCAATGGCCCTGATCCTGGCTGCGCCGGCCGGTGCCGCCGTCATCAGCGGCTCCATCCCCGCCGGACCGGGCAAGCCGCCGGTGAAATACGAATGCGACCATGCCGAAGTGGAATACAAAGCGAATGTTATGCACCTGCGCGGCAATGTGAAAATCTGGCAGGGCGATATCAGCGTGGCGGCAGAAACCGCAGACGCCAAGGGCACGACCCAGGACTTCAAGGACTCGCATTGGGTGTTCAACGGCAAGGTCCATGTACGCTCGGAAAGCCAAGGCGACCTGCGTGCCGAGCATGCCACGGTTGAGATCGCCGGCGGCCAATTGGCCAGTGCCGTCGTGACCGGCTCGCCGGCGCTGTTCGAGCAGACCCGCCCCACGGCCGGCAGGCTTGCGAAGGGTCATGCCAGAAGCATCGACTATGAGGTCGCCGCAGCCACCGTGACGCTGACCGGCGATGCGGTGCTGAGCGATGACCACAATAGCGAGGACATGCACAGCCCGAGCATCACCTACAACATACACACCATGGGCGTCGAAGCCGATGGTGGCGTCGGTGACGACCGGGCGCACTATAAATTCACGCCACACTCGGGTCCCGGGAAGAAACCGTGACCGAAACGCTGCTGCGCGCGACCCACCTGGCCAAGAGTTATCGTTCCCGCGCGGTCGTTTCCGACCTGTCGGTCGAAGTGGGGACCGGAGAAATCGTCGGTCTGCTGGGTCCCAACGGTGCCGGCAAGACCACGGCCTTCTACATGATCGTGGGCCTGGTGCCCTGCGACGCCGGCCGCATTACCTTGGGTGAGCAGGACCTGACCTTCGCGCCCGTGCACCGGCGCGCCCGGGCGGGCCTGGGCTACCTGCCCCAGGAGCCTTCGGTGTTCCGCAAGCTCTCGGTCGAGAACAACGTCATGGCGATTCTCGAAACCCGTGCCGATCTCACGGAGGAAGCTCGCGAGGAGCGCTTGGAGGAGCTGCTGGAGGACTTCCGCATCGGCCACGTCCGCAACAGCCTGGGGCTGTCGCTTTCCGGTGGCGAGCGACGCCGGGTGGAAATTGCCCGGGCGCTGGCCGCCAACCCCCGTTTCATCCTGCTGGACGAACCCTTCGCCGGCGTCGACCCGATCTCGGTGCTGGATATCCAACGCATCATCCGCGAGCTCACCGGCCGCGGCATCGGCGTGCTCATTACCGACCACAATGTGCGCGAGACCCTCGGAATAGTGGCGCGCGCCTACATCGTGAACCAGGGAACCGTGATTGCGTCCGGAACTGCAGAAGAAATCCTTGCAAACCCTCAAGTCCGTGAGGTGTACTTAGGGCAATCGTTCCGGTTATAGACCGCCCTTCTGGCTATAACTTGTTTTATTTCAAGACCTTAAAGGGTCTCATGCCCATAGTGCAAGAAACATGCTGAAACCGTCCCTGCAACTGCGCATGGGTCAGCAGCTGACCATGACACCGCAGTTGCAGCAGGCCATCCGACTGCTCCAGATGCCAGCCCTCGAATTGCAGGCCCATATCCGGGAACTGCTCGAGAGCAATGTGATGTTAGAGCCGGTGGATGATGCCGAGACCACCCCCGAATTCGAGGCCGTCGAGACCCCCGTGGCCGAGCCTGAGGTCACCCAGGCGGCGGCCTCCGACCAGGAACCCCAGGTCGAGGTAGTCGATGACCACTGGGGCGAGCAGTCGGTGGGACCAGCCGAAAGCTCCTGGAGCGGCGAAGACGACGATCGGCAGCAGGAGTTCGCCGATGCCTCCGGAGAAACCGTCCAGGAGCACCTGCTGTGGCAACTTGAAATGGCGCACCTGCCGGCCCGCGCCCTGGCCATCGCCACCGCCATCGTCGATGCCATCAACGACGACGGCTACATCATGGAGCCGCTGGAGGAGATCGCCAACACTCTGCGCCCGGAGATCCATGCCGAGGTGGATGAAATCGCAGCTGTGCTGCAGCGGGTGCAGCAGCTCGACCCCGCCGGCATTGCCGCGCGCTCGGTCAGCGAGTGCATCGAACTGCAGCTGCGCCAGCTGGCCGGGGACACCCCGGGGCTGGCGATCGCGTTGGCCATCGCCCACAACCATCTCGAATTGGTGGCCGGACGGGAAATGTCCCTGCTGCGCCGGGAGCTGAAGGCAACGGATGAGGAAATCGCCTGCGCCTTGCTGCTGGTGCGTTCCTGCCACCCCCGGCCCGGTGCCACCATCAGCGGGGGCGCGGCTGAATATGTCGTGCCCGACGTATTTGTGCGCCGCACCGACCATGGTGGCTGGTCGGTGGAGATCAATGCGGCTACCCTGCCAAGGGTGCGCCTCAACCACGGTTACGCGAGCCTGATCGGCCGCAGCGCCAGCCATGCCACCATGCGGGTGCAGCTGCAGGAGGCACGCTGGCTGCTCAAGAGCCTGGAGATCCGCAACGAGACCCTCATCAAAGTTTCCCGCTCCATCGTCGAGCGCCAGACCGCCTTCCTCGAAGAAGGCGATGAGCAGATGCGGCCCATGATCCTCAAGGACATCGCCGAGGCGGTGGACATGCACGAGTCCACGATCTCGCGTGTCACTTCGGGCAAGTACATGCACACACCGCGCGGTGTGTTCGAACTGCGCTACTTTTTTTCCAGCCAGGTCGAAGGTGCGGATGGTTCCGGCACCTCATCCACCGCCATTCGCGCCAAGATCCGCAAGCTCGTCCGGGACGAGTCCTCCGACAATCCCTTAAGCGATGGAAGAATTGCGGAGCTGCTCTCAGCTACCGGCATTCCGGTGGCGCGGCGCACCGTGGCCAAGTACCGTGAAGGCATGGGCATCGCGCCCTCCAATGAGCGACGCAGAACGGGTTCAAGATAATGTAAACACGTCACCAAAGAGGAGACGTCCAATGAGACTAAACGTCAAGGGTCACCACATCGAGGTTACGTCGGCACTACAAAGCTACGTGGAGAAGAAACTGGTGCGGATCGTCCGCCACTTCGATCAAGTGATAGATGTCCATTGCGTCCTGACCGTGGAGAAACTCGACCAGAAGGCTGAAGCCACCCTGCACGTGAGTGGCTGTGACATCCACGCTGATGCGTCGGATCCCAACATGTATGCGGCGATCGACGCCCTGAGCGACAAGCTCGATCGCCTGGTAACCAAGCACAAGGAAAAACGCGGCGACCATCGCGCCAGCGAAGTGCGCGAGGCCCGGCTGTAACTTTCGAAAAACCGGTGCGTCCCGGGGGCCGCCCGGGCGCACTTGCACCGCCCCCGCGGCAAAGCTAGTGTCGTGGCGTGCGCATCATCGTCATCAGCGGATTGTCCGGCGCGGGCAAGAGCATTGCTTTGCACATGCTCGAGGACCTGGGCTATTACTGCATCGACAACATGCCCGCCGCACTGCTCAAGCCCTTCGTTTCGCACACCGTGCGCAGCGCCGAGAGCAGCTACCAGCGCACCGCCGTGGGCCTGGACGCGCGCAACACCCCGCAGGAGGTGGCCACGCTTCCCGGGTTGCTCGATGAACTCAAGCGCAGTGGCATCCACTGTGAAGTCGTGTACCTGCAGGCAAGCGACGAGGAGCTGCTGCGACGCTATGCCGAGACCCGCCGCAAGCATCCGCTGAGTTCAGACCAGCGCGGCCTGCTGGAGGCCATCCGGATGGAGCGCGAGCTCCTGGCGCCGGTGGCCAACGCCGCGGATCGCATCATCGACACCTCGCGCATGGGTCTGCACGATCTGCGCCACCTGGTTCACAGGACCGTGGGTCACGAGGCCGACGGCCCGCTCACCCTCACCTTTGAATCGTTCGGTTTCAAGCGCGGCATTCCCGGGGACGCGGACTTCGTGTTCGATGCCCGCACGCTCCCCAATCCATACTGGGAACCGACCCTGCGGCATCTCACCGGCCACGATCCGGGAGTGATCGAATTCCTCAAGGCGCATCCGGCGGTACAGCGCCTGATCGATGACATCGAGAGCTTCATTAGCGGGCGCATCGCGGAATACCAGGCGACGAGCCGCGGCTATCTCACGGTCGCGGTGGGCTGCACCGGCGGCCGCCATCGCTCCGTCTATATCGTCGAACAGCTGCTCACGCGCTTCACCTCACGCTTTCCGCAGGCCAGTGCCCGCCACAACGGGCTGTCGAACCCGTGAGCGGCGCCGGCGAAATCAGTAGGAGCGCCCGACCAGCACGAACTCGCGCGCCGCTTCGCCGCTGAAAATACAGCGTTGATCGGTGATCGGGTCCTGGGCCAGCGGGGCGTTGCGCACGGTGAGTTTGAGGCTCTTCAACTGCTGCTCGACCGTGGCGAGCGCCGCGCCTGCGGGGCGCGCCCAGGCAACCCTCGCCCAGCCGCGAAACTCCGATCCCGCATCCTCGTCCGCGCCGGAGTTGGCCGCGCAGGCGAAATGCGCCGCGAGGGCCTCGAAGGTTGTGATGTCGGTGCGGATATTATCAGTCAGCCGCTGCTTGGCCTGCGTGTACAAGGCCGCGTGCACCTCGGACAACAATGCCGCGATCTGCGCGACGAACTGCTGCTGCGGCAGCGCCTGGGACAGGATCTTCTCGCCATTGCGCAGCTGGTCGCGCCGGATATAGCTGACATTGCCCGCGGCCACATCGCGCGCACCGAGGTCGCAGATCACCGGCACGCCGCGCTTGATCCAGGCCCAGCGCTTGTCGATGGCGCGGCCTGGCCTGCGGTCCAGCAGGGCGCGTACGGGTTCGCCGAAAGCCGTGGCGCGATTCAGCTGCGCCACCAATGCCTCGCAGAATTCCAGCACCCCGGCATCTTCGGGCTTGTCGCGCAGCATTGGGATCAGCACGATCTGGCGCGGCGAGATGATGGGCGGGAGGCGCAGCCCATCGTCATCGCCGTGGGTCATCACCACCCCGCCCACCAGACGGGTGGAGACGCCCCAACTGGTGGTATGCGCGAAGGCCAGGTCGCCAGCCTCGGTCTGGTAGCGGATGCTCTGCGCCTCGGCAAAATTGGTCCCCAGGTAGTGGGCGGTCCCGGCCTGCAGGGCCTTGCCATCCTGCATCATGGCTTCGATCGAGTAAGTATTGTCGGCACCCGGGAAGCGTTCGTGCGCGGGCTTCTCGCCGGCAACCACCGGCATGGCCAGCACGTCTTCGGAAAAAGAGCGATACACCTCCAGCATCCTGGCGGTCTCCGCGCGTGCTTCCTGCGCCGTGGCATGCGCGGTGTGGCCTTCCTGCCAGAGAAATTCCGAGGTGCGCAGGAACAGCCGTGGGCGCATTTCCCAGCGCACCACGTTGGCCCACTGGTTCAGGAGCAGCGGCAGGTCCCGGTGCGAGCGCACCCAGCGATGAAAGGCCGCGCCGATCACCGTCTCGGAGGTGGGGCGCACGATCAGGGGCTCCTCGAGCTTCGCCTCCGGATCTGGCTTCAGCACGCCATCGATCATCTTCAGGCGATGATGCGTGACCACCGCCATCTCCTTGGCGAAGCCCTCGACATGCTCGGCCTCGCGCGCGATGTAACTTAATGGGATGAACAGCGGGAAGTAGCAGTTCTCGTGGCCCGTATCGCGGAAGCGGCGGTCCAAGAGCTCCTGCATCCGCTGCCACACACCGTAGCCCCAGGGCCGGATGATCATGCAGCCGCGCACGCCAGACTCCTCGGCGAGATCGCCCTGGTCCACGACTTCCTGATACCAGGCGGCAAAGTCACCCGCGCGGGTGACGGCAAGCGCGTTTTGCATGAAATTCCCTGTCAAAGCATCCGGACCGCCTATCTTACGTGAGGCGGACCCGCGATGAGGCCACCGCCGGCTGCACAATCGGCTGCCCGCTCATGAAATCCAGCAGGGTTTCGCGGGCCTGCATGGCATCCCGATAGCCCAGGGCGATCAGCTCGCGGGTGAAACTGGCTTCAAACATCAGGTAGCTGGCCAGCTGGCTGCCGCCGGCATCCTTGGCGCCGATCACATGCAGCAGGGTACGCAGCCCACGCGGCATGTCCTTGACGTGACGGGCCGCGATCACGCGCGGATCGACGCTGGGAGCGAGCATCAGCGTATCCACATGGCGCAGCACCCGGGTCTGCATCGATGCCCCGTCGGGCAGGGTGTCAACCAGCTGGTTGAAACGATCAGTCTGCTCGACATCGGCGTAGACCTGGTCGGTGAACAGCGTGTCGAGCATGAAGCCGAAGATCTGGCCCGGGGAAGGCACCGGTTCGGGGCCGTTTTCCGGCATCACACCGGCTTCACGCCGGGCGCGCACACCAATGATCAGCAGCCGGTCCGCGCCCAGGTGGATGGCGGGACTCAAGGGGTTCAACTGCCGCATGGAGCCGTCGCCGAAGTAACTGTCGCCAAGCTTCACCGGCGGGAACAGCACCGGGATGGCGGCGCTCGCCATGAGGTGATCCAGCGCGAGGCGCTCACGCCGGCCGGCCCGCTGGGTCCGGGCCCAGTTGTTGATCTTCGGTGAGCCATCGAAGAAGGCGATGGACTGGCCGGTCTGATAACAGGTGCTGCTCAATGCCAGGCCGCGCAGGTGGCCACGCTCGATGCTGGTGCGGATGCCCGACCAGTCGATGCGGTTGGTGAGCAGCTCCCGCAGCGGCGAGTTGTCCAGCAGCGAGTGCGGCGTGGTGGCGACGACGCCGCCGGAAATGAGGGCCGCCACCCAGCGGGCGCCCGCGACCAGCATATGGCGGGTGTCCACCTTGAAGACCTGGGACACGCGAAAGTTGGCCCAAACGTCGGCCAGGCCCGCCACCGCGGCCCGCCAGTGATAGGCCTGCGAGGCCAGCACGCTGGCCGAGACCGCGCCGGCGGAGGTGCCGGCGATGACCGGAAAGGGATTGCGGTTGCGGGGCAGCAGTTCCGTCAGCGCTTGCAGCACGCCCACCTGGTAGGCGGCGCGGGCGCCGCCACCTGTAAGGACCAGCCCGACGACTGGTCGCGCGCGCATCAGGTGAGAATGACTTTGAGGATCTGCATGGAATTGGTGCCGCCCTGCACCCCGGACAGCTCGCCCTTGGTCACGATCACCAGGTCCCCCTGGTGCACCAGCTCCAGCTCCAGCAGGCGCGCGAAGATGGCGTTATAGAGCGCCTCCGCGGTGTTGCACCCGATCACATCGAATTTGACCGGAAAGACGCCGCGATACATGGTCACGCGCCGCCCGGTGGCCTCGTTACGCGAGAAGGCGTAGATGGGGATGTCGGAGCGCAGGCGCGACATCCACAGGGTCGTGGCCCCGGTCTCGGTGAGGGCCACGATGGCCTTCACCTGCATGTGATTGGCGGTGTACATCACCGCCATGGCGATGGCTTCCTCGGTGCCCTGGAACATCGAGCCATCATCGCGCTGGCGCGGCCGCGCATGTCCGAACTGGTACTTCTCGGCTCCGCGGATCACATCCGCCATGGCCTCCACCGCCTTCAGCGGATAACGCCCGGTGGCGGTCTCGGCCGAGAGCATGACGGCGTCGGTGCCGTCCATGACCGCATTGGCGACATCGGACACCTCGGCGCGGGTGGGCACCGGGTTCTGGATCATCGACTCCATCATCTGTGTGGCCGTGATCACCACGCGGTTGAGGGCGCGCGAACGATGGATGATGGTCTTCTGCAGACTGGTCACCTCCGCATAACCCATTTCCACGCCCAGATCCCCGCGCGCCACCATCACCACATCGGAGGCCTCGACGATGCTGTCGAGGTTCTCGATGGCCTCGTGGCGTTCGATCTTGGCCACGATGCGCGCATCGCCGCCGGCCTCGCGCACCAGACGCCGCGCCAGCTTGATGTCGGCCGCATCGCGGGCGAACGAGACTGCCACGTAGTCGACCTTTTCCTCGGCGGCGAAGCGGATATCGTCACGATCCTTGTCCGAGAGCGCCGGCGCAGAAATGCCCCCGCCCTGCCGGTTCAAACCCTTGCGATCCGACAGCGGTCCGCCGACCTTCACCCGCGTCTGGATGCGTGTGCCTTCCACCGCGAGCACGTCCAGCACGATCTGCCCGTCGGACAAGAGCAGCACATCCCCGCTCACCACATCGTGCGGCAGGTTCTTGTAGGCCGTGCCCACCACATTGATGTCGCCGCCCTTGGGATCAAGCGCGGTATCGAGCGCGAAGGCCGCGCCCTCCTCCAGCTGGATCGGGCCATTGGCGAAGCCCTCAATGCGGATCTTCGGCCCCGAAAGGTCCAGCAAAATACCCACGCACTCCTGGGCCGTGGCGGCTGCCGCGCGCACCAGGTCCAGGCGGCGCTTCAAATCGGCGCGCGAGCCATGGGAAGCATTGAGCCGCACCACGCTCAGACCCGCCTTCATCATCTCGATGAGCACCTTGGGGTCATCGGTGGCGGGACCCGCCGTGGCGACGATCTTGGTGCGCTTCAGGTTCCTGACAGCGGCCGCGGTTTCCGACAGGCCTTTAGTGGTTTTCAAGCGCGTTCTTCCAGGATGGCGACGGCCGGCAGTGTCTTGCCCTCGACGAATTCGAGGAATGCGCCACCGCCGGTGGAGATATAGGAGATTCCGTTCTCCACATCATACTTCTCAATGGCCGCGAGCGTATCCCCGCCACCCGCCAGGGAAAAGGCCTTGCTGTGCGCGATGGCCCGGGCGAGCGTGCGCGTTCCGTTGCCGAACTGGTCGAATTCAAATACACCCACCGGTCCGTTCCACAAAATCGTGCCCGCGTTCTGCAGCTGCTGTGCAAGGTGTTGTGCCGTCTGGGGGCCGATATCCAGGATGAGTTCATCCGCGCGCACGTCGGCGACAGCGCGCACCTGCGCCTGGGCGGTCGCCGCGAATTCAGTGGCCACGACCACGTCGGTGGGCAGCGGGATGGCGGCGCCACGCGCCCGTGCCTGCTCCAGCAGCTTGCGCGCCGTGTCGAGCATGTCCTTCTCGCACAGCGACTTGCCCACGGCGACACCGGTGGCCGCCAGAAAGGTATTGGCGATGCCGCCGCCGACGATGAGGTGATCGACCTTGGCGAGCAACGACTCCAGCACCGTGAGCTTGGTGGAAACCTTGGACCCGGCCACGATCGCGACCAACGGTCGGGCGGGCTGCTCCAGCGCCTTCTCGAGGGCTTCCAGTTCACCCACCAGCAACGGTCCGGCGCAGGCCACGGGCGCGAAGCGTGCCACGCCGTGGGTACTCGCCTCCGCGCGATGCGCGGTGCCGAAGGCGTCCATCACGAAGACGTCGCAGAGCGCGGCCATGGCGCGCGACAGGTCCTCCTTGTCCTTCTTCTCGCCCTTGTTGAAGCGCACGTTCTCGCACAGGACCAGCTCTCCTGGCTGGCAGTCCAGACCCGACAGCCATTCCTTGCGCAACGGCACCGGCTTGCCCAGGAGCTCCGAGAGCCGCCTGGCCACCGGTGCCAGGGAGAACTGCTCGTCATAGACACCCTCCTCGGGGCGTCCCAGATGCGACATCACGAAGACCTTGGCGCCCGCCTCCATGGCCTGGCGCAGCGTCGGCAGGGCGGCGCGGATCCGCGCGTCGCTGGTCACCGCGCCATCAGCCACCGGTACATTCAGATCCTCGCGAATCAGCACCCGTCGCCCCGCCAGCGCGAGGTCCGTCATGCGCCGCAGCTTCATCAGGCTGCCTTCGACCAGGCGATGGTGGTGTCGAGCATGCGGTTGGAGAAGCCCCACTCATTGTCGTACCAGGCGCAGACCTTCACCAGGCTGCCGCCGACCACCTTGGTCAAGCTGCCGTCGAAAGTGGAGGAATGCGGATCGTGATTGAAGTCCACCGACACCAGCGGCTCCTCGGTGTAGGCCAGTACGCCCTTGAGATCACCGGCCGCGGCGGCCGACTTCATCAGGCCATTGATTTCCTGCACCGAGGTCGCACGGGCGGCCGTGAAGCTCAGATCAACCAGGGACACATTGATGGTGGGCACGCGCACTGCGAAACCGTCGAGCTTGCCGTTCAGTTCCGGCAGCACCAGGCCGACCGCCGCGGCGGCGCCGGTCTTGGTCGGAATCTGCGACATGGTGGCCGAGCGCGCGCGCCGTAGGTCCTTGTGGAACACATCGGTCAGCACCTGGTCATTGGTATAGGCATGGATGGTGGTCATGACGCCGGCCACCAGTCCCACGTTGTCGTGGAGCACCTTGGCCACGGGCGCCAGGCAGTTGGTGGTGCACGATGCATTGGAGATGACGGTGTGGCTGGCCTTGAGCACCTTGTGGTTCACGCCGTAGACCACCGTGGCATCGACGTCCTTTTCGCCGGGTGCGGAGATGACCACGCGCCGGGCGCCGCCGGCAATGTGCAGGCCGGCCTTGGCCTTGCTGGTGAAGAGCCCGGTGCACTCCAGGACCGTGTCCACACCCAGCGTGCCCCAGGGAAGCTTGGCCGGATCACGCTCCGCCAGCACCCGGATGCGATCGCCATTGACCACCATGTAATCGCCGTCGACGCTGACTTTGCCGGGAAACTTGCCGTGGGCGGTGTCGTAGCGGGTGAGATGCGCATTGGTGTTCGCATCCCCGAGATCATTGATGGCCACGACCTGTATTTCCCCGCTGCGTCCCGCTTCATACAGTGCACGCAGTACATTACGTCCGATGCGGCCATATCCGTTGATGCCCACCTTGATCGCCATGTCAAATAGTCCTCTTTACTTATCAGCGTGTTAGCAGATTTTTCCGCACGGGCGGGGGGTGCATTCTCCCCCAGATACGGCAGGGGCGGCAATGGAACGTATGCGCCGACCCCGTCACAGGCCCCGTGTGCTGTCTCTGCTACGATGCCGCAGACAGCAAATCCGCCGCGAACTTGCCAACCATGACGCCACTTCGCCTGCTGCATTTCACCGATCTGCACCTGTCAGGGGATGAAACCGCGCTGCTGCGCGGTCAGCGGCCCGCGGCGACGCTGCGCCAGACTCTCACTCAGGCCCTCGCGCAGGCCCAGGCGAACGGCTGGCGGCCCGACGCCGTCGTGGTGACCGGGGATGTCGTGCACGATGATCCACGCGGTTATGAGCTTTTCCGTCGGGAGTTCGCGGCCCTGGGACTGCCGGTGTTGTGCATCCCCGGCAACCATGATGACGCGGCGGCGCTGGCGCGCGCGCTGAACCAGCCGCCCTTTGTCACACACGGCACTTTTGATCTTCGCGGTTGGCGCCTGGTGCTGCTCGACACCAGTGTTGCGGGCCAGGACGGCGGCCACCTCGCGCCCGCACAGCTGCGGCTGCTGGAGCAGTCGCTGAGCTCCGCCACCACGCCGGTGCTGGTGTGTCTGCATCATCATCCCGTGCCCATCCACAGCGACTGGCTGGACCACATCGGCCTGGACAATGCCGCGGAGTTCTTCGACATCATCGATGCGCACCGTGCGGTGCGCGGGATTCTGTGGGGACACGTTCACCAGCAGTACGATGGCCTGCGGCGCGGCGTGCGGCTGCTGGCAACGCCCTCCACCTGCTCACAGTTCCTGCCGCACTCCCAGGATTTCGCCATCGATCCGCGGCCCCCGGCGTTTCGCACGCTGGAACTGTGGGCCGATGGCAGCGTGCTCACCGAACTTTACTGGGTGGACTCATGCGGCACTGGCTCCTCGCGCTCCTCCTCCTCGGCAGCCTGAGCGCCCGCGCGCAGAGCCCGGTGTGGGCACTGCACGGCGCGCACAATACGGTGTACCTGGCCGAGTCCGTGCATCTGCTCAAGCCCGGCGAGAGCACGCTGCCCGCGCCCTTCGCCCGCGCCTACGATGATTCGCGCCAGCTGGTGATGGAAATGGACCTGGCGAAGCTCGACACCAGCAGCGTGACCGAGTGGATGATGGAACACGGCCGCTATCCTGACGGCCAGTCGATGCAGCAGGCGCTCGGGCCGGACCGTTTCGCGCGCGTAGTGGCGCAAGCCACGACGCTCGGCCTGCCTCTGGAGCAGCTGTCCGTATTGCGACCCTGGGTGGTGGCACTGACTCTCACCGACCTCATGTACTTGAAACTGGGCTACGACCCGGAATCCGGCGTCGAGGAGCAACTTGTGGCCCGTGCCCATCAGGACGGTCGCACCACGGCTGGACTTGAGACCATGGACGAGGAGCTCGGCCAGCTGGAACACATGTCCGCGGAGGATCAGGCGCGCTTTCTGGAACTGACGCTGCAGGATCTGAAGGACACCGAGAAGGAAACCGATCAGATGCTCAGCGCCTGGCGCAGCGGTGACAGCAGCGCCCTGGCGGCCCAACTGTCCGATGCCTACACCCAGTTCCCGGAGCTGTACCGGGTGCTGGTCAGCGAGCGCAACCAGCACTGGCTGCCGCAGATCAAGAGCTACCTGGCTGCGGATCACAATGTGCTGGTCGTCGTCGGCGCCCTGCACGTGGTGGGCAAGGGTGGCCTTCTGGAATTGCTGCGCGGTGCCGGCGTCGTATGTACACCGGTGCTGGCCGCCGGCACGGGCGGCGCTCAGGGGCCGAGCAGTTCCCGCCACTGAGCGGCAACAGTCTGCAGCGCAAAACGCGGGTCCGCGGCGACCACCGGACGGGCACCGCCGCGCCAGTCACGGATGCGCTCGACGTAGGCGTCGAAGAGCCCCGCGGCGGCGGCGAGGCGCGCCGGCAGCGGCCGCCAGCGCGGCGCCAGCACACCGACACCCGCCTCGTAGCAGCGGTAAGCCGTCTTCACCGGCAATAACTGCCGGGTATCCGCCACCACCTCGGCCGCGGCACCGAAATCATGGGTCAGCACCGGCGTACCCAGTGCGTGCGATTCGGCGAACACCAGGCCGAAGGTCTCGGGTATGCGGAAGTTGGGATGAAAGGTGCAAAGCGCCCGACGCACCTGAGCATGTATCAGCGCCTGGGGCTGCGGCCCCAGGAATTGCACGCCGGCAGGGCCTGCATCGGTGTCGGCCTTGTACCCCGGATTTCCCACCACCAGACGCAGCTGTGGCATGGCGCGGCGCAGGGCAGTGAATGCATCCAGTGCAAATGCCAGCCCCTTGTTGGGCGAGGAGAAGAACACCAGCTGGCGATCGTCGATGACGCCGCCATCCGGTTGCAGGGCCGGATCCAGCGGATTGTAACGGGTGCACACCGACAGGCCTTCGATGCCTGCCCAGCGCAGCGTATTCGATACATCGCGGCGGTGAGTGTCGGACACACAGATGATGGAGACCCGCTCCTTCGCCAACAGCTCGGCCGCCCTACGCAGGCGCCGCCCGCGCTTGGAACCCGGCCGCATCTTGTCATGCAGCCACAGGTGCAGCCGCGCCTTCGGGAACAGCTCCCGTGCTTGCGCCAGCGCATTTGAATCCCGGATCACCACCACGTGGGTGGCTTCCAGGCGCTGCAGCGGCAGGTATCTTTCCCAGGCCGTGCTCCTATTGTGCTGCATCACCCAGGCGCCCAGGCAGTCCGCGATGCGCATCACGCTGGCCTCGGTGCCCTGCACGGCGCGTTCTTTGAACGAGCGCGTGTCGTAGGGCAACGGACTCACGGTATCCAGAAAGACGATGCGACTCATCGCGACCCCGGCACGCCAAGTGCCGCCAACGCCTCGAGGATCTGCGGCATCGCATCGGCTATGCCTGCGGCGTGCACCCGCGCCATCAGCTGCCGTCGGCCGGCGTCATCGGCGTACAGATTCGCCGCGGCCTCGACAATGGCGCCGGCCTCGAGCGGCGCGGCGCGCAGCAGCTGCCGCTCGCGGCAGCGCGCAATACGTGCCGCCTGGTCATGGGCGATGGGCACCGCCACACAGGCGCAGCCGCAGGCCAGCGCCTGCAGCAAGGTGTCACCGCCATTGCTGACGACCAGTCGCGCGCCGCGCATCAGCTCAACCAACTGCGCCTGTGGCAGCAGCGGCAGACACCTCAGCAGCGCAGTATCGGCGGCTTCGGCCACACCCACCAGCACCGTGCGCAGCCCGCGCGCGGCCAGACTCGTCGCCGCCGCACTGATGATGGCGGGTGCCTGCCCGGCACCCGGGTGCGCCGTACCGCCGCCCGGCACCACCAGCACGAAGTCCTGCAGGTCCGCGGACTGCGCCCCGGCCGAGGCCACGGCAACCGGCAGCACCGTGTCCACGAAACGCACCAGTGGCCGACCCGCGATGCGCAGTTTCAGTCGCTCGAGCCACCCCAGGTCGCCGGCGATGAAGCGCGGATAGGCAATCCAGTGTTCGCTCAAGCGGCGCATCCAGCGCAGGCGGAACGCACGGGCGCGCTGGCGGCGGCGCGAACTGATGTACACGACGCGGGCTCCGCCGGCGTACGCGGCGCGGATCTGCGCGCTGCGGCCCGCATTGTCGAAAATCACGATGTCCGGGCGGAACTCTGCCAGCAACGCCACGACCTGCGGGGTGTGCAGGGTCGCGGACCCCGGCAGCAGGGTCGTTGGAAACGGACACTGCGTGGCGTAGGAAGCCTGTGAGCTCAATGCGAAGTGCAGCTGCGCGTCGGGCCAGCGGCGCTGCACCGCCACTGCGATTTCCCGGGCACGGGCATATTCGCCGAAGCCGCGCGCCGCGGAAACCGGTACGAAAAGCACTTTCATGGGCGCGAGGATACCAGCACGCCGGCAGCAGCCGGCACGGCCTGATCCTTCAGCGCAAGGTGGCCGCGGCGCGCGGCGGTGTCACGTAGCGATTGCGCGTGACGCGCTGCTCGGGCGCCAATGCGCCGAGCCGCTCCAGGCGCGACTCGACACCGGCGAGACTTCGATGGTGGTCGGCGGCAATCTGCAGCAGCGGCTCGCCGCTGCGAAAGGCTCCCAACAACTGGGCGTCATCATTCGGGCCCCACGGCCGACCGGTATTTCGCGGCAGGCGTGCCCGGCGTCGCGAGCGGGCCTGCTCCCCCTCGATAACCGCCACCGCACACAGCAGCGCACGCATCACCACGGCGTGGTGCAGCACCAGCGCTCGGGGGAGCGGGTAGCCGGTCACCGGGTCGACTCCCTCGAGCAGCGATTTCAAGGTGGATTTGGCGGCAGCAAGTTCCATGGGCAACCCGCGAGTCTGGGTGCCGATCATGGTCATGCGAATTGCCGCGGCAGGACAGCCACAAATCTGGTGCAATTGCCCGGCAATGCGCTCCTTCGTATGGTTCCTGGGACTGATACTGCTGGCGCTGGCGGTGATGGCGGGCCTCACCTATCCGGTGTGGCAGCTGCTGCATCCGGTGTTCGGATTTCCATTTCACCGTGTGGCGGATCGTCTCGGGATGATTGCGCTGGCTGTGGGCTTCTTCCTGGTCGCCAGGCGCCTGCGACTGGCCGATCGTCAAAGCCTCGGCTACGGACTGCCACCGCGGCAGTTCCTGCGCGAAGCCGGAATCGCCTTTGCCATGGGCGTCGTGCTGATGGCCAGCATCGTCGCCATCATGCTGGTGTTGCATCTGCGTCTGCTGCGTCCGGGGGTAGCGCTCAATGCCGCCGCAATCGCCAGGCTCGCCGCAGTGGGCCTGGGACGCGGCATCGCGGTGGCGCTCATCGAGGAGACGTTCCTGCGTGGCGCCATGTGGACCGGCATCGCCCGCGAGTCAGGGGCGCTGACCGCAACGGTGCTGACGTCCCTCATCTACGCCCTGACGCACTTCGTCAGCTCCTATCACGTCCCGCCGGATCAGATCGGCTGGCACAGCGGCATCGACATGCTGGCCGGCTCCTTCGGCGCCTTCGCGCGGCCGTGGGATATCGCCGACGCCTATGTCTGCCTGTTCGCAGTCGGCGTGGTACTGGCAACGGTGCGGATGCGAACCGGCAACGTGGCCGCAAGCCTCGGCCTGCATGCCGGTTGGGTCTGGGTGATTACCTTCGTGCGCGACACCTCCGTCGCCGATCAGACCAATTCACTACATGGACTGCTGAGTCATTTCGACGGCGTGGTGGGCTGGCTGGTGTGCGCGTGGACGGTGTTGGTGGGAGTGGCTGTGGAGCGCTTCTACCGGCTGCGCGTCAGGCAGTAGGCAGCATGGGAGCCAGCCACTCCAGACGCTGCTCGGGATCGTGGTCTTCCAGACTGTGCTGACGCTGCTCGGCGGTGAGCGGCAACAGTTCCAGTAGCCGGTAGCTCACCCATTCGGCATCGTCGAAATTGCGCGGTATGTGGGCGTATGCCGCCGGCAACCTCGGCAGGACCTCGCGCAAGGTGGCGACCAGGTTCGCGAAGCGCGCGGCCACCGGCAGCGCCGGAAGCGCGGGCCGCCAGCTCACCTGCCCGATCGCCAGCCCGTCCGACTGGTCGTGGCGCCCCTCGAGGCGAAATACCCGCTCGCCCAGGCACAGTAGGTCCAGCAGCCCGTTTGAGAGGGCATGGAAATCAACGATGCGGGCACTGGTCCCGGTCAACGCCGTATCACTGACCGCGCCGGCCTCGGAGCCCTGCAGGATGCGCACGACACCAAAGGGCGTGCCGGCGCGCATGCAGCGACCGACCATGTCGAGGTAACGCGGTTCAAATACCTGCAGCTGCAGAGGACCACCGGGCAGGAGCACGGTGTGCAGGGGAAACAGCGGCAGCTGCGCCGCCGGGTCAGGGAGCGGTGCCGCCGGCATCATGGGCAGCGCGTTCGCGCAAGGCCGTCAACAGCTTCTCGTGCAGACCGCCGAATGCGCCGTTGCTCATGACCAGCACGCTGTCGCCGGCGAGCGCCTGAGCGCTCACGTTCGCGGCCATGGCCTCGATACTCGTCAGCGCGTGACCGCGGGCACCCAGTTCGCGGATCAGGGGAGCGGGGTCCCATCCCAGATCCGGCGGTGTAAAGATGAAGACTTCATCGGCGCCGGTCAGGGCCGGGCCGATCAGCTCGTTGTGGACACCCATGCGCATGGTGTTGGAGCGCAGCTCGAGCACGGCCAGAATCCGTGCGCGCCCGACCCGGCGACGCAGGCCATCCACGGTGGTGGCGATCGCGGTCGGATGGTGCGCGAAGTCATCGTATACCCGCACGCCGCGCACCTCACCACGCAGCTGCATGCGTCGCGCGATGCCTTGGAAGCCGCGCAGGGCAGCGACGGCAGTGGCCACCGGAACGCCGGCATGATGCGCGGCCGCGATGGCTGCCAGCGCGTTCTCCATGTTGTGCGCACCCATGACATCCCACTCGACGGTGCCACGAACGCTACCGGACTCGAGCACGTCGAAGCGCGAGTAATCGGCCGCGGCACCGGCACCGGCGCGCCAGCGGGCCTGCAGCCCCGGTCCCTGGTCGGCACCCGAGAATCCCTGCAGCGGGGTCCAGCAGCCCATCTTCAGCGTCTGCGCCAGGCGCTCATCGCCGGCATTCCAGACGATGCTGCCGGAGCCGGGCACGGTGCGCACCAGATGATGGAACTGGCGCTGGATGGCTGCGACGTCGGGATAGATGTCGGCGTGGTCATATTCCAGGTTGTTCAGCACCAGGGTGCGCGGACGGTAGTGGACGAATTTGGCGCGCTTGTCGAAGAAGGCCGTATCGTACTCGTCCGCTTCGATGACGAAGAAGGGCGCGGCGCCCAGGCGCGCGCTGCAGTTGAAGTTGGCCGGCACCCCGCCGATCAGAAAGCCCGGCGCAAGCCCGGCATATTCGAGAATCCAGGCAAGCAGCGATGTCGTCGTGGTCTTGCCATGAGTCCCTGCCACCGCCAGCACCCAGCGGTCCTTCAGAACCTCGCGCGCCAGCCATTCGGGTCCCGAGGCATAGGGCAGACCGCGATCCAGCAACGCCTCCACGACCGGCACGCCGCGTGTCATGACATTGCCCACCACCACCACATCCGGTGCCAGGTCCAGCTGCGCGGCCTCGAAGCCCTCTACCAGGTCAATGCCCAGGGCCCGCAGCTGCGTGCTCATGGGCGGGTAGACATTGCGGTCGGAGCCGGTCACCTTGTGACCGGCGGCCTTGGCGATGGCGGCAATCCCGCCCATGAATGTTCCGCAGATTCCCAGGATATGAACGTGCATCAAGGCTTCCGGGGCCGACCAATGGCTCGCATAATGCGCACATTAACAGACAAAATCCGGATCAATTGCAACGATGATCATCAGCAGCAGGGAGGACCTCGAGGCACTCGCGCAACGCCTGGCGGACGCCCCCGCCATCGCGCTGGACACCGAATTCCTGCGCGAGCGCACTTACCGCGCGGAGCTGTGCCTGCTGCAGATCGCCGATGCCGCCGGAGCCTGGTGCGTGGATCCGCTGGCGCTGCCGGATCTGTCGACGCTGCACGCCGCATTGGGCGGCCCCAGCATCAAAGTCATGCACGCCTGTCGCCAGGACATCGAGGTGCTGCTGCCCGCCGCGGGCTTCGTCACACCGGTGTTTGATACCCAGATTGCCGCGGCGCTCAGTGGCATGCCGGCACAGATCGGCTATGCCGAACTGGTGCGGCGCGTGACCGGGCGGGAACTGAGCAAGGCGCATACCCGGACCGACTGGTCGCGGCGCCCGCTGTCGGCCGAGCAGATTGACTACGCGCTGGATGATGTCCGCTACCTGCTGCCGATCCGCGCCCACCTGCTCGCGGAGCTGACGCGGCTGGGGCGACTGGCGTGGCTGGAAGAGGAACTCGCGGCACTGCAGAATCCGGCCGACTACGTGGTCGATCCGCAGGCCGCGTGGTTGCGGATCCGTTCATTCAAGGCCCTGGACGCCGACCGGTCGCGCCTCGCCCAGTCGCTGGCGGCTTGGCGCGAGCGCCGCGCCGATGAGCGTAATCGCCCGCGTGGCTGGATTTTGGATGACGCGGTGCTGCGCGACATCGTGGTCAGGGTTCCGCGCACGCTCGAGGAGCTGACCGCCCTTCAGGACATGCAGCCGGGATTCATCAAGCACAACGGCGCCGAGGTCCTGGAGCTGATTGTTGCCGCCCGGATGCCGGCGGCCCTGCCGCGAGTCCACTCGCGCGGCGCGCCCGACGCCCACAAGACCGCGCTATTCAAGAAGTTGTCCGCGGTCCACCAGGCCGTCGCCAGCGAGTTCAACCTGCCCCCGGAAATCCTGGCGACGCGGCGTGACCTCGAACAGCTGGCGGACGGGGCGGCCGACCCGGCCATCATGTCCGGCTGGCGCCGCGAAGTCATCGGTCAGCGGCTGCTGGCAGCGCTATGATCTGCTGATGGACGGGAACGGCGCTCACGAAAACGACGATCCGCGGCAGCGCCTCGCCGACGAGCGCGCCTTGCGCGTGGAAGCCGAGCGTGTCAGCCGACTCAAGGATGAGTTCCTGTCCACCCTCGGACACGAGCTGCGCGCCCCGCTCCATGCCATCCTGGGCTGGTCACGCCTGCTGGAGTCCGGTCGCCTGGCCCCGGAAGATGTGCAACGCGGCGGTCAGACCATCGATCGTAATGTGCGCATCCTCGCCCAGCTGGTGGATGACCTGATCGATATGAGCGGTCTGCTCAGCGGCCGACTGCGCCTGGATCCGGAAGAAACCGACCTGGCGCAGATCGTGGAAGCCGCGCTTGAGACCATGCAGTCCGCCGCCGACGCCAAGGGCGTGCGACTGGAAAAAAACCTGCCCACCCAGGCCTGCCTGGTGTTCGGAGATCGGCAGAGGCTGCAGCAGGTGGTGTGGAATCTGCTCAACAATGCCGTGAAATTCACCCCACGCGGCGGTGTCATCACCACGACCCTGGCGCGCGCCCAAGGCAACTGGGAAGTGACTGTCACCGACAGTGGCATCGGTCTGAGTCCGGCCGCCTTGAGCCTGGTGTTCGATCGTTTCAGCCGCAGTGATGGACCGCGGCGCGGCCCGCCGGGGCTGGGACTGGGGCTGGTGATCGTCAAACAGGTGATCGAGCTGCACGGCGGCCGGGTCTGGGCAAGCAGCGCCGGTGAAGGTCATGGCGCAAGTTTCTGTGCGCTGCTGCCGCGCCTGGCGCCTCATGAGCCGGTGGCAGATGTCGTCGCACTGGAGAGCGCCGACCTGCACGGACTGCGGGTGCTGCTCGTCGACGATGACAAGGAAACCCTCGAACGCGCCCGCCAGAACCTGAGCAGCGCCCGGGCGCTGGTGGCCACGGCGAGCAGCGCGGATTCAGCGTTGGAGGCGTTGCGCACCTTCCATGCAGACGTGCTGGTGGCGGACCTCACCATGCCGGGACGCAACGGCTACGACCTGATCCGTGCGGTACGTGCCAAGCTCAGCGCCCAGGAGCTGCCGGCGATCGCGCTCACGGATTTCGCGCGCCCCGATGAAGCGGTAAGGGCCCACGATGCCGGGTTTCAGATGCATCTCACCCGACCCGCCGAATCCGATGAACTGGTCAGCGCAGTCGCACAACTGACTCGGCGGACCTGAACCGCCTCAGCGGTGGCGGCGCGCGGCTTTTTTGCGCACGACCTTTTTGTGCACCGCCTTCTTGGCCCTGGCTGCCGTCTTCTTGGCGGACGACCTCGTGGCTGCGGGCTTTTTGCGCGTCGTCTTGCGGGCAGACTTCGCGGCGGATTTGCGCGCCGCCCTGCCGGCTGGCGCTTTCGCCTTGGCTTTGGCTTTGGCCTTAGCCCGCTTAGTCTTGCGAGGGCTGGGCCGTGAGCGGGCGCCGCTCAACACCGCCTCGAGCCTGGCCGTCACGACGTCCAGCTCGCCCTCGGCGTCGATCCGTTTGAGCAAACCACGCTGGTCATAGAACGCGGCCAGCGGGCGGGTCTTTTCGTCGTACACCTTGAGACGTTCGGCGACGGTTGACTCGTTGTCGTCGGGTCGTTGGAAGAGGTCATGCGCGGCACCGGTCTTCGGGCAGGTTTCCCCCGGCGCGGGTGGCGAGGTGAAGACATTGAATACGCGGCCGCAATTGCGGCAGGTGCGACGACCGCCGATGCGACGCACCAGTTCATCGTTGTTCACCTGCATCAGGACCACGACATCCAGGGGCTGGCCGACCTTCTTCAGCAGCTCCTCGAGCGCGGCCGCCTGCGACAGGTTGCGCGGAAAGCCATCGAGAATGAATCCCGTGGCCACATCCGCCAGCGCCAATCGTTCCTGGATCATGCCCAGCACGATGCTGTCATCCACCAGTTTGCCCGCATCCATTGCGGACTTGGCGGCGATGCCGAGCTTGCTCTGCGCTGCAACGGCGGCGCGCAGCAGGTCGCCGGTGGAGATCTGGGGGATGCCGTGGCTTTGGATCAGGCGCTGCGATTGCGTGCCCTTGCCCGAACCCGGAGGTCCCAATAATACGATGCGCATATGAACTCGGCCCCCGGTCGGCCTCTGGGCCGATCTTCCTGGAGTTATGGTGGCTGGCCACGTTACCGGCCACGCGGGGGTTGGTCAATGAAGGCCCCAAAAGGCACACGCTGCAGGCGATTTTGGCTATTCTGGCAAGCCCTTCTGCAGCCGCTGACGGCAACGCCAAATGACCCGAAAAACCAGCAGATCAAGCGCGCCGCGCAATGCCTTCTATGCCCAGTCCGGCGGCGTCACCGCCGTCATCAATGCCTCGGCCTGCGGGGTGATTGAAACGGCGCTGAAGTACCCGCGCCAGATCGGCAAAGTCTATGCAGGCCGTCACGGCATCATCGGTGCTCTCACCGAGGATCTGATTGACGTCAGCAAGGAAAGCCGCCAGACCATCAAAGGTCTCAAACACACGCCCGCCGGCGCCTTCGGTTCGGCGCGCTTCAAACTCAAGAGCCTGGAGCAGAACCGGGCCGAGTATGAGCGCCTGATCGAAGTGTTCCGTGCCCATGACATCGGCTACTTTTTCTACAACGGGGGCAACGACTCCATGGACACCGCCCTGAAGGTGTCGCAGCTGTCGCAGTCCCTGGGCTATCCCATCACCTGCGTCGGCGTACCGAAGACCGTGGACAACGATCTGCCGCACACCGATTGCTGCCCGGGATTCGGCTCGGTCGCCAAGTACATCGCCGTCTCCACCCGCGAAGCGGCCATGGATGTGGCCTCGATGGCGCGCACTTCGACCAAGGTGTTCGTGCTCGAAGTGATGGGCCGCCATGCCGGCTGGATCGCTGCCGCCGGTGGACTCGCCGGCCGCAAGCCGGGCGAGGCTCCGCACATCATCCTGTTTCCGGAAATCCCGTTTGACCAGGGTGCGTTCCTGGCCAAGGTAAAATCCAGCGTCGAGCGGTGCGGCTACTGCGTCGTCGTCGTCTCCGAGGGCGCCGCCTACGCCGACGGGCGCTTCCTGGCCGAGGCCGGCACCAAGGATGCCTTCGGCCACGCGCAGCTCGGCGGCGTCGGTCCGGTGGTCGCCAACATGGTCCGCGAAGCCCATGGCTACAAATATCATTGGGCCGTTGCTGACTATCTGCAGCGCGCCGCCCGCCACATCGCCTCCGGGGTGGACGTTGCACAGGCCTATGCCTGCGGCAAGGCCGCAGTGGAATTTGCGGTCCAGGGCCACAATGCCGTGATGCCCACCATTGTCCGCAAGTCCGCCAGGCCCTACCGCTGGGTCATCGGCCATGTGCCGCTGGCGGAAGTGGCGAACCGGGAAAAGAAGATGCCGCGCGACTACATTTCGGCCGATGGTTTCGGGATTACGGAAGCCTGCCGGCGGTACCTTGCGCCGCTGATCGCCGGCGAAGCCTATCCGCCCTACAAGGACGGCCTGCCGGACTATGTAAGAATCAAGGGCGCGCCCGTGCGGCGCAAGCTCCAGAGCGACTTCAAAGTCTGACTCGGGTCCCCGCCGGCAGGCCCGTGTGATATAAGTTTTCGGCTGTCCGGGGCCACCCGGACCACACAACACGAATTCTGAATATTGTTCTTTTGGGGGATTTGCTGATGGACGCCGCAAGTTGGTTGTGGATAGCGATTGCCGCTGGGGTATTGGCCGTCCTGTACGGCCTGGTTTCAGTCATGGCGATCCTGAAATTGCCGGCCGGCAATGAACGGATGCAGGAAATTGCGCTGGCGATTCAGATCGGCGCGCGGGCCTACCTCAACCGTCAGTATTCAATGATCACCCTGGTCGGCGTCATCCTGCTGCTGGTGCTGGGCTTTGCGCTGGACTGGTGGACGGCGGGTGGCTTCGCCATCGGCGCGATCCTCTCTGGCGCCACCGGCTACATCGGCATGAACATCTCCGTGCGCGCCAACGTGCGCACCGCGCAGGCGGCCACGCATGGCCTGAATGCCGCACTGTCCGTCGCCTTCCGCGGCGGCGCCATCACCGGCATGCTGGTCGTGGGGCTGGCGCTGCTGGGTGTCGCCGGCTACTACGCGGTGCTGCTACCGCGCATCGGTGAGGCCCTGGCGCTGCACTCGCTGGTGGGCCTGGCCTTCGGCGGATCGCTGATCTCGATCTTCGCGCGCCTGGGCGGTGGCATCTTCACCAAGGGCGCCGATGTCGGCGCTGATCTGGTGGGCAAGGTCGAAGCCGGTATTCCCGAGGATGATCCGCGCAACCCCGCCGTCATCGCCGACAACGTCGGTGACAATGTCGGCGACTGCGCCGGGATGGCCGCGGATCTGTTTGAGACCTATGCGGTGACCATCGTCGCCACCATGCTGCTCGGCGGACTGACCATGCATGACGCCGGCGCCAACGGCCCGGTGTATCCGCTGGCGCTGGGTGCGGCCTCCATCGTCGCCTCCATCATCGGCACATTCTTCGTGCGCGTCAGCGGCGGCAAGATCATGAACGCCCTCTACAAAGGCGTGGTGGTATCCGCCGTGCTCTCCGGCGTGGCCTTCTACTTCATCACCAAGAGCCTGATGCCGCAGGCGGCGAGCTCGCTCTTCGCCTGCACCATCGTCGGCCTGGCGTTGACTGCGGCCCTGATCATCATCACCGAGTACTACACCGCGACCGAGTACGGCCCGGTGCGCAAGGTGGCGGCGGCCTCGCAGACCGGCCATGCGACCAACATCATCGCGGGACTCGGCGTCTCGATGAAGTCGACGGCGCTGCCGGTGCTGGCGGTGTGCGCGGCCATCTGGGCCGCCTTCTCTTTCGCCGGCCTCTATGGCATCGCCATCGCGGCTACCGCCATGCTCTCCATGACCGGCATGATCGTCGCGCTGGATGCGTATGGGCCCATCACCGACAACGCCGGTGGCATTGCCGAGATGGCCGGACTGCCCAAGCAGGTGCGTGACATCACCGATCCACTGGATGCCGTAGGCAATACCACCAAGGCCGTCACCAAGGGCTACGCCATCGGTTCGGCCGGGCTCGCGGCGCTGGTGCTGTTCGCGGACTACACCCACAATCTGGAATCCGCCGGCAAGCTGGTCGCGTTCTCGCTGTCCGATCCTGCCGTGATCATCGGTCTGTTCATCGGCGGCATGGTGCCGTTCCTGTTTGCTGCCATGGCCATGGAGGCCGTGGGACGCGCCGCAGGGTCGGTGGTCGAAGAGGTGCGCCGCCAGTTCCGCACCATCAGCGGCATCATGGAGGGAACGGCAAAACCGGACTACTCGCGCGCCGTGGACCTGCTGACCCGCGCGGCCATCAAGGAGATGATCATCCCCTCGCTGCTGCCGATCCTGGTGCCGGTGGTGCTGGTGCTACTCATGAATCAGGCATTCGGCCATGGCGGCGGTATCCGCGCGCTGGGCGGATTGCTCATCGGTACCATCGTCACGGGCCTGTTCGTGGCGATCTCGATGTGCACCGGTGGTGGCGCCTGGGACAATGCCAAGAAGTACATCGAGGAAGGCAACTTCGGCGGCAAAGGCTCCGATGCGCACAAGGCCGCGGTCACCGGGGACACGGTGGGTGATCCCTACAAGGACACCGCGGGCCCTGCCATCAATCCGCTGATCAAGATCATCAACATCGTGGCGCTGCTGCTGGTGCCACTGCTCTAACGGCTCACCTGCCCAGCGGCGACCCGAATGCCGGCCCCATCCGGGCCGGCGCGGTCGCATCCCGCACCTGATCCTTCTTGACCGGGGGTGCGGATTGCGCGGCCCGCGCGCACTTCGCGTCATAGGGCCGTGCCGGTGAGAACTCCAGGCGGACACCGGCGACAACCACGTCGTCGTGTTCGGCCGGCACCGAGGCCAGACTGCCATTCTGCAGCGCAGCCACGACGCCCGGGCAGTTCATGTTCTGTAACGTGCCAAGCCTCGACCACTTTCCTGCTGCATCGCGCTGGAACAGAACGCCGCTGGAATTCCCAAGATATCCCGCGTCTTGGCTTGGGACCGTAGAGGTGGTGCGAACGATGAGCGCTTGCTCCCCCTCCGGTCCGTAGCTCACGACATAGACGTCGCAGGCGAAGCCATTGAGCATGCAGGGCGGATTGGCAATAGCGCCCAATTGGGCGGCGGCATTGGTGAAGTCCGCAGGCAGTCGCGCGCCGGTGGGATAAATGCTTGCGTGGGAAAACGCGGCCTCCGTGGCCGCGGTGTCCACCAGAGCTTCCCCGGATGCGTACCTGCGGACGTTGAGCGCCTGTGCTCGGGTCGCCCGCAACCGTACGTCCTCACTTGCGGTGGCGCCGAGTTGCAGCAGGGCGTTGCGCCCATATATGCCGCTGTCAAAACGCAGAAACAGATAGTCCAGCTTGGCGGATGAGACTTCGCCGTGCGCCAGGCGCGACAGCTGACTGCCGACGGACAAGCGGGCGGGATCAGCGATCGGCGTCAGTACCAGCGCCAGAATGATGATGATCGACAAACTCGCGATTACGTTCACCGCCTCCAAGGACGTGATCCAGCCGGCACGACGGACCGCGGCGTACAGGTAGCCACCGCTGTAGATGAGCACCATCAGCGCGATGGCGGCGGAAGTGACGCGATCTGGCGTCCAGCCATACTGATTCACCCGCAACGCGATGGCGTAGGCGCCGATCAGGGCAAGGGGCAGCAACACCGGCCCGGCCGCCCGCCCACCCAGGCGTATCAATCCGTTCGGCAGCGTCGCGGGATCGCCATCCTTGTATGCGGCGTTCAACAGAAAAACCGTGACCGCGCAGGCGCTGAAAAGTATGGCGGCGGCGTGGCGCGTGTCCCAAAGCGGTCGCAGGCCGACGAAACACAGGGCTATCAGGAACGCCAGGCTGAGCAGCACCATCAAGGGCAGCAACCACGACAGCAACGTGAGCACCACATTGCGCATGCCCTTGAGCAACGCGGGCCTCACGTCGGTCAGATGGATGGCCGCGGCAAATGCCATGGCCAGGGCCGGGCAGATGAACCAGTTGTGCTGGATCATGGTCCGGAACCAGCCGACCTTGATGAGATCAAAGAGCGTCGCACCCAGCTCCAGCACTCCCCAGACAAGGAGTGAGAAAATCAGCGAAATCACCAGCTGAAAGCCCCGCATCCAGCTGTCTTCGAAGTGCTTGGCGTACTGCGTGAACAGAGCGTGCCCGTGCTGGCGGTGCTCGAGAAGCTGATTGACGATGAAGAGCCCGAGAGCCGCGCAAAAACCGAGCCGCCACGACGGCCAGACTCGCGTACTGCTTCCCCCCCAATAGGTTTGCAGCGGATCGCGCCAGATATCGTAGGCCGCGAGTCCCGTGAGGGCGGCAGCCGTCAGCAGCAGATACATGAGCAAGGTCCTGCGGCGCATCCGCGGCAGCTCTGCAATCGCGATCACCGGGACATAGGCGGTGATCAGAGCAAGAGCGGCGAACAGCATGGGATGCCGTTCGGACCACCATGTCCCGTCATGGCTCTTTAGGGCGGGGTTGTTGGTGAGAGGTGCTACCAGACGCAGCAGCAGCCAGGCAACGATGCCTTGCACGAATCCGATGCCGATCCGCAAGCCACCGATCGTGTCGCTCATACCGCTAGGGTGTCTGCAGTGGGGGTGTCAGGAGTGCCCGATCTTGTCACGGGTCAGCACGGCACTGACCAGTTCGTTGAGCCGCGCGCAGTACTGGGCAACAGGTGGTTCGGCCCGCGCCTGGCGGCGCGTGAGATCGGCCCGCACTTCCACCAGGCGGCGCTCGATGCGTTCATCCACGATCAGCGTATGGCTCAACAGCGCACTCACGCACGAGGTGATCTCCTCGTCCAGCGCCCGCGCCTCGGTGCCGGCAATCTCCACGCCAACGAGCTCGGACGGACAGCCGGCATCCTTGTGCTGACGCCAAAGCCTGGCGAGCTGCATGAGCGTTTCGACCCCTTTCCCCGTGACCGTGTTTGAACCGCTGCGGGGTGCGGTTTTTTATACTCTCCCCGGCAGGGGCCCGCAACGGTTGGGCTGGAGCGGCGCAGCAAAGCCGCTCAGGGGGCCTTAGGCGGCGATCGGCAAGGGCTTGGGCCGGCCGATGGCATAGCCCTGCAGGAAGTCGACGCCGATGCGCCGCACGATGTCGGCAGCCGAGGCTTCCTCGACCTGCTCTGCGATGACCCGGAACTTCAGTGAGCGCGCGAGTTTGATCATCGCCGTGACCATCGCCTGATTCACGGTGTCGCGTGCCAGGTTCTTGGTCAGCGAGCCGTCGATCTTCAGATAATCAAGCGGCAAGTTCCTGAGATTCGAGAACGAGGCAACGCCGGATCCGAAATCGTCGATGGCGAACTGGCAACCCATGCCATGCAGAACACCGACGAAGCGGCGCGCGTGTTCCAGGTTGGCGATGACCGCAGCCTCGCTGATCTCAAAGCAGATCTGAGTCGGCAGTGCACCGGTGCGATCCAGACATTCGACGACGAACTCGAGGAACTGCGGATCACCGAGCGTCTGCGCCGAGATGTTGATCGCAATGCTGTGACGATCGGAAAGCACGATCACGCCACGGCCCACCGCGGTGAAGGTGGTCTGAACCACCCAGCGATCGACCAGTCGCATCAGCTTGTGGCGTTCCGCGGCGCGCATGAACTCTGCCGGCAGAACCTCATTGCCGAATTCATCGGTCATGCGCACCAGCACTTCCATGCGGGGTCCGGTGCCATCATCCACATAGGCCGGCACGATGGTCTGCTGATAGAGCTGGAAGCGATTTTCCTTGAGCGCGCTCTGCAGGCGCTGCAGCCACATTATTTCGCCGGTGTGGCGCGCCCGCGCCTCGTCGCGCGCCGAGTACACCGAGACCCGGCCGGCACCTTCTTTCTTGGCCACGTAGCAGGCGGCATCGGCCGCCGCCAGCAGTTCTTCCATGGTCCCGCTTTCGCGCGAGATTTCGACCAGGCCCACCGACACGCCGATGTTGAACAGCTTGTCCTTCCAGATGAAGCGATACTCGCCCACCGTGCGGCACACGTCATCGGCGATCTGCCGGGCCTTCTCCAACGGGCACCCGACCAGCAGCATGCCGAATTCATCGCCACCGAGGCGGCCGACGAAATCGCTGTCGCGAACCGCGTCGCGCAACAGCTTCGCCACTTCGCGCAACATGCTGTCGCCGGCGAGGTGGCCGCTGGTGTCGTTGACGATCTTGAACCTGTCCAGGTCCAGGTAGCAGAGCATGTGGTGGCCGTCGCCGCGATGCCCGCTGTCGATGGCCTCGGTCACACGACGCTCGAACTCGCCGCGATTGATGAGGCCGGTCAGCGCGTCGTGCGTTGCCTGATAGGACATCTGACGGGTGATGCCGCGCTGCTCGGTGACGTCGCGAAGCAGCAGCACGGTGCCGGTGACGTCCAGGTCCGCCGACCTGATCGGGGCGGTCGAGATCTCGACCGCACTCTCAGCGCCGCTGCGGTGCGAGAGCAGCACGGCGCGACGGCTGCCGGTAGCGGAATCACGCGCGGGCAAGGCGATGGGGGTACCGCCGGCGTGATTGGGGTCATCGTCCTCCACCAGCTCGACGATTTCCGCGAGGGACTTACCCACCGCGAAGTCGGCATTGGTACCCGTGAGCGTCGCCGCAGCGGAATTCATGAACTCGATGATGCCGGCCTCATCCGTGGTGACGATGGCGTCACTCAAGGATTCCAGGGCACGCGCCCGGCGCGAATCCCTGCGCAGTTGCTCCTCTTCTTCGGGCATCACGGCGCGCAGTGTCTGCACGGTCTGCGTGGGAATGATCTCCACGCCGGTCATGAGCAGCGCGGGCGCGCCGTCATATTCGATGAGCGCAGAGGTTATTTCCAGGCGCGTCACCTGCCCGTTCACGCCTGCCATTTCGATCTCATAGCGCTCGGCGGCGGGCTGGCCGGCCAGGCGATGCGTAATGTTCTCGTTGACCAGCTCGGTGTAACCCGCGGGCACCAGGTCAGCGAGGCGCCGCCCGACCAGCGCTTCGCGCTGCACGCCCATCAGACTCGCGAACTGGCGGTTGGCGTGCAGGATGGTTTCACGGTGAATCAGCACCGCCTCATGAATGCGATCACCGAGTTCAGCGAACAGGCGCGGCGTGCCGCGATCGCGCTCGCCACCCGCGGAGGTGCGCGTCAACAGGTGATTGATCGCCGTCGCCAGCAGCGACACCTCGGCACCGTCGCCGGGAACTTCGATGCGACCGTTCATGCGCCCGCCGATGGCAATGCGCTGCACCTGCTCGGAAACATCGTCAACCGCCAGCAGTGCCCGGCGCTGCAGCAGGTACATCACCGCAAGCAGTGCCGCTATCAAGCCGAGTAGCACGCAAGAAAGACCGACGATGGTCATGTTTCCCCTGATCTTTTGGGTAGTGGCGCGTTGAGTTTGTTTTCTCGCGCCCGAATCTTTATTTCTATCCCGGTCAGCATAACGCAGGATTACCCTGGCGCCGGGTGCATTCACCATATCCAACTTCTTGCCGGCCGGATAACATAATGGACCAACGACGGAGTCGATCGATCATGCAGACCGAACTTGCCCGCGAACAGATGATTGAACAGCAGGTGCGTGCCGTGGACGTTCTCGATGAGCGCGTCCTCACCACGCTGCGCAAAGTCCCGCGGGAGCTGTTCGTACCCGCCAAAGTCAAATACCTGTCATTTGCCGATACTGAAATCCCCTTGGCGCACGGCCAGCACATGCTGCGCCCAAGCCTCGTCGGCAAGATCCTGCAGGCGCTGGAGTTGAAAGGCAGCGAACGGGTCCTGGAGGTCGGCACCGGCAGCGGCTTTCTGAGCGCCTGTCTGGCGATCAATGCCGCCACCGTGCGCAGTGTCGAGCTGTATCCGGACCTTGCGGAGCAGGCACGCTCGAACCTGCACAGCGCCGGAATCCGCAACGTCGAGGTCATCACCGCGGACGCCGCCTCGGATGAGGTGGCCTCGCCGGCCGGTCGTGCCGCGGGCAGCCCCTTCGGCGGCCTGTATGACGCCGTGGTGCTGACCTGCGCCATGCCCCTGCCCGATGAGCGTTTCCGCACCCTTCTGACCCAGGGCGGACGCATGTTCGTGGTCGTGGGTGAACCGCCGGTGCAGGAAGCTCGGCTGCTGCGGCGCATGGCCGAGCGGGAGTGGGAGCGGACGGTGCTGTTCGAAACCTGCATCGATCCGCTGATCAACGCGCGCCGCGCCCCCGCGTTCACTTTTTAGGACCCCATGGGAACAACGCAAGACATCACGGAAATCGCACCGGCGGCCCTGAAGCGGTTACTCGACTCTGCCGCGCCGCCGCTGGTGCTGGACGTCAGGGAGCCGTGGGAGCTCGAGGCCGCACGCTTAACGGGCACGCTGGATATTCCCATGATGCACATCCCACAACGTCTGGCCGAACTACCCCGCGACCGGCCGATCGTAGTGATGTGTCACGGGGGCGTGCGCAGCATGAAAGTCGCGCACTTCCTGGCGCAGAACGGCTTCAACCAGGTCGCCAACCTCGTCGGCGGCATCCACGCCTGGGCTTGCGATGTGGACCCGAGCATTGGCACCTACTGAACCCTTTGTGTCCCCGCCACTCTGATTAAGCTTAAGGCCCACGGCCAGGGCCTTCTATTCAAGTGGATCGGCACCTGATATAGTGAAGTACAACACCAAAGACTTTTGGCGTAAGAATCTGTAAGTAAAGGGATAATTATGAAGCGCGCAGTCATTGCTGCTTGGGTCTCGGTGGCCCTGGTGAGTGGGGCGCAGGCCCGGGACCTGGTGCAGGTCTATGACGACGCCGTGCAGTTCGATCCGCAGATCGCCGCCGCCAATGCGACCCGGCTGGCCGCACGGGAAAGCAACCCGCAGGCCCTGGCGGCGCTGCTGCCGCAAGTGAGTGGGACCCTCGGCATCTCCCGGACCAAGCAGGATCAGAATCTGGTGCAGGGCTATCCCGGTCCGAACGGCACCGAGCTGCCCGTGCCGCTCGGCATCTCCGAATACTCCGATGAACGGCAGTACGGGCTGCAATTGCAACAAAGCGTGTTCTCGTGGGCGAACTGGAAGACGCTCAGCCGCGCTCACAAGCAGGTCGCGCAGGCCGAAGCCGATTACAAGGCGGCGCAGGAGAGTCTCATCCAGCGCGTCGCCACGGCGTATTTCAGTGTGCTGGCGGCCCAGGACACCGTCGATGCGGACCAGGCCGCGCTGGACGCCGTCACCCAGTCGCTCGAACAGGCCAACAAGCGTTACGACGTGGGCCTGATCGCGATCACCGATGTGAAGGAAGCCCAGGCGGCGCACGATCAGGACGCCGCGGCAGTGATCGAAGCCAAACGCCAGCTCGCCAGCGTCCAGCAGGCGCTACGTGAAATCACCGACCAGGACTATCCGACGCTGGCCAAGCCCGGCGCCGACATGGCGCTCAACCCGCCGCAGCCGGCCGATATCGATCACTGGGTGCAGCTGAGCATGGACCAGAACCTGACGCTGCTTTCCAGCCGCCTCGCGGCCGACGTGGCGCGTGAGTCCGTGGAGATCAGTCGCTCCGGTCACTTCCCCACGGTCGCCATCACCGGCTCGCGCGGAGTCCAGAACCTCACGGTCAATCAGTCCGAAGCATTCGGCGGACCACCCCAAACTCTGCGCTTTCCCCAATCCGGCAGCAGCAACTCGATCGGGCTGCAGATCAACGTACCGATTTTCGAAGGTGGAGGGGTCCAGTCTCAGGTTCGCCAGGCGCAATACCAGTGGATTGCGGCCAAGGACAATGTGCAGGCGGTTACGCGCCAGACCGAGCACCTCGCGCGCGATTCCTTCAATGGACTGCTCAGCAAGATCCAGCAGGTAAGCGCGCTGCGCCAGGGCCTGGAATCCGCTCAGGTCGCGCTCCAGGCGACCGAAGCCGGCTACGACGTGGGTACCCGCACCGAGGTGGAAGTGCTGCAGGGGCGACAGGCCCTGGTTCAGGCCCAGGTCAGCTACTGGCTGTCCCGCTACGACTACATGAATGACGTCATTGCACTGCGACTCGCGTCGGGAACCTTGACCCGCGATACCTTGGTTGAACTGAACAAGTCGCTGACCGCGCTCATGGGCGGTCCTCGGCCCGCGCAGCCGTAGGCTCACCCGCCCGGTAGCAGCGCCATCACCCGCGCGCACGAGCCGCGCCCGGCGGCGACGACCTGCAGGGCTTGCGCGCCCATGCGCCGGCGGGCCTCGGGGTCACCCAGCAATTGCGTGACGGCGCGGCCCAGCTCTGTGGCATCCCGCACCACGCGCACCCCTTCGGCCGCGAGCAAGGTCTGCAGGACGTCACGCGCATTGGCGTGGTCGGGTCCGGTGAGTATCGGGCGACCGAGGGCCGCGGGTTCGAGCAGATTGTGGCCGCCCACCGCGACCAGGCTGCCGCCGACGAAGGCGACGTCGCCGGCGGCATAAAAATCCAGCAGCTGTCCCATCGCATCCACCAGCAGCACCCTGGTCGCAGCCGTCACCGGCTGGGCCCGCGAGTGGCGGGCGAAGGGTATCTGCTCGCGCCGCAGCCACTCGGCAACCGCTGCGAAGCGCGCCGGATGTCGCGGTACCAGCACCAAGAGCGCCTGCGGATGCACTTCACTGACGGCACGCTGCGCGATAAGGACCTGCTGTTCCTCGAACTCGTGGGTACTGCCCGCCACCCACACCAGCCGCTGCGGCGCCAGCTGCTCACGCAGCCGCAGGCCGTTGGCGAGCACGCCGTCCGCCACGGCCAGGTCCGCCTTGAGGTTGCCGGTCACCGCAATCCGTGCCGGTGGTACGCCCAGATCCGCGAAGCGCTGGGCGTCCGCTGGGGTTTGCGCCGCGACCTGCACGACGGCTGCCAGGGACTTGCGCAAGGCGCTCCCGAGCCAGCGGTAGCGGCGCGCCGAACGTTCCGAGAGACGCGCACTCGCCAGCACCAGCGGCACCCCCCGCGCGGCACAGGCGGCGAACAGGTTCGGCCAGATTTCCGTTTCCAGCACGATGGCCAGGCGCGGCCGGGCGCGCTGCAGGAACCGGCGCACCGCACCCGGCAGATCCAGCGGCGCATACCGCACCGCTATTCCGGATTCTGCAAAGAGCACCCGTGCGCGTGCCAGCCCCGCGGCCGTGGTCGCGGTGACCAACAGCGGCAGCTGCGCGTCCCGCTCGCGCAACGCCGCCACCAGGACCGCCGCCGCCTGCACCTCGCCCACCGACGCGGCATGCAGCCACACCGGCGCCGGCAGCGCCGCGCCCAGCCCGAAGCGTTGACCGAAGCCGCGCCAATAGCCCGCCTCACGTCGACCCCGCCACAACAGCGCGGCCAGGTAGAACGGGGCCAGCAGGTAGGATGCGACTTTGAAGATCACGAAACTTGCGGTGCCGGTGGCTGCTGATAGCCGTCGAGCAAGCCATGCCAGTCGTCGTCAGTGAAGCGCTCGGAGGGCAGGCCCCAGGAGATTTTTTCCAGCGAGCGTCGCAGCCGCACCAGATTGGCATCCTGCCAGAAGCCGGGCTTGCGCAAAGTGCCGCGATCGAAATCGATCAGGTAGACGCGCTCATGCGGATCCGCGTGGCCGTCGACATTCTTGCCGATCAGAATATTGTGGCCATTGAGGTCGGCGTGGCACACGCCCAGTTCATGGAAGCGCCGCAGGCAGCGCCCGACGGCGATCCAATTCAGTACCGACAGTGGCGCGGCATCGATGGCCTGGGCAAGCGACCACACATCCGAGATGCGCTCGGTGATGATGTCGCCACGATAGCCGAAGCCATGCTTGCGGTAGCGGGCGGCGATCGGTGCCGGCACCGGCAATCCCGCGCGGTGCAGGTGGTAGGTGAGCTGCCATTCGGCAAAGGAGCGGGTGTCCTCTTCGCCGCGCCACCAGTACTGGTCGCGCGAGAAGCTGCTGATCAGGCCACCGCGGCGGTAGTGCCGCAGCACCCAGGCATGGTTCTGCACACTCAGGAACCAGGCCGTGCCACGGCCGCGCGCCTCGCCGACGATCTGGCCCTGACGGGCAAGCAGCACGGGCTCGAAGCATTCCGTGGACAAATTGCCCGCACGGGAGGCGTCGTATAGCATGGCGCCTCCGGCAATCACCTTGCGCCGGACCTCTGATCCCAGCGGCCATTTTCGATTCACACGCGCTCCATGCCGAGTCTCAACTCGACGCCGCAGAACATCTGCATACTAAGACTCTCGGCCATTGGTGATACCTGCCATGTCGTGGCGGTGCTGCGCACCCTGCAGCAGGCCTGGCCCGGCGCCCGCTTCACCTGGGTGATCGGCGCGCTCGAGTCCACTCTCTTGGGCGCGATACCCGAGGTGGAGTTTATCACCGTCGCCAAGCGCGCCAGCCGGGCCCAGCGAACTGAGCTGATCCGTACCCTGCGCAGCCGCCGTTTTGATGTGTTGCTGCACATGCAGTTGGCGCTGCGTGCCAGTCTCATTGCGCGCCACATCCGCGCGCCGATCAAACTCGGATTTGATTGGCGACGCGCCCGGGAGCTGCAGTGGTTGTTCACCAACCAGCGCATCGCGGCGCGCACGCGCGAACATGTTCTGGACGGGTTTTTTGGATTCGCCGCCGCGCTGGGCGTGCCGCAGCGCCTGCTGCGCTGGGAGCCGCCCATCCCGCAAAGCGCGCGCGATGCGGCCGTGAACGTGATCCCCGACGGCGTCCGCACGCTCATCATCAGTCCCTGTTCCAGCCACAGGCGGCGCAACTGGAGCGCCGAGCGCTATGCCGCGGTCGCCGACTACGCCGCGCGCGTCCATGGCATGCAGGTATTGCTCTGTGGCGCGCCCAGCGGCAGTGAACGGGAGATGGGCGCGGCGATCATGCGCCAGGCCCGCGGCCCGCTGCGCAATCGAGTGGGCGAGGACACACTGCCGCAGCTTCTGGCCCTGTTGGCGCGTGCCACGGTGCTGCTGAGCCCGGATTCAGGTCCGGTGCACATGGCCACCATGGTCGGCACCCCCGTCATCGGCCTGTACGCGGCCACCAATCCGGCCCGCAGTGGGCCCTACCTGTCCCGGGAGTGGTGCGTGAACGCCTATCCGCAGGCGGCCGAGCGCTTCCGCGGGCGCCCGGCGGAGGAGCTGCCCTGGACCACGAAGATCGAGGTGCCCGGAGTCATGGACCTGATCGAAGTTCCCCAGGTCACCGCGAAACTCGACGCCTTGCTAGGATCTGCGCCATGACCGATCTGCACGTACCGGTATCGGCCGGTGAGCTTCTGGACAAGATCACCATCCTGCGCATCAAGAGCCGCCGCATCCGGGACGCGGACAAGCTCGCCAATGTCCGGGTGGAACTCGCGCTCCTGGAGCGGACCTGGGCGACCCTGGGGTCGGCAACCGCGGCGGTGGCCGCGGACGAGCTGGCCCTGCAGGCCGTGAATGAGCAGTTATGGGATATCGAGGATCGGATCCGCGACAAGGAGGCGGCCAGCAGCTTCGACCAGGCCTTCATCGATCTGGCGCGCGCCGTCTATCACCGCAACGATGAACGCGCCGCCATCAAGAAGCGCATCAACCTCGCGCTGGGCTCGCGCCTGGTGGAAGAAAAGTCCTACCAGCCCTACCGCTGACCCCGCCTGGGTCCTGACGATTCGGTGGAGCGACCGTCCTTAGACGGGTCACTCAATCGCAATTCCAACAGGAAGGGGTCTTCAGATGGGCGGATACAAGACACAGCAGGTCGGTGACGCGACCGAATTCAGCACAACTCCGGAAACGGTCCCTTATCCGATCACCATGCTGGCGATTCCAGGGGTCTTGCTGGTGCTCATCGCCTTTGCCACGGGAATCATCTACGGCATCGTGGCGTGCGGCTTCGTGTATGGCGCGGCCTACCTGCTGATGCATTCCAAGCAGGCGACCCAGTACCGCCAGCCGGCGACCTTCCGCGTCTCTCCCGCCATGGTCACGGTTGCGAACATCACCGTTCCCCGGGACGTGATCCATCGGGTGATCATCCGCAATCATGTTCTCAAGAGCGCCGAAGGCCTGATCGTGGTGGCCAATCCCAACGTCAATTCCGGCCAGTCCAACACGGTGGCGGGCATGAACTGGGCCATCAGCAAATTGGGCCCGATCTCATATCGGGTCGATGTCGAAGCGCGCGGCGTCCCCACGACTCTGGCCGGCGGCCTGACCGAACCGGTCGCTGCAGCCATCCTGGCGGACGTCTCCAAGCTGCTGCAGCTGCCGGCGGTGGTCGCAAGCTAAAGGCCGATCAGATCGGCCGCATATTCCACTTGCCGGTGGTCTTGTCGACGTAGAACACGCCGCCCGGGATGTTGTTGTACACCGACGCGCCGAGATTGGTGGACTCGACCTTCACATCGAAGGTGCAGTTGTAACCCTGCGGCGTCGGATTGTCACAAGCCTCCTTCTTGAAGAACTTGATGGCAATCGGATCGCCGGCCGGCTCACCGGGCGGATGATTCATGGCATACAGCATCGCTTCCTTCATCTGTGCCTCGGTGGGCTCGGCGGCCCCCGCGGCGGTGCCGCAGCCGGCCAGACACAGCCCCAGGGCGATGACCCAGAGGTTTTCAGCTCGCTTCATCATAGGAAACTCCCCAATTGACGGAATGTGGATTCTCGACAGGCCCTGGCTAAGACGGTCGCGGTGCTTGAGTTGTCAGGCGGCGCGCCGGGCGCCTGACGGCGCGCTTTCAGCGCACGTCTTGACCGTACGGCGGCGTATCGGCGCAGATTCTTATCCGCTACGCTAGAAGTGGTTCACGCTCAGGACCTGCCAGCCGCCGGGTGTTCTTTTCTGGATAAGACGTTCTTCATGGAGGCGTGCCGCGACGGCGGTCAGCGGATTGATGGTGCGCTGCGATTGCTCGATCGCAGCTACTTCGGCGTTCTGTACCGCGAAAGCGTGCGCGCGATCGGCGACCGTGATGTGGCTCGTGACCTGGTGCAGGAGACCTTCATCAAGGTATGGCAGCGCTGCGCAACCTTTCGCGGTGAGTCGGAACTGCTGCCCTGGGTTCGCACGATACTGCGGCGGGTCATCCTGGACAGGGTGCGCCAACCGCACCGCGAGGTTCCCTTGGAAGATGATTCGGGATTGACGCCGGCGGCACTCGCGCAGATCACGCAGCTCTCCGTCGAACAGGTGGTGGTGCCGGAGGATGCCCTGAAACAGCGCCAGCTCGCGGAAGTTTTCCAGCACTGCTGGTTGCGCTTCGCGCAGGCCTGCCCGGAGCATGCGCTGGTGATTGCCTGGATCGCCGAGGACGGCCTGTCCCACGAAGAGATTGCCGCGCTCTTGGAGCGCACGCCGGGCGCGACGCGTGAATTCATTTCCCAGTGCCGCAAGCGCGCGCGTAGCTACCTGGCCGAGTGGCACGCATTGGCCTTCACCGCGGGAAACGCCGATGGCTGACGAGGACGATCGCTGGTTCAATGCGCTCGCGGGCCGCGCCGAGGCCACCGATGGCAGCGAGCTGTCGACGCA
>DASZCK010000254.1:0-3957 GCA_035943195.1 Steroidobacteraceae bacterium
GGCCATAGGCCCGTTCGCCGTGGCTGCTGATGTCCAAGCCCTCGCGCTCTTCTTCTTCGCTGACCCGGATGCCCATGATGAACTTCAGGACACCGAAGGCGATGAAGGCGACGACCGCCGTCCAGACGATCACGATGCACACGGCCTTCAGCTGGATCAGGAACTGGTGCCAGATGCCGGGGTAGCCCTGCTTCATGGAGAACCAGTTGTCGTAGGATCCCGGTCCGCCGAGGCTCGGGGCATTGAAGATGCCGGTGGTCAGAGCACCGAACGTTCCGCCCAGGGCGTGGACACCGAAGACATCCAGTGCGTCATCGGCGCGGATCATCTTCTTCAGGCCCGTGACACCCCAGAAGCACACCACACCCACTCCCAGGCCGATGATGAAGGCACCCGGGATGCCGACGTTGCCGGCGGCCGGCGTGATGGCCACCAGGCCGGCGACGGCGCCGGATGCGGCACCGAGCATGGAGGGCTTGCCCTTGACCAGCCATTCCACCCCCATCCAGGACAGCACGGCGCAGGCCGTCGCCAGGTAGGTGTTCATGAAGGCCAGCGCCGCCGAGCCGTTGGCTTCCAGCGCCGAGCCGGCGTTGAAGCCGAACCAGCCGAACCACAGCATAGAGGCGCCGATCATGGTCATGGTCAGGCTGTGCGGAGCCATCGACTCCTTGCCCAGACCGATGCGCTTGCCCAGGAGGATGGCGCCGACCAGGCCCGCCACGCCGGAATTGATGTGCACGACGGTGCCGCCGGCGAAGTCCAGCGCACCCATCTGCCAGATGTAACCGGCCTGGGAGTTCACCGTATCCACCACGTTCGCGGCCGTATAGGCATCAGGTCCCTGCCAGAACCAGACCATGTGCGCCACCGGCAGATAGGCAAAGGTGAACCAGATGATCATGAAGACCAGCGCCGCTGAGAACTTCACGCGCTCCACCAGCGATCCTAAGATCAGGCAGCAGGTGATCGCGGCAAAGGTCGCCTGGAAGCCAACGTAGACCAGCTCCACCAGCGGCGTGCCCTTGTCGAAGGTCGCGGCGGTGCTGTAATTGCCGGTCGCCGGATCGAAGGTGCCGTTCAGGAACAGCCTGCTGAAGCCCCCGATGAAGGGACTGGTCCAGCCGCTGCCCTGGGTGAAGGCCAATGTATAGCCATAGACGCACCACAGCACGGTGATCAGCGAGAACCCCACGAACACCTGCATGAGCACCGACAGCATGTTCTTTTCACGGACCAGGCCGCCGTAGAACAGGGCCAGCGCCGGCACCGACATGAACAGCACGAGGGCCGTGGAAGTCAGCATCCACGCCATGTCACCCTTGTTGGGGGTCGGAGCTGGGGCGGCGGGGGCGGAGCTTGCCGGGACCGCAGTGGCGGCGGCCGGAGCCGCGGCGGCCGCCGCGGGAGCGGGAGCGGAGGTGGCCGGCGCTGAGCTCGCATCCGCATAACTGGCAGCGGGGGTGAAGCTGACCGCAGCAAAAGTGACTGTTGCCAGGGCCATCAACAAGGCCGACCGCCCAGTGACGGCACGGAACAGGGATCTCAAAGGGGTGCCCGCCTGCGCCAGCCATTGCGGCTTGCGGGTGGGCTGCGAGGTCATTGGAGCGGTGAGCATGGTCTCTCCCGGTGTAGTTTCGTTTTCGTAGGAACGGATCCGCCAATCAAGCTTCTTGCGCCACTTTTGCAGGCAGACACCGCACGTCATGCGCGGGTATGCTTGCGACAGCGCGCTGGAAGGGTGCAGATTCCGTGCCATTGGAATTTCCTCCAGAAATTCCTAAGGTTACGAGCGTTTGGGGCCCCGTTTTGCACCATTATGGAGCCCACTTGAGGGCCCGTGCGTCAATCAGGGGCAGGCCCTGAGGAGACTGCGATGGAACGGTTATCGGTGAATGAGATTGCCAAACGGCTGCTGGAGAGCCTGCCGGCCGCCGTGCGTGGCGCGCAGGCGGATCTGGAGAACAATTTCCGGGTCGTGCTCCGTCATACCCTGGGCAAGCTGGATCTGGTCACCCGCGAGGAGTTCGACGTGCAGACCAAGGTGCTCGAGCGCACCCGCGCGCGGCTGGCGGTGCTCGAAGCGCGTCTGGCGGAGCTGGAGCAGGTACAGCAGCGGAGTACGGGTTCGGCCTGATGTCCGTCGCGGCGACCTACTGCCGCGGCCAATGGGGTCTGACGGCGCCCCTGGTCCAGGTCGAAGTGTTTCTGGGCGCAGGGCTGCCCATGTTCAGCATCGTGGGTCTGCCCGCCACGGCCGTGAAGGAAAGCAAGGAGCGGGTCCGCGCTGCGCTGTGCAACTCGGGCTTCGAGTTTCCCGCCGGACGCATCACGGTGAATCTCGCCCCGGCGGATCTGCCCAAGGAAGGTGGGCGTTTCGACCTGCCGATCGCCTTGGGGATTTTGCTGGCCTCGCGGCAGCTGCGGCCGGCGGCGGCTGACGCGCTGCCAACCCGGGAGTACTACGGGGAACTGAGCCTGAGCGGCGAACTGCTGCCGGTGCGGGGTCTGACACTGGCGGCGGCGCACGCCGGTCACGAAATCATCGTGCCGCTCCCCAACGAGTCCGAAATCCGCATTGTCAGTGAGGCACGGTCGCTGGGCGCGCACAGCCTGCTCGATGTGTGCGCACATCTACGTGGTGTCGAACGCGGGCCGCGACCGCCACGGCCCGCCGGTCCGCCCGGCGGCGTCGCGGCAGCGCTGCCACCCCCGGCGCCTGACCTCGCCGACCTGCGCGGACAGCAGCTGCCCAAACGTGCGCTCTTGATCGCGGCAGCGGGTTTTCACAGCCTGCTGATGAGCGGACCACCCGGCTCAGGCAAGACCATGCTAGCGCAGCGACTGCCGGGGTTGTTACCTGCGCTCTCGGCCTCCGAGGCGCTCGAGGTCGCAAGCATTGCCTCGGTGAGCGGCCTCGAGGTGGGCGCGCACGATGGCGTGCGGCGGCCGTTCCGCGCGCCCCATCACACCGCATCGGCCAACGCCCTCATCGGTGGCGGCCCGCTGGCGCGACCAGGCGAGGTGAGCCTCGCGCACCGCGGCGTGCTGTTTCTGGATGAGCTTCCGGAATTCGACCGGCGCGTCCTGCAGAGCCTGCGCGAGCCGCTCGAGAGCCGCACGGTGATGATCTCGAGGGCGCGCGCCCAGGCGCAGTATCCGGCGGCCTTTCAGCTCATCGCCGCCATGAATCCCTGTCCCTGCGGCTACCGGGGCGATGCTTCGGGCCGGTGCCGCTGCACGCCAGCGCAGATTGGCGCCTACTGCGCCAGGATTTCCGGTCCCTTGCTGGATCGCATCGATCTGTTCATCGAAGTGCCGCGCCTGCCGGTGACGGATATCGCAGGGTCACAGCCGGCGCCGCGGCCCGAGGCGACTATGCAGCTGACCTCGCGGGAGGCTGCGGCCAGCGTTGCCCGCGCACGCCAGCGACAGATGCAGCGCAGCGGCTGCCTGAATGGCGAGTTGCCGCAGTCGCAACTGCAGGCGCTGGCGCGACCGACCCGCGCGGGTCGCGAGCTGCTGGAACAGGTATTTGAGCGACTGGGCCTCACCGCCCGCTCCTATCACCGGGTGCTACGCGTGGCGCTCACCATCGCGGATCTCGCGGAGAGCGACATCCTCGGGCCGGAACACATTGCCGAAGCCGTGCAGCTGCGGCGCACCGCCGGTGCCTTCTAAGTCTGAGCCTGCGCGGTGAGCGCTCCGGCCACCTTGCCGAAGCGCCGCTGACGGCGGGAAAAGTCCTCGAGCGCGCGACCAAGGTCGGCGCCTGCAAAATCCGGCCACAGACAGTCGGTGAAATAAAGCTCGGCGTATGCACATTCCCACAGTAGGAAATCGCTCAGCCGCTGATCGCCTCCGGTGCGGATGAGCAGATCGACATCGGGCGCGGGCGCCGAATGATTCACCGCATTCAGGCGCGAACGAAATTGCGTGAACTCATCCGGCGCGGCG
>DASZCK010000255.1:0-7108 GCA_035943195.1 Steroidobacteraceae bacterium
GGCGCCGCGGCCTGATCGAACATGACGTGAAGCAGGCGATCGGCAAGCGCTATGCCCGAATGGACGAGGCGGGATGCCCCTACTGCATCACCATCGATGGCGAGACCGCATCCGGACAGAGCGTGACCATACGTGATCGCAACACGGCCCAGCAGACCCGGGTCGCGCTCGACAAAGTCCGCGATTTTCTGGACCTCAATCTCTTTCGCTGAGCTAAAGCTATAGCTTGGCTGGCGGCGGGGAGGTGTTTTACCAGATTCCCGGGGTCTTCACATTGGCCGCGGGGTGGGGCGGGTAAACTGCCGGGGTCATGAAGATTTCCGCGCTGCTTGGCCTGATGGCGTTGCTGATCGCCACGACGGCCAACGCCAACATGCCGTGTTCGCAGGCGACCCTGAACGGGCGCTATGTGATTACGTCGCGCTCCGACCTCACCAGCCCGGTCGCGGTGGCTCTGGTGGGCCTGATCGACTTCGACGGGCGTGGGCATGTGCGTTCCGTTTCGACCATGTCGCGCGACGGCGTCACGGCTGCCAACTACACGCTGATCGGCACCTACACGGTGAATGCGAATTGCGCGTATACGCAGACGGCGACCAACAGCACCGGTGGCATCGAGCATGCTGCCGGGGTGATTGCCGATGAGGGCGAACGCCTCCTCCTCATCGGGACTGAACCGAATGCCTATGCCACCAGTGACGCCCTGCGCCTGGAGCGCACCAGCTGCGACGCCTTGCCGGCTGCCACCTATGCGGCCCGCGGCCTGATGCTGTTCTCGCCCAGTGGCCCGGAAACCCACGTCTCGACGGTGCGGGCCGATGCGGCGGGGAACCTGTTGATCACCGACAGCACCACCAATCTTGGGGCGGTGGTCAGCACCGGGGGCTCGGGAACCGCGCGGCTGCTGTTGCGGCCGGACTGCAGCATCAGCATGGCCACGACCGATGGCGGTGCCCACTACGTCGGGGTAGCCCGTGTCACGGACGGCCATATCGGCCTGTACCTGGTGGGAACCGATCCGGGTATCACCGTGTTCTATACCGCCCTGGGAACCCCGAGCGATCAGGCCGAGTAAGCGACTAGCGGCGGCCGCCCTTCACATAGTCATGGACATTGCTTTGCCCCAGCGCCGCGTCGGGCTCGCGCTCCTGCATCTCCACCGAAATCCCCAATGGCGCCCGGGCATGGACCTCGCGCAACTGCTCGCAGCATGCAGCGAATATCTCCTCGCAGGCCTGGCGGCGAGTGGCGTGGTCCCGGCCCTCGCCGACATTGACGGAAAGATGCACGAAAGTGTTGTTCGGGGGGCGTGCCGTGCCGCTGTTGGGATCACTCTCATAGGCACGGGTGCGCATTCCCCCACCGGGAAATATGCCAGTGGCCAGCGCCGCCTGCCGTATGGCCTCGACGAATTTAGGCAGGTTCAGCTGCCGGCGCAGGTTTGAGGAATGCTCGATGACGATGTGGGACACCCGCCGGAGGATCGCACGACCCTTCAGGGTCGGGCAAGGGTGGGTACCCGGCGCAGCCTCAGTCCGACAGGGCCTTCAGGTCGCGCAACAGGGCGTTGCGGCCACGCTCAACCTGGTCCAGGCGTTGCGCGGCATCTCGCAGGGCGAACAGGTCCTTGACGTGTGACTCGTGCAGTCGACGGTAGGCGGCGCGTGCCGCCAGCCATTGCCGGGTGGCGCTCTCGAAGCGCACCGACAGGTCGCGTCTCATGTTGATGATCGAGATCGAAGTCAGCGCCATAACTTTGCTCGCAAACGCTCGCCGGGCGGAAGACTGCCCTGAAGGTATTACAGACATGAGACAGGTTCAGCGCAACTGCATGAATTTGCGAGGCGCGTCTCAGCGCGCCGGCGCGCATACAATGCCCTACCGGCGGTGCCCAGCGGGTGCGCCGATACCAGGGGTGTGGCGATGAGTTCTGCATTGCGGGTGGCAGTGATTACGGGTGCCGGCAGCGGCATTGGCCGGGCGGTCGCATTGGCGTTTCTGGCCGACGGCTACCGGGTGGTGCTGGCGGGACGGCGCGAGACGGCACTGCGCGAGGCCCTGGCGGTCGCCGGCGCCGCCGGCGTCAATGGTCTTGTGGTGGCCTGCGATGTGACCGACGCCAGCTCGGTCCAGGCCCTGTTCGCCCGCACCCGGGAGGCATTCGGCCGGCTGGATGTGCTGTTCAACAATGCCGGGATCAGCGCCCCCGCGGTGCCCCTCGAAGAGCTGCCGCTGGCCACGTGGAACGCCGTCGTCGCCACCAATCTCACCGGCCCCTTCCTTTGCACCCAGGAAGCCTTTCGTATCATGAAGGCGCAGGCGCCGCGCGGCGGACGGATCATCAACAACGGCTCGATTTCCGCGCACGCACCGCGCACGCGGTCGGCGGCCTATACCGCCACCAAGCACGCCATGACCGGGCTCACCAAGTCCACCTCCCTCGACGGTCGCGACTACGACATTGCGTGTGGTCAGATCGACATCGGCAACGCCCGCACGGAACTGGCCGACAAGCTGGCCAAGACCAGTGCCGCGCCTGAGCCGTTGATGGATGTGGAGCATGTGGCACAGGCCGTACTCAGCATGGCGCGCCTGCCGCTGTCCGCCAATGTGCAGTTCATGACCATCATGGCGACCAGGATGCCCTTCATCGGCCGCGGTTAGATTTGACTGATCCAGTCTATATGCTACAGTCCGTAGCATTGTGTTTGCGATCAGGCCCGTCGTTTGTCTCTTGGCGCTGTCCCTCGCCGGGACCGTCTCGTGCCGCGGCGACCAATCTGTCGCCGCAGCGCATGTCGAACAGACGATTGCCGCTCTGAAGCACCTGCCTGACGCCGATTCGCTGGCCGTCGCGGGGCTGCTGAGTCTGTCCAATCATCCGGACCAGTCGTTGCCGCTCCTTGAGCGTGCGATCGCAGCGTCGCCACTGCGCGCCGACCTCATCTGGCTGGAAGCCGAAGTGTGCTTGAAAGCCGGGCCATGTGATCCGGCTCCCTTGGAGCAACGTCTGCGGGTGGTGGATCCGGCCAATGCAGCCGGCTGGCTTGGCGCACTCGTCCAGGCGTATTCCTCGGGCGATGAGCAGGCCACCGTCACGGCGCTTGCGGCGGTCGGCCGTGGGGATCGATTTGATATCTACTGGACGCCGCTGATTTCGCGCCTGGGTGAAGCCGCGAAGAATGTCCATAAGATGTCCTCCAGAGAAGCGGTCGAGACGGTCAGTGGTTATCTGGCCGCTGCGCCAATTCCGGGTTACGAAGCGGCTGCCAAGGCCTGCAGGGGGGAGCGCCTGCAGCGCGCGGCCGTCAATGAGGCCTGCCGCGAGGTGGCGCGAGTATTTCAGCGGGGCGACACCTACCTGACCGAAATGATCGGCGTCGCCATCGCCAAGCGCGTCTGGAGCGAAGAATCTCCGGAATGGAAAGCTGCCGCCAGTGAGCGTCGCGAGTACGACTACAGGTCCAAACTCTGGCTCACCCTCGATGTCGACGACAATGCGCACGCCGAACAGTACCTCGTGTTGGGCGCGAAATATCGGCGCGAACAGGATCTCATGTCGGCGCAGATCCTCGCCGCGGGGAGAAATCCCGATCCGCCATTTGAGTGATAAAGCCGGCAACTGAAGCAGTGGACGCCATTGCAATCACGCAGGAATGGGCTAGGCGCCGGCGCCAATACCAGGGCCGGATGAGGCACTACAACCGATTCACGCTTTGGGTCGCGCTTCCCGCCCTTGCAGTTGTTTTCATTTTCCCAAAAACCACTGGGCCCATGGCTTTTTTGATCTTCGTCGTGGCGGTCGCAACGTGGGCAGCGGCCTCGACAATCTTCTCGCAAAGATACCTACGGTGCCCGAATTGCCGTCTGGTTCCGGCAGGATACCGTGGCAACGCTGTCGGAGCCTCCTATTGCATCCATTGCCAAGTGCGCCTGTTGGAAGATCTCCTGCCGCCTTCATGAGCGGCGCCAGTACGCGATTGAAACAACATCTGCGGCCAGGAGCCGCGTGATAGGCGGATGTCTGGGCTAGAGGGCTGCGGCGGCGCCGGCCGGGCCGGCGGTGCCGCGCAACTGCTGCTGCTTGCGCGCCCGGCGCTTGGCACCGATTCGCCGGATGTACAGGTACACCACCGGGGTGGTGTAGAGCGTCAGCAGCTGACTGACGATCAGGCCGCCCACGATGGAGATGCCCAGCGGGCGACGCAGTTCCGTGCCATCACCCGTCGACAGCGCCAGCGGCAGGGCACCGGCAATGGCGGCGCAGGTGGTCATCATGATGGGCCGGAAACGCAGCGAGCAGGCGCGCGCGATGGCATCACGCGATACCAGGCCGAGGTTGCGTTCGGCGTCCAGCGCGAAGTCAATCATCATGATGGCGTTCTTCTTCACGATGCCGATCAGCAGCATGATGCCCAGGAATGCCACCAGGCTCAGCTCGGTATTGGTCAGCAGCAGCGCCAGGAGCGCACCTAGGCCCGCCGAAGGGATGGTCGAGATGATGGTGAGGGGCTGGGTGAAACTCTCATAGAGCATGCCCAGCACAACGTAAATTGCCACCAGTCCTGCGAGCAAAATCAGCGGCTGGTCGCTGGAGGAACGCTGGAACAGTTGTGCCGTGCCGTATGCGTTGCCGTGGATGCTGATGGGCATGTGGATGCGGGCCATCGTCTGCTCGATCGCCGCCAGCGCCTCGCTCAGTGCCACTCCCGGCGCCAGATTGTAGGAGAAGGATGTCGAGATCGACGTCCCGGTATGGTTGACGCTGGTAGGTGTCGTGGAGGTGGCGTAGTGGCTGAAGGCGGAGAACGGCACCACCGGCTCGGCCGTCAGGCTGATGGCGGCGCCGGTTGAGGTATTGCCACGGCCGGCGTTCGCCAGTGAGTTCGAGGCGAGGTTGCGCGCCGCATCCTGAGCCACCGTGCTCGCCGCAGTGGCCACGCCCTTGAAGGAAGTGGTGCCGGCCACCGCCTGGGTGGCCTGGGTCCCGGAGATCTTGCCGCCAGCGGTGCTGAGAAACATGCTATTCAGCACGCTCGGATTCTGCGAGTACTGTGGCGCCACTTCCAGCACCACGTGGTACTGCTGCGGGTTGTACGGATTGTAGATGGTCGAAGTCAGCGACTGGGTGAAGGAGTCGCCGAGCGAACTATCGATGACGCTCTCGTTCAGGCCCAGACGCGAGGCCGCGTCCCGGTCCACGATGAGATCGGTCTGCAGACCGCCTTGCTGCAGGTCGGTGTCCACATCGGTCACTTGCGGCACGTCCTGCAGGGCGATCTTCAGTTTCTGCGACCATTCGCGCAGCTCGGTGAGATTGTCCCCGAGCAAGGTGTACTGATACTCGGAATTGGCCGAGCGACCGCCACCGCCGCCGCCGATATCCTGCACCGCCTGCAGGAAGACGATCACGCCGTCGATCTTGTTGAGCTTCGGACGCAGGCGGTTGATCACCTGGTCAGCCGAGAAACGGCGCTCGGACAGAGGCTTGAGGGTCACGTTGAACTGGGCGCTGGCATTGCCGTTGAAGCCACCGCCGCCCACCGCGCCGGCGACGCTGTCGACCGCCGGGTCGGCCTGGATGATCTTGACGGCCTGTTGCAGCTTACCCTTGACCAATTCGAAGGACGCGCTGGCATCGGCGCGCATGCCCCCCTGCAGCATGCCGATGTCCTGCTGCGGCATGAATCCCTTGGGTATGACCACGAACAGGTAGCCCGTCAGGATGAGGGTTGCCAAGAGCGACAACATCGTCAACCGCGGATGATTCAGGGGAACACTCAGAGTGCGTTCGTAGCCCTGACGCATGGACTCGAAACCGGCGCTGAAGGCGCGCGCGAGCAGGTTCGACTTACCGTGCCGGTCGCGCCCCAGCAGCCGCGAGCACATCATCGGCGTGGTGGTCAGTGAGACCATCAGGGAAAAGAGGATGGCTACCGACAGCACCACCGTGAATTCCTTGAACAGCCGTCCCGGGATGCCTCCCAGGAATTGGAACGGCAGGAACACGGCGACCAGCGACAAGCTCATGGAGATGACGGTGAAGCCCACCTCACGCGCACCGAGCAGAGCAGCCTGCATGGGCTTGACACCGTTTTCAATGTGGCGCGTGGTGTTCTCCATAACCACGATGGCATCGTCCACCACGAATCCGGTGGCGATGGTCATGGCCATCAGCGAGAAATTGTCCAGGCTGTAGCCGGTCAGATACATGACGCCAAAGGTGCCCAGCAGCGAGACGGGCACCACGACGGCTGGGATCAGCGCCGCCCGGAAACTGTCGAGAAAAATATAGACCACCAGGATCACCATCAGTACCGCAATCAGCAATGTCTGCTCGACCTGGTGCAGCGAGCCACGGATGGTGATGGAGCGGTCCTGGATGACCGCAACGTCGATGTTCTTGTCGATATTGGACTCGAGCTGCGGCAGCTCCTTTCTGACGGCGTCGACCACTTCGACGATGTTGGCGCCGGGCTGCTGGAACACCTGGACGGTGACGGCGGCTTTGCCGTTATAGATGCCATAAGTACGCCGGTTCTCGGTGGCACCGTCCTCCTTGTCGAACACCTGCGCCACATCGCTTAAGCGAATGACGGAGCCGTTGCGGCTGCCGATGATGAGATCGCGGTACTCGGAGGCCTCGCGGGCGTTGTCATTGGTATAGATCTGGTAGTGCTGATCCCCCACCTCGATGGCGCCCTTGGGCGCATTGGCGTTGGCGTTGGAGATCGCGGCCGCAACATCCTGCAGCGCGATGCCATACTTCGACAGCGCCAGGGGATTGATCTCGACCCGCACCGCCGGCAAGGCGCTGCCATTGATATTGACGACGCCCACGCCATTGATCTGCGACAGACGCTGGACGATCACGGCATCCGCCGCGTCATAGATCTGGCCCTGGGTGAGCACGTTCGACGTCAGCGCCAGCGTCATCACCGGCTGCTGGGAGCTATTGACCTTGCGGTACGAGGGATTGCGCGTCAACGCCGAGGGCAGATCCGCATGCGCCGCTTCGATGGCCGCCTGGACGTCGCGGGCGGCGCCGTCGATGTCGCGGTCGACGCCGAAGACCAGCTGGATATTGGAGCTGCCGACATTGCTGCCG
>DASZCK010000256.1:0-10946 GCA_035943195.1 Steroidobacteraceae bacterium
GGCCTGTGCGGAGAGCGTGGGAAAGAGCGCGCTGCGCGCTTCATTCTCCAACGCCCGCGCCTGCTGGTAGCGGTCAAGGGCCGCAGCCAGATCCGGATTCGCCGAGTCGACGTCCGCCTCCAGCTTGTCCAGGGTGGGATCAGCAAAATCTCGCCACCAGTCGCTTCGCGGCAGCTGATCGGAGGGATGTGCCGGGCCCCACACGCACGCTGCCGGCGTGTCCGTGGGGGTCACGGCCGCGTTCGCCGCAGGCGTCCCGGCGCAGTCCGGGGAGGCAACAAACTGTTGATAGTGCTCGGGAGCCGGATTGGCCGGTGGCTGATACTTGGGCATCAGGGTGCAGGCTCCAAGCAGCAGGCACGCCAGTGACGCACAGCCTCCCCAGCGCATCACGGCGGCACGGCTCGCGCCGCCGCGGTAGCCGGCGGCGCCGTGGCGAGACGAACCAACTGGCCATTGACGATCGAATCAGGCGGGCTGTCGACCACCCGGTCCTGGGGCGTGACGCCGAGGTTCACGTTGACCACGGCGCCGCGCTCCTGCGCAATCTGGATCGGCTTCAGAACGATGTGATTCGTGGCATCGACCGTGGCCACCTGCAGGCCCTCCTTGCGGAAGATCAGTGCCGTCGTCGGCACTTCCACCACGTGCAGCGGCGCCGGGATCTGGAAATGCACCTCAACGTAACTACCCGGCAGCAGCAGGTGCTCCGCGTTCGGCGCCAGCAGTTCAACCTGCATGGTCCGGGAGGCGACGCTTACGGCTTCCGACATGTCAGCGACCTTTGCCGGCTGCATGACACCCGGATTCTCGGGTAGCTTCAGCTGCGCTGTGAGCCCCACCTTGATCTTTCCGGCGTCGGTTTGCGGCACCTCGACGTAGACGCGCGCCTCGTGCTCATCGGCAATCCGGAACAGCTCACTGCCCTTGCCGCCGGCGCCGGCATTGATCAGATCGCCGACATCGGTATTGCGAGCGGTAACGATGCCATCGAACGGCGCGGTGACGTGCTTGAATGCCGCCAGTGCCCGGAGGCGGTCCAGATTGGCCCGCGCGGCATCCACGCGCGCCTGGCTTACCGAGTAGGCGGCCGACTTCTCGTCAGCTTCCTGTTGCGAGACCGACTGCGCTCGCAGCATTTTCTGCCACCGCTCGGCGGTGAGCTTGTCCAGATCATTGGTGGCCTTGGCAGTCGCCAGCTCGGCTTCAACCTGGTGGATCTGCTGGTCAAGTTCCGGCGTTTCGATATCGGCCAGTGCCTGGCCGGCCTTCACGTGCGCCCCGATGTCCAGGTACCAGCGCTTCAGGTAACCATCCACGCGGGCGTAGATGGGAGCGTCGATGAACGCGCTCAAGGTTCCCGGCAGCACCAGTTCCTGCATGGTCGCGGCCGGCTTTGGCGAGATGAGTGCCACGGTCGGGATGGCCTGATCCTCGGTCCACTGCCTGACCTGGCTCTGCGCGCGGATCCGCAAGCCGATGCCCAGGGCGGCGATCACGCACACGGCCGCTGCACCCAAAAGCAGCGCGTGGCGCAGGCGGCGTGGCAAGGGTTCGGTCCCGGGCTCTGTCATAGTGGATTGAATTCCGTGATGGTCGGTGCGTCGTTGCGGTGCAGAACACTGAAGATGACGGGCACAAACAGCAGCGTGGCCACGGTTGCGAACAGCAGCCCGCCGATGACCGCGCGGCCGAGCGGCGCATTCTGCTCGCCCCCTTCGCCCATTGCGAGGGCCATGGGAATCATCCCTATGATCATCGCCAGGGCGGTCATCAGCACCGGCCGGAAGCGCGTGGTGCCGGCGTCAATCGCCGCGGCTATGGGGTCGCGGCCGAGCGCCAGCTGCTCGCGCGCGAAGCTGACCACCAGGATGCTGTTGGCGGTGGCGACGCCCATTGCCATCATTGCCCCGGTCAGGGCCGGCACTGACAGCGTCGTGCCGGTGACGAACAGTATCCAGGTGATGCCCGCAAGGGCCGCGGGCAGGGCGCACACCACGATGAACGGATCGCGCCAGGACTGAAAGTCCACGACCAGCAGCAGGTAAATGAGCACGAAGGCACCCGCGATGCCGAACAGCAGTCCTTCATAGGATTCGTTCATGGTCTGCACCTGACCGCGAATCACCACGGTCGAGCCCGCCGGTACCTCCTTGGAAGTCTGTTTGAGAATCCCGGCGATGTCGGATGCGACGGCTCCGAGGTCCCGCCCCTGCACCGTCGCAAACAGATCCATGGTGGGCTGAACGTCATAGTGCGAAACCACACCCTCGGCGCGGCCCTGCGTGATGGTCGCCACGGCGCCCAGCAGTTGCGGCGGTCCATGCTCGGAGGCGCCGCTCACCGGGATGTTGTCCAGGTCCGAGAGGGTGTCGATGCGGTATTGCGGTGTTTGCGCAACGAGCGGATACGACACCTTGTTGTCCGGATTGACCCAAAAATTCGGCGACACCTGCGCACTGCCCGAGAGTGATACGAGCAGGCTGTTGGCGACATCACGCTGGGTCAATCCCACTTGGGTTGAGCGGATGCGGTCGACCTTGACGTTGAGCACCGGCTGGTCGAACGTCTGTTGCATGCGCAGGTCGGCGATGCCGGACACGTGGCGCAGCCGGCCGAGGAGTGCCTGGGCGTAACGCGCGTTCTCATCGCGCTTGAATCCCACGACCTGGACATCGATCGGGGCCGGCAGCCCGAAATTCAGGATCTGGCTGACGATATCCGCCGGCAGGAAGGCGTAAGTGGCTTCCGGAAACATCCGTGGCAGTCGCTGCCGCAGGATCTTGATATAGCCGTCGGTGGGCGCGTGGCTGCCCTTCAGGTTGATGAGGATGTCGGCGTCGGCCGGACCGATGGGTGCGGAATTGCTGTAGGTGATGTTGATGCCACTGATCGGCAGCCCGATGTTGTCGATCATGCTGCCGAGCTCATCGGGCGGAATGATCCGGCGGACCGCGTTTTCGATCTGATCGCAAAGTCGGGCCGTCTCCTCGATGCGCGTGCCGGCCTGCGCCCGTACGTGCAGCTTGATCTCGCCCGAATCCACCGACGGGAAGAAATTCTCGCCCAGCCACGGTGTCAGCACGATCACCGAAACGACGATGAAAGCCAGGAACACACTCATGAACAGCCCGCGTCGACCCATCGCAAGTGTGAGTCCCCTCGCATAAAGGTGCCGCGTATCGGTGACACCACGCTCGAAGTGGCGCTGAAAGCGGATGAACAGGTTGCCACCGACGGCAGCGGCTGCAGCGCCCTCGCCCAAGCGCGCGCCCGGATCAAGTTCGCCGTGGCTGCGGAGTAGATTTCTCGCCAGTATCGGCACCAGTGTTCGCGACAGCACGAACGACCCCAGCATGGCAAACACCACCGCTTCGGCCATGGGCACAAACAGATAGCGGGCGACGCCGGAGAGATAGAACATGGGCACGAACACGATGCTGATGGACAAGAACGAGAATAGCGCCGGCACGATGATCTGCTGACCGCCGTCGAGCACCGCCTGCTCGACCGGCTTGCCCTGTTCAAGGTGCCAGTTGATGTTTTCAATGGTGACCGTGGCGTCGTCGACCAGAATGCCGACCGCCAGCGCCAGGCCGCCGAGCGTCATGACATTGATGGTCTGCCCGAGGATTGACAGACACAGGATGGAGGTCAGGACGGCCAAGGGGATGGCCAGCGTGATGATCAGGGTGGAGCGCAGGCTGCCCAGGAACAGCAGAATCATCAGCGCCGTCAGCACGGCCGCGATGATGCCCTCGCGGGCGACGCCCATCACGGCGGCGGAGACGAAGATCGATTGGTCCCCCACCAGGCCGATGTTGAGCCCCGCGGGCGCGCCAGCCTTGATCAGCGGCAGCAGCGCCTTGACCTGACTGATGATGCTGAGGGTGGAGATTGAGCCGTTCTTCTGAATGGTCGTGAGCACCGAGTGCAGGCCGTTGACGCGCACCATGTTCTGCTGCGGTGAGTAGCCATCGCGCACGTGGGCGACGTCGCGCAGGTAGATCACGGTGCCGTCGACGCTCTTGATCGGCAGATCATTGAGCGCGTCGAGGCTGTCGGTGCTGGCGTTGAGCAGTACCTCGTATTCGAAGGTGCCAATCTTCTCGGTGCCGGCCGGCAGCAGCAGGTTCTGCAGTTGAATGGCGTTGACGACGTCGCTCGGACTGAGGTTCTTTTCGTGCAGCGCGGCTGGGTCCAGATCCACCTGCACCTGGCGATTCTTGCCGCCGTAGGGTGACGGCACCGCGGCGCCTTCGACTTCTGCCAGGCGCGGACGGATGAAGTTGTTGGACAGATCGTAGAGCTGCTGGTCGGTGAGGTTCTTGCCCGACAAGGCCAGCTGCAGCACCGGGACGCTGGAGGCGTTGTAGCTGAGGATCTGCGGCGGATTCATGCCCGGCGGCAGGCGCTTAAGCACGGTCTGCGAGATGCCGATCACCTCGCTCAACGCGGTGTCCACGTTGACATCAGGATGGAAGAAGACCTTCACGACGCCGACGCCGTGCAGCGACTGGGACTCGATGTGTTCGATGCCGGTCACCGCCGTGGTCATCTGCCGCTCGTAGTACGTGACCACCCGATTGGACATGTCGGCCGGCGGCATGCCCACGTAGGTCCAGACGATGCTGATCACCGGCAGCTTGATGTCCGGCAGGATGTCGACCGGGGTGCGCACTGCCGCCAGGGAGCCGAACAGCACGATCACGATCGCCAGAACGAAAAAACTATAGGGGCTGCGTAAGGCGGTGCGAATGATCCACATTGGCCTATGATGCCGTGCGGTGGCTTTGCGGGAGCGCGTGATTTGCAGCGTACCGTGTCGCGGCGGCGGACCTGAAACACTCGGTTACACGATTAGCCGCCATGGGTATGGGTCGCCGGAAGGAAGATGTGCACGGTGAGCCCGCGCGGCTCGTGGTTGCGCAACTCGATCACACCGCCGTGCGCGAGGATGATCGAGCGTGCAATGGACAGGCCCAGCCCCATGCCCTGCCGGTCGGACTCGCGGGCCTCATCGGTGCGATAGAAGGGCTCGAAGACCTTGGTTTTCTCGATGTCCGGAATCCCCGGACCGTCATCCTGGATCTCGATGACGAATCCGGCAGCCGCGATCCGCCGCAGCGTGACCCAGGCATGATCGCCGTACTTGGCGGCATTGCCGACCACATTGGTCAGTGCCCGCAGCATCGCCTGGGGTTTGCAGTAATAGTTGCTGCGCGTCGGCGCGCCGTAACTCACATCCCCGCCCAGGTCGGACACCAGGTCGCACACCGTCTGCAGCAGTGAATCCAGGTCCACCACCTCGCGCTGTTCGGCGTCATCCACGCCGCGCACGAAGGAGAGTGCGGAGGTGAGCATGATCTGCATGGCCTCGATATCGGCCAGCATCTTGGCCGTGTCGCCGGCCCGGTCGGTCTCCACCCGCAAGCGCAGTCGGGTCAGTGGCGTCCCGAGGTCGTGGCTGATTGCCCCGAGCATCAGCGTCCGATCGGTGAGCAGTCGCTGCAGGCGCACCTGCATTTCGTTGAAGGCGCCAATCGCGCGCTGCAGTTCCGGTGGACCGTGTACGGCCAGGGGCGGGGAGTGCACATCGACACCCACGCGCTCCGCGGCCCGCGCAAAACGATCCAGCGGATGATTGACCGTCCAGGTAACCCAGAACCACAGCACGGTGATCGCGAATACCAGGAAGGCGGCAGTCGCCAGCTCCTCGAGCAGCCCGACCCTGATCTCCAGGCCCACCGGAGCCGAAATCTGCACGACGCCGCCGCCCGCCAACAGCACCCTGATCTGCTTGGTATTCGCGCCCTGTGGGCCGCCTTGGTCATAAACCTGCACGGCGGCCGCATTGCGCTGGAGTTTGGCAGCGAGCTGCGCGCGCAGTGCCGCATCCGCGTGGGCCTGCGGTTGCGGCAAAGCGTCCACCCCGGGCTCGAAACGCACGCGAAACTGCGGTTCGTCCCACAGCCGCGCAAAGGCTGGCCGATCGGCGGCCGCAACCGATTCGAGCAGGGTCACCACCATGGACACCTTGGTGACAGCCAGGTCGGGTCGCAGCACCCGCTGCCATTGGGGCAGCGCCACCAGGTATAGCGCGCCCGCGCACACCTGCGAGAGCAGTACGCCGAGTATCAGGATGGCGGCCACCTGCCCGCGAAAGCCGGCCGGCAGCAGCCAGCGCAGCAGGCGTTTCAAGCGGCGGTGACCTCGGCAGTGAAGATATAGCCTCCGGAGCGCACGGTCTGGATGATCAGCGGATCCTTCGGATCGGCTTCTATCTTACGACGCAGGCGGCTGACCTGGATATCGATGCTGCGGTCAAACAGCGCAGAGCTGCGGCCGCGGGTGAGATCCAGTAGCTGATCACGGGTGAGTATCCGGTTGGGCCGCTCGCAGAAGGCGGCCAGCAATTCGAATTCACCCCCGGTCAAGGGCACGTGGGCGCCGTCCGCCGCAGTCAGGCGGCGGGTGCCCACGTCCAGTTTCCAGCCGGCGAACTGCAGTAATGAGCGCTGGCGCGCCTGCGGTGTGCCCAGCGACTGAGCGCGCCGCAGCAGGGCCCGAATGCGGGCCAGCAACTCGTGTGTCCCAAAGGGTTTGGTCAGGTAGTCGTCGGCTCCGATTTCCAGGCCGACGACCCGATCCACTTCGCTGGCGCGCGCCGTGAGCATGATGATCGGCACAGTGCTGCTGGCGCGCACCCGCCGACACAGTGACAGACCATCTTCCTTCGGCAGCATGATGTCGAGGATCAAGAGGTCGATGCGGCTCACGCCCAGCATCCGGTCCATCTCGCGACCGTCCTTGGCTACGCTCAACCTGTAGCCATTGGCCTCGAGGAAGTCGGCGACCAGGCCGCGGATATCCGGATCGTCCTCGACAAACAGGATGTGCGGCGACTGTTCCATGTGGCAGGAGTATTCCAGCGATGGCCGGCTCGCCGGAAGGTTTTTTGTAACGAACGGCAACAGACGCGGTCGGATGTCAGAATTTAAAACGCGCCCCCAGTGTCGGATTGATGTTGGTGCTGTAGAGGTAGCCGCTGCCCAGGCCGCCATGCGCGCTCGAGTACATGGCGCCGGCGTAGATATCGAGGTGCACGTTGAAGCGGTAGTCCGCGTCGAAGGAGAGGGCCTGGATGTTGCCGCTGCAGGTACTGTGCGCGGTCGTGCCGCAGCCGGCCGTGGCGGCGGTGTTGCCGTAGGCGCTTTGATGAACCTGGTAGTACGCCGCGGTGAGCTCAAGGTGCGGAATGACGCTGTAGCGCATGCCGGTCCAGAACACCTGGACGATCTTTGGTTCGGTGTAGGCGCTGTTGTTGACATATGCGAGCACGTAGCCGCCGAGGTCGAGGGTGCCCGCGCTCAGGGAATTCTTCGGATTGGCATACTTGATGTTCTCGTAGCCGGCGAAGAACTTCAGCGGCTTGAGTTCGTACAGTCCCATGAGCGCGTAGGCGGTGTTATCGGAGACCGTCGCGGCCAGGGAGTTCGACAGCGCAGCGCCGGTCGGCAGCGTCGTGACCTGTGCGGCGGTCAGCGCGGTGCCGGTGATGGCGCTACTGATCTTGGAGTAGTAGGCGTCGATCGAGGCACCGGCGAAGGCGGCGCCGACATCGGCTTGGACGGCCGTCTGTGCGGAACCACTGGCGCCGTTGAACTGGTACAGGCCCGCAACATGCATCAGGTCGCGGTACTTCCACGAGTACTTCGCCGTGGAGTTGAGGCGGTTGGTTTCGCTGCTGCCGGCACCTGAATAGGTATTGGATGCGCCCAGCAGGCCAAAGGCTGTGGCGTTGTAATTCGGGTCGTACTTGATGGTGCCCTCCGACAGCAGCGTCACCTGGCGCCCGACCGTCAGGGATCCGAAGCGGTCCGACTGCACACCCACGAACGCGGTCTGAAAGGCCTGGCCTGCCGAACTGCCGTCCACACCGATATTCTGGCTGCTAACGGCCTTGCCATTGTTCGCCGCCAGCGAGCGCAGCGAATCGGCTAGCTGTCCGGACTGCGGGTTGAAGAATGTCTCAATCTGAAAAATGGCCTTCAGGCCCTCGACCAGGGGCTCGACTCCCCGCAGGCCGACCCGCGACTGACCCATGTTGCTCGGCGTGAGGCCAAAGGCCGTCTGGTAGTCATTCGAGCGCACGATGTTGCCGCTGGCCGCGGGCCGGTACGGCGTGAACGGGGCGCTGTGGGTGTCGTACTGCAGGCCCACGTCGACCACGCCATACAGCGTAATGCCCTGCCAGGTGAGGCTGTCATCCGCCGGCACCCCGGGGCCGGTCTTCTGCTGGGCGCTTGCGGAAAATGCGGCGAGCACGCCCAACAGGCCGAGGACTATCGCTTTGTACATCTGTCTGGTAACTCCCTTGATCTTGGGAGTGACAGTGTTGCGGCATTCCGGTTATGCCGTCAGTCGCCCAGCGGTGACAAAGCGGTCGTGCCGGGTGACCGGCACGGCATCGCCATCACTCCGTGGCGCGCAGCAGCTCGTTGATCGAGGTCTTGGCCCGGGTCTGGGCGTCCACCTTCTTGACGATCACGGCGCAATACAGCGAGTAGCGCCCATCAGCGGCGGGCAGGGAGCCGGACACTACTACCGACCCTGGCGGCACGCGTCCCTGCAGCACCTCGCCGCTGGTACGGTCATAGATCTTGGTGCTCTGGCCGATAAAGACGCCCATGGAGATCACCGAGCCTGCGCCCACAATCACGCCCTCGACGATCTCGGAGCGCGCGCCGATGAAGCAGTCGTCTTCGATGATGGTGGGATTGGCCTGCAGCGGCTCCAGCACCCCGCCGATGCCGACGCCGCCCGACAGATGCACATTCCTGCCGATCTGCGCGCACGAGCCCACCGTCACCCAGGTGTCGATCATGGAACCGGCATCGACGTAACCGCCGATGTTGATGTAGCTGGGCATGAGGACGGTGTTGGGGCCCACGTAGGCGCCCTTGCGCACGATCGCGGCAGGCACCACGCGCGCGCCATCCTCGCGGAACTGTGCCGCCGAATAGGTGGCATATTTCAAGGGCACCTTGTCGAAGAACTTGGTATGACCGGCGTCGATCACATAGTTGTCGTGGGTCCTGAAGTACAGCAGCACGGCCTTCTTCAGCCACTGATGCACGATCCACGCGCCATCGCGCTTCTCAGCGACGCGCAGCGTGCCGCGGTCGAGCAGGTCGACCACGCTTTCGATGGCGTCAAAGAGCTCGCGCGAAACGGACTTCGAGGTGATCTCGGCGCGCTTCTCGAACGCGGCCTCGATCAGGGGCTGCAGTTTTTGTATATCACTCATGAGCGTCATGTTACGCGAGCATCAAGGTAGTCGCGGATCCGCGTTGCGGCGGTCACGCAGTCCTCGACCGTGGCGGTCAGTGACAGGCGCAGGTGGCCGGCGCCGGGATTGCCCCGTTCGGTGGTCCGTCCCAGGTAGCTGCCGGGCAGCACGGTGACGTTCTGGGTGCTGAAGAGCTCGCGGGTAAAGTCCTCATCGTCGCCGTCGACATCCACCCACAGGTAGAACGCGCCTTCGGGTTTTCGCACGTCCAGCACCGGCGACAGTATCGGCAGCACCCGGTCGAATTTTTCCCGATACAGCGCGCGATTGACCCGCACGTGCGCGTCATCATCCCAGGCGACGGCGCTCGCCATCTGCACCATGGGTGACATCGCGCCGCCATGATAGGTGCGATACAGCAGGAACTTGCGCAGCAGTTCCGGGTCGCCGGCCACGAATCCGGAGCGCAGCCCCGGGACACTGGAGCGTTTGGAGAGGCTGTGGAACACGATGCAGCGCTGGAAACGGTCGCGACCGGTTTCCTGGGCGACTTCCAGCAGGCTGGGCGGCGGTCGCGCCTCATCCGGAAATATCTCGGCATAGCACTCATCGGCCGCCACGATGAAGTCGTGCCGTTCGGCCAGGTCCAGCGCCCGCGCCAGATAGTTCTCATGCAGCACGGCGCCGGTGGGATTGCCCGGGCTGCACAGAAACAGCACCTGGGTGCGCTCGAGCACCGCCCTCGGTATCGAGTCCAGGTCGGGCGCAAAGTTCGTCGCCGCCGTGGCGTTGAGGTAGTAGGGCGTGGCGCCGGCCAGGAGCGCCGCCCCTTCGTAGATCTGATAGAACGGGTTGGGGGTGATCACGATGGGCATGTCGCTGGGATTCACCACCGTCTGCACCAGAGAGAACAGCGCCTCGCGGGTGCCGTTCACCGGCAGCACCATGCTGGCCGGATCCACGCTCCCGGCCCGCAGGCTGAAGCGCCGCTCCAGCCAGCGCGCCGCGCTGCTGCGCAGCTCGATAGTTCCCGCGGTGAGCGGATAGGCGCCGAGTCGGTTGACACCCTGCCGCAGCGCTTCGAGCACCAACGGCGGCGGCTCGTGCTGCGGTTCGCCGATGTACAAGGCGATGGGGCGTAGCTGCGCGGGTGGCCCGGCACCTGCCAGCAGCCGGTTCAGTTTCTCGAACGGGTAGGTGTGCAGCGACGCCAGATGCGGATTCATATGACCGATCGCTGGTCCAGGGCCTGCAACAGGTGCTCCTTCAACAACTGGGCCGCCTGCTCGTTCAGGGGTCGATGCTGCAGATCCGTTACATAGAAGACGTCTTCGGCACGTTCACCGACCGTCATGATCTTGGCCTTGCGCAGCTCGATGTGCTGCTGCATGAGGACCTTGCCGACGTCGCACAACAGTCCGGGGCGGTCACCGGCCACCAGCTCCAGCACCGAGCGCTGGTTGCGGTCATCGACGCTGATGGTGACCTGGGTGGCGGTGTTGAACATGCGTGCCTGGCGCGGCGCGCGCCGCGAAACTACCGGCATGCTCGCATCGGCGCGCTGCAGCGCGCGCAGTACGGCGAACTCGATTTCAGTCTGGCGATCCTGATCTGTGATGGGCGCGCCGTCGTCTTCGAGGATGTGGTACAGGCC
>DASZCK010000257.1:0-8625 GCA_035943195.1 Steroidobacteraceae bacterium
CCGCAAGCCCTAGCACGGCGGCGCCGCGCTCCTGCGAAAAAAGTCAAATTCCAGGCGAAATTGGCAATACACGGGGACTTCGGCCAAGATGCTCTCCTGGACTGCGCCCGTCGCAACAAGAACTCATATCGGGCGCAGTGAGTGCTAGTTAAGAGGAAGGAACATGGCCGTTGAGAGTCAACGTCCGGGGCCAGAGCGCGGCACAGGCGGCGCGGCACGGAATCCACCCAATGCCCGGCACGGCCGGTCGCGGATGCTCGATGCCTATCTCGGTGACATCGACTACCTGATGCGTGAACGGCTGTGGGCCGAGGCCGTGCCACTGGCGCTCGCTCTGCCGCATATCTGTGTGGCGGTTGCCGACCCGGCACTGCGCAGTTCACCGGAGCACTATCTGGAGTGGTGCCAGAACTGGGTCCGACCCGCGCGCACCGACACCAACGTATCCGTGCCCACCGCGGACGCATTGTTCCGTCTGGCGCAGTCCCGCGCCGAAGTGACCGACGATGAATCCGGCACGGCAGTCCCGGCGGCTGCCCTGCGCCGGTTGCGGCTGCGACGGCTGACGCGGGCCGCGCCTCTGCGGCGCAAGAACGCGCTCAGTGACCTGTTGCGTCTGGATGCGGCACAGGAGCCGGAGCGCGAGGCCGCCATCGCGCTGGTGGACGCGGTGCGTCGCTGGTATGCCGATCGCGGTGCGATGGACGGCACGGTGCAGAGCAACCTGGCGCGCCTGGCGATCCTTCGCTGAAACACTGTGTCGGGTCGGCGCCTTGAGGGCTTGCTGACTCGCGGCACCCAGATTCTGCCGCAGGAGCGGCGCGCCGTGATGCTGGCCTTTGCCTGCAACTTCATGGTGCTGGCCAGCTACTACATCCTCAAGCCGGTGCGCGACACCATCGCCACCGACTACAACGACCAGCTGCAGTTGCTGTTCACCGGCACCTTCATCGGCACCATCATCGCCTCGCCCATCTACGCCTGGCTCGCGGCACGAGTGCGGCTGAACCGCTTGCTGCCCGGCGTGTTCTGGTTCTGGCTGGTGAACGTGGTGCTGTTCCAGGTGCTGTTCAAACTGGACCCGGGCAACCGTTGGATAGGCGGCGCATATTACGTGTGGTTCAGTGTCGTGAATCTGTTCATGATCTCGGTGTTCTGGACGCTGGTGTCGGATGTGTTCTCGGCGACCCAGGCGACACGGCTGTTTGGATTGATCGCGGCCGGCGGCAGCACCGGCGCCATTGTCGGTCCACTCATCGTGCGCCTGTTCGTGCATGCCATCGGCCTGAATGCGATGCTGTCCATCGCTGCCGCAGGCTTCATCGTCGTGATCGCACTGGTCCATATGCTCATGCGCGAGAAGACGCGGCTGCAGCGGGACGGTGCAGCATTCCAGCCCACGACCCTGGACCACGAGCTTGCCGGCCATGCCTTCGATGGTTTTTGGGAACTGCTGCGTTCGGCCTATTCGCGCCACCAGGCCGCCTTCATCCTGCTCATGACCTGGGTCAACACGGTGGGCTACTTTCTGCAGACCGATGTGATCGCGCATGCGTTCTCGGCGCAGGCCAGCCGGGCGGTGGCGGTCGCCGACATCTCGCTGGTGGTCAACATACTGGCCGCGATCATTCTGCTGTTCGGCCTGGGACGTTATGTCCATCGCTTCGGCGTCACCGCCGGCCTCATCCTCAATCCCATCATCATGGTCGTGGCCTTCGTCGGCCTGGCGCTCTCGCCCACCCTGCTGATGATCCAGGCACTGCAGGTGATCCGGCAGGTCTCGCAATATGCGATCGCGCGTCCCACCCGCGAGATCTGCTTTACCGTGGTGCCGCAGGCGGATCGCTACAAGACCAAGAACGTCATCGACACCGTGGTCTACCGGTTCGGCGACCTGAGTGCCGCGTGGATGGAAGCCGGTTTGCGGCTCGCGGGCCTGCGCGTCATAGGCTCGGCGGTGGCCGGGTTCGGGATATCCGTGATCTGGGGCGTGGGGGCCCTGGCGCTGGGCAGGCGCTTTGAGGAGCGCCGCGCCCGGCAGCAGGCGGATCTTGGGGCCGCGCGTGCGGCACAGGTGTAGTACCACCTTGGGAGCGGCGGAGCGCTTCAAACGCGCACCGCGGTTGGGCTATAGTCGCCGCCGAAAGTCACGCAGGATGCACCATGTCTGAGAACAACAACCCCACACTGGTCCAGCGATTTTTCAAATGGCTGGCCGGCGTCGAACCCCACGAACTGTCGGCCGTCCTGCTGAGCATGCTGTATTTTTTCTTCCTGTTCGGCAGCTACTCGGTCGTCAAGCCGGTGCGCGATGCCATGGGCACCGTGTTCGGCGCCAAGCACTACAACGAGCTGTTCCTGGGCACCTTCATCGGCACGCTGCTGCTGGCCCCGATTTACGCCGGCATGGCCTCGCGACTCAAGCTCTCCAATTTTCTGCCCTGGGTGTACGGCTTCATCGCACTCACCATCCTGGGGTTCTATGCCCTGTTTTCCGGCGGCAAGGTCTCCGATCGCTATGTCGCGGCCGGCTTCTACATCTGGGTGAGCGTGTTCAACATGCTCATCATCTCGGTGTTCTGGAGCTTCATGGCCGACATCTTCTCGCGCAACCAGGCGAAGCGCCTGTTCGGCTTCATCGCCGCGGGTGGCACCGTGGGCGGCATCGCCGGTCCCGCCATCGCGACGCTGCTGGCCAAGGGCGTGGGCAACGATGGCCTGATGCTGATTTCCGCCGCGGGCTTCATCGTCACGGCATTGCTGGTGAAATTGCTGGCCAAAGAGCGCGACAAGCTGGTGGCAGCCTCGGGCAGCGAAGGCCAGAGCACCAATATCAATCACCGGCTCGGCGGCAATCCGCTGGATGGATTCCTGCTGCTGCTGAGATCGCCCTACCTGATGCTGATCGCCGGCTTCCTGCTGCTGATGACGTTCATCTCCACCGTCGTCTATACACAGCTTGGCGACCTCATGACCAAGGCCTTCACCGATCACAATGCCCGCACCCAGGCCTACGCCGCCATTGAACTCGCGGTGAACAGCATGGCGGTCGTCATCCAGCTGATCGGCACCGGGCGCATCATCAAGCGCTTCGGCGTGAAGCTCGGCCTGATGCTCAATCCCATCATCATGGTGTTCGCCTTCCTCGCCATTGCCTTCTCACCGGTGCTGCTGATCCTGAGCAGCCTGCAGGTGGTGCGGCGCGTGGCCGAATACGCGGTCGCCAAGCCCACGCGCGAGATGCTGTTCACGGTCGTGGACCAGGAAAGCAAGTACAAGGCGAAGAACGTCATCGACACCGTGATCTACCGTGGCGGCGACCTCATCGCCTCCTTTGCCAGCGTCTTCGTCCTGAACGGCTGGGGCGACATCGGCCTGGCGGTGCTGGGGGCAGCCGTGTCGCTGGTCTGGTTCCCGATTGCCTGGATACTTGGCAGACGCTATGAGAGCGCGCGCGGTGCCGAAGGCGTCAACGCCATACCGGTGACCGTCGGCCACTGAGTCTGACTGGGGTTCAGGCCGCGCTCTGTAGTGACGACATGTCGATCACGAAGCGATAGCGCACGTCGCCTTTTTCGACCTTGCGGTACGCGTCGTTCAGTTCATCGATGCGGATGACCTGGATATCCGGTGCGATGTCGTGCTGGGCGCAGAACTGCAGCACCTCCTGAGTCTCGCCGATGCTGCCGATCAACGACCCGGCGACCTCCTTGCGGTGCGTCGCCACTTCCATGTTGTCGACCCGCTCGAGCGGCTCCAGGCAGCCCACCACGCAGATGGTGGAATCGCGCTTCAGCAGCCTGATGTAGGGATTCAAGTCGTGGCTGCCGGGGATGGTCGAGAGCATGAAATCGAAGCTCGAGGCCGCGGCATGGAAGGCCTGCTCGTCGTCTTCGAGAATGGCCGAAAATCCCAATTGCGTCGCCTCCTCGCGCTTATCCCGGCTGCGCGTGAAGATGGTGACATGCGCGCCCATGGCCTTGGCCAACTTCGCGCCGATGTTGCCCAGACCGCCGAAACCGACGATGCCGACGCAGTGTCCGGGCTTCACGCCCCAGCGCTTGAGGGGCGAATAAGTCGTCACGCCGGCGCACAGGAGCGGCGCGGCGGCGTCCGGATCCAAGGCCGTGGGGATTTTCAGGACGAAGTGCTCCTTCACCACCAGAACATTGGAATAGCCGCCAAAGGTGTTGTCGCGGCCATAGATATTGGCGTGCCCCGGGGCCTCCTCGGCGGGCACCGTCGGGCCGTTGTAGGTGCCAAGCCACCCATTGGCTGATTCGCAGTAATTCTCAGCACCGGCCCTGCATGGCCCGCATTCGCCGCAGCTGTCGATCATGCAGCCCACTCCGACCAGGTCGCCGATCTTGTGGCGCGTCACCGCGTTGCCCACTCTCACCACGCGACCGACAACCTCGTGCCCGGGCATGCAGGGATAGATGGTGTTGTGCCATTCGTTCCTCACCTGTTGGAGGTCCGAATGGCAGACGCCGCAGTACAGCACTTGGATCTGCACTTCCCGATCGCCCACACCCGGGCGTTCGAACTCGAGGGGTTTGAGGTGGCTGAAGCAGTGCTTGGCGGCATAGCCGATGGCCTTGATCCGCGGCTGGATCTCGCGACTGCTGTCCGCCCGCAGTAGGGTGTCCATCGGCTATCCGCGCCGGATCCTCTGCGCCAGCGTGGCAGCCGCGCGGCTGTGCGACTGTGCGTCCGCGCTGCTCGCGGGGTTGGCCGAGTTTTGTGATGCGCTGCCGGAGCCGCCATGGTCGGAGCCCTGGGCCATTCCCAGGCCGGCTTGCGCCATCGCTGCCGCGGCCAGCAACGTGAGGTGATAGTTACGACGCTTCATGATGATTAACCTCGGTTGCTCAGGCGGCTGTGGCGTTGCGCGGTGAACTCGCCTCGCTGGTGGCGGCGATGTCCTCGGCGCTGGTCCCTCTCAATATGTTCTTGGCCCGCGATATCTGATCGTCGGTATCGCAGTGCACGGACAGCAAGGTGCCACCGCCTTTGACGCGGCCTTCGTAGCGTCGCGCTTCGTATTCGGGGATGCCCATGCCCATCAGCGCGCCGACCAGGCCGCCCACCGCCCCGCCGACGCCAAGACCGGCAAGACCGGCCATGATGGGGCCCGCGGCAATCAGTGGACCGATTCCCGGGATGGCGAGCGCGCCGACGCCGGCCAGCACGCCCAACACGCCGCCGATCGCGCCACCTGCCGTCACGCCGACGGCTGTGCCTTCGGGCGCCTTGGTGTCCTTGTGATGCGCGAACGCCTGGGTGCTGTCCGTGTCCGGCAGCAGTACCGAGATGTCCGAGCTGGAGAAACCCGCCGCAATGAAGGCATCCACCGCGCGTTCGGCCTGCGAGCTATGCGGATAAATGCCGAATACCGCCATCTTCTTGCTGCCCATGGGCAATCTCCTGATTTGAGACTGCTGATGGTGGGCGTCGGCGCAGGCGCTGAAAATTCGCGCAATCACGCATCCACTGTCAGCCAAAGGCACGGCTGGCTGTAGGGATGTTCCCGGGTTGGACGCGAGCTTAGCGGCGCGATCCGGTGCGGCGCAGGGCGCGCATGCCGGCGATGGCTTCGATCGCCTGTGCCGCGTTGGCGAAGCGGTCGTCGCGCGATTTGGCGATGAGGCCTTCGAGCAGTGCCTGCAGGTGCACATGCGAGTGCGGCAACTGGGGCAGCGGTGCCGTGACATGCTGCTGCAGAACATCGATGGCCGACAGTCCCGTGTAGGGTTTGCGGCCGGTGACCATTTCGTAAAATATGATCCCGAGACTGTACAGGTCGGTGCGGCCGTCGAGTTCCTCGCCCAGGGCCTGCTCAGGACTCATGTAGTACGGCGAGCCGCGCAGGACCCCGGTACGGGTGATGCTGTGTGCGCCCTCGGCGCTGCGTGCCAGGCCGAAGTCGATCAGTACCAGGGTATCGTTCTCGCGCAGCATGAGATTCGGGGGCTTCAGGTCCCGATGCAGGATCCCGGCTTCGTGGACCACCTGCAGCGCGCGGGCAATCTGCTCCAGATAGCGCAGCGCGTCGACCTCGAGTATGCCGCGCAGCAGCCGGCTCTTGAGGTCCCCGCGTGGAAAGTACTCCATGGCCAGGTATTCACGGCCGGCGTTGGTGCCATAGTCGTAGATGCTGACGATCGAGGGATTGTTCAGCGCGCTTAAGGTCGCGTATTCGCGCGCCAGCGCCTGCTGCTCGTCGGCTTCGTCGCTTTCGCTCTTGGTGACTTTCAGCGCCACATCCTCGGCGCGCTTCTCGCTGCCCGCCAGGTACACCATCGCCTTTTCCGATTCACCGATGGTCTTGCGGATGCTGTAGCCCGGTATCGGGTCGCGCAGCGAACGTGCGTCATGCCCGGCGTCAGCGGCCTCCTCGGCAGCTTCGGCGGGCTGTGGCGCATCGAGCTCCACCCGCCGCAACGCGAGCTTCACGGCCGTGCGCAGCCGATCCGGACTGACCAGGCGCTTGGGCAGATAGTCCACGGCGCCCAACTGCAACGCGCGCACCGCGGTGAGTTCATTGCCGTCTTCGGCGACCGCGATGACGGCCGGAAAGTCCGGGCGATCGCGCAATTGGCGCAGTCGTTCCAGGCCCTCGGAATGCGGATCCTCGGGGCTGTAGCCGAAATGCGCGACGAACATGATCAGGTGAAAATCCTGACGCGTGAAGGTGTCGAGCCGCTCTTCGAAGTCGCGATCGTCGAGCGCGGTGACCGCGCCGTCCGGAAACAGCACCCCCAGATGATTGCGCAGCCACTCCCGGTAGTGGGCATCGCGGTCGACGATGAGCAGACGGGCGTTCATGGCGTACCGCATCTACTTGTAGCCGAAGTTCAGCCGCAGGCGTGCATGCTCGTCGACCGGAATGCCATCGCGTTGAACCGGACGGTAGCGCCACTGCCGCACGGCGGCCACCGCCGCCCTGTCGAAGATCCCGAGCGGCTGGGCCCGCAGCACCGTGACATCCGTGACGCTGCCATCGGCGTGCACCATGAATTCCAGATCGACGAAACCCGTGAGGTCCTGCTCGCGCGCGATTTCCGGAAACTCAGGATCCACCCAATGCTCGCGTTCCAGGATGACGGCGGCGACCGACAGCGGGTCTTTGGCCTCACTCACCGGCGGTGTCGAGGTGGGCTGACCGCCCGTCAGCGGCATGCTTGCGACACTCACGGCGGTAATCGTCGGTGTGCTGGCCGCGACATCTGGCGACAGTTTCACCGCCGGTATGGGCGCTGCCGCCGGCACCGCCAGCAGGGTCGGTTGTGCCTGCAGGTGCAGCGCCGGGCGCGTCATCGTGGCGTGGTGTCGTGCCGTCACCTGCACCGACTCGTGAGCGGGCTGCGGGCGCGCGCTCGGCTCGATCGATGCAGGCGGCGGAGTCGGTGCGGCCGGGTGCGCGGCCGGGTGCGCAGCCGGTGCGGCGATGTCCGCAGCGGGAGCTTGCGAGGCGGGTGGCCGCGCTGACTGCAGGAAATACCAGCCGACCGCCATGCCGAGGATGAGCGCGCCGGCCGCGATGGCGGGCCAGGGCCGCGGTCCCGGCATCGGCAGGATGGGCTGCGTCTGCGACATTGAAAGGGCGTGAAACTGACCGGTGGCGCCACTGCTGGTGCCGTCGCGCTTGCGCCAGGCGGCATCGACGAACAGCTTGACCCGCTGCGCCGAGACCGGCTTGTGCACGAAGCGGTAGATGGTGCCGTCGGTGATCAGCGGGGCGAGCTCGTTTTGTGCCGCACCGTCGCCTGCGACCACGAACACGACATCGGGCAATTGGCCATGCAGGCGCTGCGTCAGCTGCGCCGTCATGCCTGCCTGGGCGGCTCCACTACCGGCGTCGATGAATACCACGCCCGCCTGACCGCTCATCAGTTCGCCGGCGAGCGCCATCTCATCGCGGACGATGATCAGACAGCCGGTGGGAACCACGCCGGACAGGGCTTCGACCAGCGAGTCGTCGTGCGTCAGCAGCAGCAGTGTCTCGGCCAAGCGGGCAGCACCCGCCGACGGCACAAGGCCGGCAGGCGCCTCCGGGGCGGGGTGTTTCTGCGCTGACTCCGACACGGTAGATGATTGACCCAGAACGGCGGCGCCCCCTTGCAAAAGGGGGCAGGCATGGACCCTCAGCAACCTTGACCGAAGGGCGCCGGATTGTCGCGCGGCGACGTCAATTTCTGTGAAACCGGTCTCCCGAAAGGTCCTGGGATGGCCCGGTAAGGCGTCGGCCGGGGGCTATTGGCGCTGCAGGAAGAACCTTGAGCCTTGCCAGGAAAGGACGGCCCCATCAGGCGTGATGCTCTCGACCCTGACCCCCGCCGGGGTGCTCTGGCCTTCCTGGAGTTTGATCATGTTCAAAAACACGAAGCGTTCCGCCGGGTTAGTGGAATACGCGTGTAGGTCAAGCTTAAGCTCAGGGAGGTTCGCGCCCGGGACACTGGCCGCCTGGGCGTAACTTGGCACGTCGCCGCGGCCTATGGCATTGCCGGTGGCAGTGCCATGGGGCGGCTCGACCGCCGGCGCATCATCGGCCGCGTTCCCGCTGCCCGCGCTGGCGGTATTCGCAGTGTCGGACGCCGGCGCCGGCACGGAAGGCGCCTGGAC
>DASZCK010000258.1:0-20135 GCA_035943195.1 Steroidobacteraceae bacterium
GCCTGGCGGGGACCTCAATGTGGGCGTGGCCAATGCGCCGGCGGGTGGTCAGACCAAGTTGCCCAACCAGCTGGGGGTCGTCACGGCCGCCGGCGGGGATGTCGACATTTACTCGTTGAGCGATGTCAACGTGAACAGCTCGCGCATCTTCGCTTTGGGTGGCGGCAACATCGTCATCTGGTCGCAGCTGGGCAGCATCGACGCCGGCAACGGGGCAAAGAGTTCGCTGTCGATTCCGCCGCCCGTGGTCCAATACGACAGCCATGGCAATCCCTACGTGGCATTCAGCGCGGCTGTAGCCGGCTCGGGCATTCGCACCATCCAGACCGGCACCGGCCAGGCGGCCGGCAGCGTCAATCTGATTGCACCGGTGGGCACAGTCAACGCGGGCGATGCGGGTATCGGCGCCGCCGGCGACATCAACATCAGTGCCGCAAGCGTCGTGGGCGCTGCGAACATTAATTTTGGCGGCACGGCCACGGGCGTGCCGGTGGTGGTGAGCGACATCACGGCGTCGGTGTCCGGCGCGGCAAGCGCGGCCAGCGGGGCGACAACCTCCGCGACGTCATCCGTTGACCAGAACAACGGCAACAACACCCAGCAGGCGCCGCTGGCCGCGGCGGCGTTGAGCTGGCTAGACGTGTTTGTCACCGGGTTGGGGGAAGGCAACTGCAAGCCCGACTATACCGAGTGTCTGAAGCGCGAGTCGCAAAAGTAGGCCATGTCCGCCGCCGAAGCACAGCAGCTGCGACGGCTTGCGCAGCAGCGCCCTGAGGACGCCGCTGTCCAGCGCCGCCTGGGAAACACACTTCAGGTCATGGGTGATCTGGCGGGCGCGGCGGCCGCCTACCGCACGTCGCTGCAGCTGGAACCGGGGAGCGTGCGCGGCCACAACAACCTCGGCCAGGTGCTGCAGGCGCTCGGCGATCGGGAAGGCGCCGTTGCCTGCTACCAGCAGGCCATCGCACTAGATGCGGGCTACGCCATAGCCCACAACAATCTTGGCGTCATCCACCACGAGTCGGGTGCTTATGAGGCGGCCATGCGCTGTTTCGACACCGCGCTGTCATTGCAGCCGACGTTCACTCAAGCACATCACAACTGCGCCGGGTCGTTGCTCAAACTCGGCCGCATCGAGGCGGCCCTCGCATACTGTGATCAGGCTCTGGCGCTGAATCCGACCCTGCCGGAGGCGCACAGTCGCCGAGGGGATGTGCTGCGTCACCTGAACCGGTTGCTCGACGCGCATGAAGCCTATGGACGCGCGGTCCACCTGAAACCCGACCTCGCTCAAGCCTGGGTCAACCTGGGGCGCATCATGACGACGCTTGCACAGCCGCGCGAGGCGGTGCGCTATTTTGAGTTGGCGCGAACGCTGCGTCCGGAACTGGTGGACGGCCGACTTGAATACGGCATGGCGCTGCTGGGATCCAAGCGTGTCGAGGAGGCCATCGCTGCCTTCGAAAGACTCGAAGTGCAGGCGCCACGGGCTTGGTATGTTCAAGGCCTCATCTGCGAAGCCCGCAACTATGCCTGTGATTGGCGCAATCTCGCACGGGACCGGGAACGCATCGCGGGCGCGGTGGCGGTTGGTGAACCGGCGACCTCGCCCTTCGTCTTCCTGTCCATGGATGACTCGCTGCCTCTGCAGTTGCGGTGCGCGCAGATCTACGCGGCGCGGGAGGCTCAGGCACCACCCCTGCCGGAGCCGTCCTGGCCGGTGCCGCGCGCCGGCAAGCGACTGAAGATCGCCTACCTGTCCGCTGATTTCCACAGCCACGCCACCGCCGTCCTGATGGCGGGTGTGTTCGAATGCCACGATCGCGATCGCTTCGAGTCCTTGGCGGTGTCTTTCGGACCACCCGACGACAGTCCGATGCGTCAGAGGCTGGTACGAGGCTTCGAGCGCTTCCTCGATGTCCAGGGCATGACCGATGAGGCGGTGGTCCAGACCATGCGCGAACTGGGCGTGGATATCGCCATCGACCTGAAGGGCTACACCACGGGCATGCGCGCCGGAATCCTGGGTCGCCGCTGTGCGCCGCTGCAGGTGAGCTACCTGGGCTACCCCGGGACCATGGGCCTGGCGCAGATGGATTACGTGCTGGCCGACCGCGTCGTGCTGCCGCCGGAGCACGCACAACACTACAGCGAGAAGGTCGTGTGGCTCCCGGATTGCTACCAGTGCAACGACAACAAGCGGTCGGTGGCGGGCCAAACGCCGTCGCGGACAGAGGCGGGGCTGCCGGAGGCAGGTTTCGTGTTCTGCTGCTTCAACAACAACTACAAGATCACTCCGGCCGTGTTCGACGTCTGGATGCGCCTGCTGCACGATGTACCGGGAAGCGTGCTGTGGTTGCTCGGCGACAACGAGGCCGCGACGCGCAACCTACGTGCGGAAGCCGTGGCACGGGGGGTGGAGTCGGCCCGGCTGGTATTCGCGCAGCGCGCCAGCCCGGAGGCACATCTGGCGCGGCATCGCCTGGCGGACCTGTTCCTGGACACCCTGCCGTACAATGCCCACACCACGGCGAGTGATGCGCTGTGGGCGGGGTTGCCGGTGCTCACATGCCTCGGCAATGCCTTCGCGGGCCGCGTCGCCGCGAGCCTCCTTCGGGCGGTGGGACTGCCGCAGCTGATCACCGCAAGCCCGGAAGAGTACCGGACCCGCGCCCTCGAACTGGTGCGTGATCCTGCGCAGCTGGCGGAGATGAGGGCGCACCTCGCCAGCGCTCGGATGACGCAGCCGCTTTTCGATACCGAGCGCTGCTGTCGTCATCTGGAGCGGGCTTACAGCGCAATGTGGCAGCGGCATGCAAAGGGATTGCCGCCGGAGAGCTTCGAGGTTTCGGCCCCTTGAAACCCGGTCGAAACGATCTGTGTGCGTGCGGCAGCGGCAGGAAATTCAAGAGATGCTGTGGCCGGAGAGGCGAGTACTCCAGTCCTGCAGCACTGAGTCGCTCTTCGCAGCTGCTCCAGCAAGGGCGCTTCGCAGAGCTTGAAGTAGCTGCGCGGCAACTCATCACCGAGCAGCCTGACTTAGGGGTGGGCTGGAAATTACTCGCCGTTGCCCTGCACCGGCAGGGCAAGGACGCGATCGATGCGCTGGCGAAGGCCGCCGCCGTGCTGCCGGATGACGCGGAGTCGCAGCGCAATCTCGGCAACGCATTGCGGCGCCAAGGGCGGTTGGACGAGGCGGTTGCCAGTCACTCACGGGCGCTTGCGATCGATCCCGGATATGCCGAAGCCCGCAATGATCTCGGTGCCGCACGTTTTGCGCTGGGCCAGATCCCGGAAGCCATCACCTGCTATCGGCAGGCGATAAAGTTGAAGGCGGATTTCGCATTGGCTCATCTGAATCTGGGTCGCGCACTGTTCGCGACTGGCGATGCGCAGCAAGCACGGACCAGCTACCAAAAGGCGGTCGACCTGCAGCCCGATTCCGCCGCTGCGCACTGGAATCTCGGCAATGTCCTGGTCGAGCTCGGCTACACCGAGCAGGCTGTAGCCCACTACCAGCGGGCGGTTGCGCTGCAGCCTGACTATGCGTTGGCCTACAGCAACCTCGGCTGCGCCCTGCGCGATCTCGGAAGGCTGGACGCCGCGCAGGTCAGCTTGCGTCGAGCCCAACAACTGCTGCCTGAGCAGGCCGAAATTCATAACAACCTCAGCATCGTGCTGAGGCTCTTGCACCGCTACGAGGAGGCCGCGGCATGCGCCGCTCGGGCGCATGAGCTGAAACCAGAGTTTGCCCCTTCTCTGATCTCCCTTGCCAGGATCAAGGCGGATCGGGGGGATTTTACGGCTGCGGAGGACATGCTGCGCCGTGCGCTTGTCACTGAGCCCGATTCAGCGGAAGCCTGCAGCGCACTTGCTAGCGTGCGCAAGATGACGCCTGGCGACGCACATTGGTATTCGGAGGCGCAACGCATCGCGGATCTCGGGCTCCCGGCGCGTCAGCAGGCCCACCTGCACTACGCAATGGGCAAGTATTGTGACGACTGCGGCGACTTCGCGCAGGCCTTCAGCCATTTCCGGCGCGCCAATGATCTCAAACGAAGTACCTGTGCCGGGCACGATCGGAAGGGGTTTCACCGGTATGTAAGCCGTATCATTCAGTGTTTCGGCGCGGAACGGGTCAATCAGCGAAGCGATCCGATCGTGACGAGTTCGCGCCCCGTGTTCATCGTCGGCATGCCCCGCTCTGGCACTTCCCTGGCGGAACAGATACTGGCTTCGCATCCGACGATGCATGGCGCTGGCGAGCTCGTCTATTGGAGCCAGGCGCTGGCAGACTGGCCGTTTGAGACGCCAGGCACGGCGCAGGAAGCTGCGCTGCTGCGTTCGCACGCGGCGGAATATCTCGCACTGATAGGGGCCCAAGGAGCCGGCGCCGCGCACGTCGTGGATAAGATGCCGGCAAATTTCCTGAGTCTGGGACTGATTCATTGTGCATTGCCAGATGCCCGGTTCATCCATATGGCGCGCGATCCCATCGATACCTGCCTGTCCGCGTATTTTCAGGACTTCGAAGCGTCTTATCACTACGCCACTGATCTTGAAGACTTGGCGCATTACCACGAAGAATATTCCCGCATCATGCGGCACTGGGAGTCGGTGCTGCCTAACGAGGCGATGCTCGAAGTTCCGTACGAAGCGCTGGTCACCGAACCGGAAATCTGGAGCAAGAGAATGGTTGAATTCCTGGGGGTCGCCTGGGATCCGATCTGCCTGGAGTTTCATCAGACCAGACGCACAGTGATTTCCGCGAGCAAATGGCAGGTGCGCCAGAAGATCAGCCGGGGCTCGGTCGAACGCTGGCGTAACTACGAACCATATCTGGGCCCGTTGCGGCGATTGCGGCGCACCACATGAGGCCTGCGCTGTCACGCTTTCGTAATCCTGAACCTGCAAACTGCTGACAGAAATATCGACCGAGATACCGTGCCGCGTTCCCGAGGCGCCATGGGCGCCCAACAAGAATCGTGGAACGCTTCCGTCCAGGAGTTGATTGATGTCCTTGCGAAAAGCTTGGGGAGCCGGTGGCATGGCCGCGCTTCTGATGTTCGCGCAGGTTGGGCAGGCCGCCGATGGTCCGGCCGAACGTCAGTCAATGGAGGAGCTGCGCAACACGGTCGTCAACCTGCTGCAGGCCCTGGTGGACAAGGGCTTGCTGACCCGCGACCAGGCGCAGGCGTTGGTCAAGCAGGCGCAGGACAAGGCCGCCGCTGACGCCACTGCGCAGGCTGCCAAGGATGCTGCGCAGGCGAAGGAAGAAGCGGGTGCCGTGCGCGTTCCGTACGTGCCGCAGATCATCAAGGACGAGATCAGCAAGCAGGTCGCCGACGAGGTCAAACCGGGCGTCGTCAAGGACGTCATCCAGGAAGCCAAGACCGAGAAGTGGGGCGTTCCGGGTGCGCTGCCCGCGTGGCTCTCCGGCGTCAGTGTCTTTGGCGACGTGACTTTTCGCGGCCAGGCCGATCTGTATCCGCACGACAACTCGTTTCAGCAGCTGTTGGACATCAATGCCGTCAATGCCGCCGGCGGCATTGCCAAGGCCACCTATCCCTTCCTCGATACCACCGAGGACCGCTACCGGATGCGGGTGCGGGCGCGACTGGGGGTGAAGGCAGACCTCTCCGACTATGTCGAGGCCGTGATACGCCTGGCCTCCGGGTCGCTGACGCAAATCGCTGGTTCCGAGAGCCAGACGCTGGGTCAGTATGGCAATCGCTATGCCGTAGGAATCGACCAGGCCTACATCATGTGGAATACCAATCTGCGCGAGCTGCTGTCGATGAACACGCTCGAGGGTGGACGCCTGAGCAATCCCTGGTTTTCACCGACCGAGCTGGTCTTCGCGCGCGATCTCACCTTCGAAGGTGTCGCCGATACCGTGCGCCTTGGCTGGGGCGTCGGTGGCCCGGACAAGTCACATGTATTCCTGACCGCCGGGGCCTTTCCGATGCTGGAAGTGCCCGAAGCTGCTGCCGCGGACAAGTGGATGCTGGGTGCCCAGCTGGGTACCAATCTGCGCTTCAACGACGGCAGCGATCATATCCGCCTCGCCGGGGCCTACTACGATTTCCTGAAGGTGACCGGCGTCAAGAATCAACCCTTCTCGACGCTGCTCAACTACACGGCGCCGCCATTCGTGCAATGGGGTAATACGGTATTCGACATCCTCAACACCACCGATACCACCAGCAATCTGTTCGGCCTGGCGGCCCACTTCCGCGTGGCCGACATTGCCGCCAGCTTCGATCACAGTTTCGGCAGCTACTCCGTGACAGTGAGTGGGGAGGCTGCCCGCAATCTGGGCTACGCCCTCAACACCGTCGAGGCGCTGTCCGGTCAGGTCTTCGACTCCTCCCAGGACAAGGGCTACGTCGGCGAGGTGAGCTTCGGCAATCCCGCGGTTGACGAGTTCGGCCGCTGGCGCGCCGCCGTCGGTTACCGCTACGTGCAGGCCGATGCCGTACTCGATGCCTGGACCGACGCCGACTTCCACGGTGGCAGCACCAATGCGGATGGCTACTACTTCTGGGGCTCCCTGGGCCTGACGCGCAACACCTGGGCGCGCCTGCGCTACTTGAGTGCCAACGAAATCGTCGGTCCACGCTATGGACTGGATATCTGGCAGCTGGATTTCAACGCCCGGTTCTGACTTGACCGTGAGCGGAACAGTCGGCTTCAGACACCGGCAACGTGGCTGTCATACACGGCGCCAATACTTGTGGGTTCGTAACCGCTGGCTGGGGCTGCCGCCTTCCATTCGATTCGGGGATCGGTCTTGAATAATTCGCTGCGCGTGCTTTGCATTCTCGGATTGGCTGTGCTGAGCGGCGCATGGTCAGGCCAGGCCCGGGCGTGGTGGAACAACGACTGGTCCTTTCGCAAGGAAATCGACTTCGACCTGACGCCGGCGGGGGCGGACATCCCCGGTCCGCTCACCGACGTCCCGGTGCTGATCCGGCTGAGTCTCGGCAACTTCCAATACTTCAGCGATGCCAATCCGGATGGATCGGACCTGCGCTTCGTGGCGGCGGATGACAAGACGCCGCTGAAATTCCACATCGAGCGCTTCGACTCAGCCACGCAGATGGCGTTGCTGTGGGTGCGCGTGCCAGCACTCGCGGGCGGTGCGAAGACCGACAAGATCTTCCTCTACTACGGCAATAAGAAGGCGCCGTCGGGCGCCGATGCCGCGGGTACCTATGACACCGGCCAGGCACTGGTCTATCACTTCGGTCCCGCCAAGGGTTCGCCGCAGGATTCGACCGGTTACAAGAGTGAACCTTCGAATTTCAATGCGGAGGTCAGTCCTGCTTCCCTGATCGGCGGCGGCGTGAAGTTCGCGGGCGCTCAGGTCATCACCGTGCCGGCCACCGGCGCGGTGCGTGCGACGGCCGCCAAGGGCTTCACCACCTCGGCCTGGGTGCGCATCCCCGGAACTCAGAACAATGCCGATGTGGTGCAGCTGGCCGACCAGGGCCATGAACTGGTACTTGGCATCAATGGCCTGCAGGCTTTTGCCCGCTATACCTCAGGCACCGGCAATCCGATCACGGTCACGCAATCGGGCACGCTGAGCGCGAATGAGTGGCACCACTTTGCCCTGGTTCTGGGAGGCGGGCACCTCACCTTGCTGGTCGATGGCGCCGATGTGGGGCATGCGGATGCCACGGCCGTGGACATGGGCGGTGTGCTCGCCATCGGCGGCTCCGGTGCCAATGCGAATTTCCTGACCGGCGATCTCGATGAGCTCGAAGTCGCCAATGTGGCCCGCAGCGCCGATTGGCTCAAGGCGGCTGCACGGGGCCAGGGCATGGTGGCACCGCTAACCGTGTTCGGTGGTGATACTCAGCGCGACAGCGGCGGCGGCCAGTCCTACTTTGCAACGACGCTGCGAAGCGTGACGGTGGATGGCTGGGTCATCATCTGCACGCTGGGCGTGATGTTCATGCTGGCCATGGTGATCATGATCACCAAGGGCATCTTTCTGGCGCGCGTCGCCGGGGGCAACAACCGCTTCCTGAGCGAGTTCCGGACTCTGTCAGACGATCCTGCGGCTTTGGAACGCAAGCTCGGTGGCCAAGCCGACCACGGCGATCTGGACCTGGAGGACAAGGGTGACTTCGGTGTCTCCACCATCTGGCCGCTCTACCACCATGGCATGCGCGAGACGCTCAAGCGCCTGCCCAACGCCGTCGCGGTCAGTGCCGATGTCAACCGTGACCTGACGATCAACCGGAGCCTCTCGGTCCAATCCATCGAGGCCATCCGCGCCAGTCTTGACGCCTCATTTGTCCGCCTGCAGCAAAAACTCAACAGCCAGATGGTGTGGTTGACGGTGGCGATTGCCGGCGGCCCCTTCCTGGGTCTTCTGGGAACGGTGGTTGGCGTCATGATCACCTTCGCCGCCATTGCGGCCTCGGGCGATGTGAACATCAACGCCATCGCGCCCGGTACCGCGGCGGCCCTCGTGGCGACCGTCGCCGGTCTCGGCGTCGCCATCCCCTGCCTCTTCGGCTACAACTACCTGAACACCAGGGTGAAGGAAATCAGCGCCGACATGCGGGTCTTCGTCGACGAGTTCGTCGCGCGCATCGCCGAAACGTATCAATAGGAGGCGCAGCTCATGTCCGGTTCAGTGAGCAACGAGAAGGATGCCTACGACGAGATCAACGTCACACCGATGCTCGATCTCGCCTATGTGCTGCTGGTCATCTTCATCATCATGACCACCGCAACGGTGCAAGGCATCAAGGTCAATGTGCCGAAAGCCAGCGCACAGCCCAGCCTCGCCGAGAACAAGACCAAGGCCATCAGCATTGCGGCTGACGGCACCATCTACCTGGATACCTTTCCGGTGACCATGAGCGAGCTGGAACAGAACCTGCGTCAGCTCAAGGCCGCCAATCCCAATCTGCCGGTCATCATCAAGGGCGACGCCTCCATCCAGTATCAGAAGGTCGTCGACATCCTGGACCTTCTGGGGCGACTGCAGATCACGCAGTTGGGACTCGTGACCAAGGGAATCACCAAATGACAGCGTCGCGACGCAGAAAGACCCGCAACCGTCTGCCGATGATCATCGTCAGTTGCTGCGTGAGCCTCGTGGGTATGGGCGCCTTCGCGCTGGTACACAGTTTCGTGACCGGCGCCGCCTCGCCCTCGAAGCCCGTGGTGCAGCAGATCCAGCTCATCCGGCCGCCACCGCCACCGCCACCGCCGGAGACGCCGCCGCCTCCTCCGCCGCCGGAAGAGAAGGTCGTGATGCAGGATCAGCCGAAGCCGGATCCGACTCCGACCAATGACCCGCCGCCCAGTCAGCAGCTGGGACTGGACACCGAGGGCGGCGCTGGCGGGGATGCCTTCGGGCTCGTCGGTAACAAAGGCGGGCGCGACATCACGGCATCGGGGGGCAGCGCCTTCGCGTGGTACGCCGGATTGATCAAGGACCAGATCCTGAGCGAATTGAGCGCTGACAAGAATGTCCGCAGCGGCAACTACCGGATCTCGCTGCGCGCCTGGTTGGGCGATGACGGAGCGATCAAGCGCATGGAAATCCTGCACGGCAGCGGTGACAGCGACCGCGACCGCGTCATCGAAGGGGACCTGCAGCATCTGAAGCGGGTCCCGCAGGCGCGGCCCCTGGGCATGCCGGATGTCATCAGCTTCGAAGTCGTCGCACGCGGCTGACCGTTACTCGCGAATCCTGGAGCCCCTGCAATGAGTCGCCCAAAAGTCGAAGTCCTGCTGTGCATCGGGCTGCTTGGCGCATTCGCGGTCGGGACCGCGGGTGCCCAGGAGGCCCGCAGCGGCGGTGGCGCCAGCGCGCAGTTGGTGCAGCAGCTGCAGCAGCTGGGTTCGGAGCGTACCGAGCTTCAGGCGCAGAATGCGAAACTGCAGAAGGACCTCGAGGACCTGCGCAAGGAGCGCGACGGGCTGAAGAGCGCGCAGCAGGGCCTGGAGCGGCGCGCGCAGGCCTCGGACGCGGCTCTGCACCAGGCGCAGACCACTGCCTCGGATCAACGCGATGCCCATGACAAGGATATCGCGAAGTGGAAGAACGAGCTCGAGCAGGTGGTGCAGAAATTCCGCGAAACCACCCAGACGCTGCAACAAGTTGAAAGCGACCGCAACGACCTCAAGCAGCAACTCACCGGCAGCGAACGCAAGGTGAGTGCCTGTATCGACAACAATCTCGCGCTGTACAAGATCAATCTCGAGGTGCTTGACCGGCTGGACCATCGGTCGGTGTGGTCGAGCGTCGCCCGTGCAGAGCCCTTTACCCAGATCAAGCGCACCCAGCTCGACAACATGGTGGTTGAGTACCGGCAGCGGGCCGATGCCCAGCGTGTCCAGGACAAAGCCAGCAACTGACGCGCCTCGTGCTCGGTCTGCCGATGGTGGGGGCGGCTCTTTTGACAGCAGCGCCGGCCGCCGGGGTCGCGGAGCTGTGGGGTAGTAGTCCGCGGGCAGGCCGACCCGGCCGCCTTCGCGTAAACTTGGCGGATGACCAATCCCTATATCGAACGTATCCTCAAAGCCCGGGTCTACGACGTGGCGATCGAGTCGCCCCTGGAGGCGGCGCCGCGTCTGTCACGACGCCTGGGTAACCAGGTGCTGCTGAAGCGGGAGGACCTGCAATCGGTCTTTTCCTTTAAGCTGCGCGGCGCCTATAACAAGATCGCGCACCTGTCCGAGTCGGCGGCGCGGCGCGGGGTGATCTGCGCATCGGCCGGCAATCATGCCCAGGGCGTGGCGCTTGCTGCCCAACGCCGCGGCGTACCGGCCACTATCGTGATGCCACTGACCACCCCGCAGATCAAGGTGCAGGCGGTCATGGATCTCGGCGGCGAAGTCGTGCTGCATGGCGATGGCTACGACGCCGCCTTCGACAAGGCGCAGGAGCTGGTCCGCGAGCGCAACCTGGTCTACGTGCATGCCTTCGATGATCCCGATGTGATCGCCGGGCAGGGGACCATTGCCGTGGAGCTGCTGCGACAGTGCGGCGGGGACGTCGATGCCGTGTTCGTACCGGTGGGCGGCGGCGGGCTGATCGCCGGCATCGCGGTCTACATCAAGTACCTGTATCCGCGGGTGCGTGTCGTGGGCGTGGAGCCCACGGACGCCAACGCCATGTATGAATCATTGCAGGCGGGCAAGCGCGTGATCCTGGAGCGGGTCGGGCTGTTTGCGGACGGCGTGGCCGTCAAACGCGTGGGCGAGGAGAATTTCGCGCTGGCGCGGCAGTTCGTCGACGAAGTCGTGCTGGTGAACACCGACGAGATGTGCGCCGCCATCCAGGACATCTTCGAGGAGACGCGCACCATCGTCGAGCCCTCCGGCGCGCTGGCGGTCGCCGGGATTCGCAAATGCGTGGCTCGGGATGGCTGGCGCGACAAGCGCCTGGTCGCCATCAACAGCGGCGCCAACGTGAATTTCGACCGGCTGCGGCATATCGCGGAGCGCGCCAGCCTGGGCGGGGAACGGGAGGCGCTGTTCGCCGTGGAGATTCCGGAGCAGCCCGGCAGCTTTCTGCGCTTCTGCGAAATGCTGGGCTCACGCAACGTCACCGAGTTCAACTACCGCTTCGACGGCACCCCGCGGGCGCAGATCTTCGCCGGCTTCAGCCTCGGGAACGGGCGAGTCGAAAAGGACGCGGTGCTGCGCCAGCTGCGCGACGCCGGTTATCCGGTTCATGACATGAGCGACAGCGAACTCGCCAAGCAGCATGTGCGCTTCATGGTCGGCGGACACGTGCGCGAGTTGACCGACGAGGTCATCTACCGTTTCGAGTTTCCTGAACGACCGGGCGCGCTGCTCAAGTTTCTGCAGGCCGTCGGGACACGCTGGAACATTACGATGTTTCATTACCGGAACCATGGTTCGGACAACGGCCGGGTGCTGGCCGGCATCCAGGTACCCAAGGCCGAGCGGGCCGAGTTCACGCGGCACCTGAACGCCCTTCACTACCCCTACACCGAAGAGAGCGGCAACCCCGCTTACAAGATGTTCCTGGGTACCTGATGCTAGGCTTTGGCGTGTGATTGAAAACACAGGGAAAATCGTCTGGCTGGCCGGCGCCAGCGGCATGGTTGGTTCGCGGCTGCTGGAGTGCCTGCTGCCGGCAGTGGAATACTCACGTATCACCGCCATCACCCGGCGTCCCCTGGGCCGCGAATCGCAGCGGCTGGCGAACCGCATCGTGCCCTTTTCCCAACTCGAGGCCCAACTGAAGGGCCAGGCCTGTGATACCGCCGTGTGCTGCCTGGGCGCCTCTTATAGGGAGGCCGGATCGGAGGCGGCGTATCGCGAAGCTGCCCAGCACACCGTCCTGGCCTTCGCCCGGGCGGCCAAGGCCGCGGGAGCGCGAAGGTTTGTCATGTTGTCCTGCCAAGCTGCCAAATCGGACTCGCGCCGCCCCGCGGAGCGGGTTCAAGGGGAAACCCTGGACGCCTTGTGCGCGCTGGGCTTCGAGTCGCTGGACATCCTGCTTCCGGGTCCGCTCCTGGGCCTGCGCCCCGGGCTGAAGCTCGCGCACCTGGTGTCGATGACGGGCGCCGCGCTGCTGCGGCCGTTGCAGGTCGGCGCCAGTGAACGCCGTCGAGCCATCGGCGCCTCCCAGGTGGCGGCAGCCATGCTCGGCGCCATGCGTTCAGGCCGGCGCGGTGTGTATCGATATGAGTTCGCAGGTATCCAGTCACTTTCCAGAATCCGCAGCAGAACGTGATCCAGTTAACATCGACAGCCCTACCGACATGACAGATTCTGGAATTCGGTAGCGTCTTGCGGATGTGCTCTCACGGATGTATCGCGCGGCTTTCAAAAGCGGAATGGTAAGGCACTTCGCCCTCACGATTGGTCTGTGCACCCTGGTGCCGGTCCTGGTCATGGCCGCCATGCTGTCCGGCGCTGTCGCGAGTGCCGCGCTGCCCGGGATCATTGCCGGCGTCGTGGCCGCCGTGCTGGCCAGCGGCGCTGCTGTGGCCTATCTCGTGCGTCGCTACCAGCCCGGCCTGGTCGCCCTGCGGGACGGGTTCCAGGACCTGGCCGCCAGCGGCTTTGCCCAGGTGCCGGCGACCGGCCGCGATGACATGCAGGGCCTGCTCGAGGCCTTCAATCGCTGCGCGCAGCGCGTTCGCCAGCAGCACGCCAACCTGCAGACCCTGAGTGAGGTCGATCGACTGCTGTTGCAGCCCGGCGGCCTAGAGCCGGCACTGGATGCCATTCTCACCCGCGTGCAGCGGGTGACCGGGTGCAATACCACGGGCATTGTGCTGCGTGATCCTGATGCACCCTGGCGCGGTCGGGTGTACCTGGCCGCGAAGAAGCGCCGTGACCTGCCAGTCAGCCGCGTGGCCCTCGACGAGGACATGATGACGACGCTCGCCTCAGAACCCGAGGGCCTGACGGTCACACGCTGCGAGGATACCCGGCACAGCTTCCTGCTGCCGATGAAAAGCCTTGGTTCGGAGTTTTTCTGGGTGTGGCCGGTGAAGCTCGCGGCGCATGTCGAGGCCATCCTGGCCGTCGGTTACGCGGACCCGCCGGTTGCCGACCCGCACATTGCGCACTGTGGCGGGGAGTTCGCGGCGCGCCTGGCCATCGCGCTCACCAAGAGTGCCCGCGACGAACAGCTGTACCGGCAGGCGCACTTCGACACGCTGACCGGGCTGCCCAACCGCGTCCTGTTCTGCAGCCGCCTGTCCGCGCAGCTGCAAAGCGCCACCAGCGGCATGGCTGACGGCGCGGTCCTGTACATCGACCTCGATCATTTCAAGAAGATCAACGATACCGTGGGTCATGCCGCCGGCGACCAGGTCCTGAGCATCGCCGCGCAGCGCCTGCGGGCCTGCGTCAAGGAGGTCGACACCGTGGCGCGGCTGGGGGGTGATGAATTCGCGGTCATCCTGCGCGATGTGCTGGACGCGGATGCCGCCGACGCCGTCGCGCAGCGCATCGTCCAGTCGTTGCAGCAGCCGCTGCTGCTCGGCGGACGCGAACACACGGTCTGCGCGAGCATCGGCATTGCGCTGTATCCGCGCGACGGCGAGGCCATCGATACGCTGCTGCGTAACGCCGACACGGCCATGTACCGCGCGAAGGACCTGGGGCGCGGTCGCGCCATGTTCTACGACAGCAACATGGGTGGCCAGCGTCCCACGCTCACCGACACCGGCCTGCAATTGGCGCTGCGGCGGCGTGAGTTCTCGCTGTTCTATCAGCCGCAGTATTCGATCACCGATGGTTCGCTCACCGGCCTCGAGGCGCTGCTGCGCTGGCAGACCCAGCGCGAGGGCATGCGCAAACCCGGGGAGTTCGTGCCGGCCGCCGAAGAGAGCGGCCTGATCGTGGACATCGGCGGCTGGGTGCTCGAAACGGCCTGCGCGCAGCTCGCCTCATGGCGCGAACAGGGGCTGTCACCGCCACCGCTGGCGTTGAATGTCTCGCTGCAGCAGCTGCGGCATCCGGAGTTCATACGCAGCGTGCGCCGGGTGCTCGACCGCTTCGGGCTGCCCGGAGAAATCCTCGAACTGGACATCGATGAGCAGGTGCTGGCGGATCCCACCAACGCCCCGCTGATCGAGCGGCTTGCGCAAACCGGCGTGTGTCTGGCGCTGGATGGATTCGGCACCGGTTATTCCTCGCTCGGTTACTTGCGTCAGCATCCGATCAGCGCGGTGAAGATCGATCGCAACTTCCTCATCAACGTGCCGCAGGATTCGGCCGCGGCCACGATGATCGAAACCATCATCGTGATGGCGCATTCACTGCAGAAGCGAGTCGTCGCCGAAGGCATCGAGACCATCGAGCAGCTGGACTTCCTGCGCGAGCGTCGCTGCGACTGCGCGCAGGGCTACTACCTGGCGCGGCCGTTGCCGGCGGCATCGGTAACCGAGCTGTTGAGCTCACGTATCTATGACAACTCGATCGAGGAAGCCCGCGCCACGGGTTAACATCTTGCGCGCCACACCCGGCGCGCTGATCGTCATTTGGAAACTTATGTCTGGTGTCGCCGCGCGTCGACAGTGTGTTGCACCGGCACATTTCACTGATGAGAGACAGCGCTCACATTGTCGCTTGACTGAGAGTCTCTCCCTCCCGACACTGCTTACGTGAAAAAGGCAAACCCGTCGAAAGACGGGGACGCAAAGCCACCGGTCTAACGGAACTTGTTCCCATGACGGCGGGGTCACCACTCCCGGCGTGCGAGCGCTGGAGTACGCGGCCACCCCCGATGCATGCACAGCCTCCGCAAGTCCGGCACGACCGACTGCAGTTCCGGGGAGCGACTCATGACAGTGTCCGTGTCGACGATTGATCCAGTGATCTCCAGGCCGCCCGCGGCGCCGGTCGCGGAGCAGGATTCCTTTGTGATCAATCTGTGTTCTTCCACGACGCCGATGACCTTGACGCAGCCACAGCTGGCGGAACTGAAGAACTATAAGTTCTTCGTCAGCCGGCGGCTCGAGGACGGTCGCGAGCGTTTCCGACTGCACATGGGATATTTTGATTCGCTGCTGCAGGCCGAGGAGCTGCTGCCCGTGGTGCGCGAAATCTATCCGGGCGCCTGGGCCGGCGAAGCGCCGGGCAAGCGCCTGCGCGCACGCGCGGCCGCCGCGATCGCTGCCCATGCGGCGCCAGCCGCTCCGGTGGCGACGCCAGTGGCCCCTGTAGTTGCGGCACGTTCTACGCCGGCTGCCAAGGCACCGGGCGCGGGCCCCAGCGCCGAAGTCCTCGCCAACATGCCGACCCTGTCGGCCGCCCCGAGTGGCGCTGCCACGCCGGCGGCGCCGGCTTTGAAACTTGAACTGGTGGCGCAGCCGCCGCGGCAGATGCCCGCGGAGCCCGCGCCCGCTCCCGAGATCGCGATAGTACCGCCCCCGGCTGCAGCAGTGTCGGCGCCTGCGCCGGCGCCGGCGGTTGCTGTCGCGCCCAAGCCGACCCCCAAGGCGCCTGCCAAGGCGGCGCCCGCAGCGAAGGTCGTCAGTCGCCCGGCCGCTCCCAAACGCGATGCCGCGCTGCCATTCGACCAACGCTCCAATGTGCGCGAGGTGCTCAAATCCCTGGACGAAGCCGCGCGTGAGTCCGCCGCCATCACGGTGACGCCGGTGGTGGTGGCCCCGGCTGCCCCGATCGTGCCGGCCGGGCCGGCGGTGCGGCAACCGGGTGTATTGCCGGACTCGCAGGTGTTGCGCCTGCTGGAGCAGAAGCGCGGCGATCCGCTCAACACCACCAGCACACCGGCGGCCTTCTCCGTGCAGCTGCAGTGGTCCGTGCAGCCCATCGATATTGCGCGCGTACCGCCGCTGGCGATTTTCGGTGCCTACACGCTGTACACGGTCGAAGGCAGTCGCGAGGGCCGACGCTGGTACGGCCTGCGGCTCGGCTTCTTCAGCGACGCGAATTCGGCCAAACAGGTCGCTCAATACGTGCGCTCCGAGTTCTCCTCCGTGGCGGTGGTGCCCGTGAGCCTCAAGGAGCGCGATGGCGCCAGCGGCACGACCGGTGCAGCGCCGGTCCCCGCAGCCACCGACGCTCATCCCGCGGAGAGTCGCCCCACCGAGCGCCTACCCGATCAGTCTGCCGAATTCAAATTGCTGGACGACACGGGCGAGCGGCCGAAGCTGCCGGGCGGGGTCATCAGGGCCGCGCAGGCGCGGGCCGATGCGATCGCGAAGCCGAAGACGGCCGCCCCGCCGGCCAAGACCGGGGGCGTGGGCCGCGCGGCGCAGAAAGGCGGCAAGAGCCGTGGGGATCGCGTGCATGCCCATGAGAAGCGCGCGCCCAAGACCTTGGAGGAGACACTTGAAATCCTCGGTGCCGACGAGCTGCAAATCGAGGGCGGCCGCAAGCTCATGAGCGAGGGCGCCATCAGGCACGTGGATATGAAGGTGCAGAAGAATTCGCCGTTCTCGCGGCTGCTGGATCGGCTCGCCGAGCGCGGTCGCTAGACTACTTGCCGAAGAGCTTGTCGAGGTCGGAGCGCGCGCGCTCGTTGGCCGAGGCGTCGCCGCCGCTCCAGGCGCCGGCCTTGGGCTTGAAATGGTCGCAGAAGTTGGCCCGGGTCTTGTCGCGTACCTCTTCCACCATCGGTTCGCGGCATTGCTGGTAGGCGCCCGGATCAAACAGCACGCACAGCTTGCAGACATGTAGCTCGGCCCGGCACTTCGGGCATTCGTCGAGCCGGCGCAACGGCAGAGACAGGGCCGCGAGCGCCGCACCGCACTTCCAGCACACCAGATCATTCGGCACGAGTGCGCTCCTTGAGAAATCCGGACAGCACGGCTCCGGTGTGCGAGCTCTTGCGCCGCCGCGCCACCTGCGCCGGCGTGCCCTGCGCGACGATGCGGCCGCCGCCATCGCCGGCCTCCGGACCTATGTCGATCAGCCAGTCCGCCTCGGCCATGACGTCCAGATTGTGTTCCACGACCACCGCCGTATTGCCTGCCTGGATCAACCGATGCAGGACCTGGATCAGCTTCTCGACGTCCGCCATGTGCAGTCCCACCGTGGGCTCATCCAGCACGTAGAGCGTATGCCGCGGAATCTGGCGCGGGCCACCCGCGGCATCGCCGCGCACCTTGGACAGTTCCGTGACCAGCTTGATGCGCTGGGCTTCGCCGCCTGACAGAGTCGGGCTGTGCTGTCCCAGGGTCAGATAGCCCAGGCCCACGTCCTGCAGCAGCTTCAAGGCATGGTGCACGCGCGGATGCGCGGCAAAGAAGTCCACGGCATCATCCACGCTCATGCTCAGGACGTCACCGATGCTACGTCCGCGCCACAAAACGCTCAAGGTCTCGGAGTTGAAGCGGCGGCCATTGCAGACATCGCAGCTGACCTTCACATCGGGCAGGAAGCTCATCTCGATGGTGCGCAGGCCCTGACCCTCGCAGCCCTCACAGCGGCCGGATCCTGAATTGAACGAAAAGCGGCTGGCGGTGTAACCGCGGATGCGCGCTTCGGTGGTGCCCGCGAAAATGCCGCGGATCTCATCCCAGAACCCCACATAGGTGGCGGGGCAGGAGCGCGGGGTCTTGCCGATGGGCGTCTGGTCGACCTCCAGTACGCGCTGCACCTGTTTGGCGCCCAGGATGTCCTTGCAGCCCACCAGCGCGCCGGGCGCCGGGGCCTTCTTCTTTGCGACGCGTCTGGCGGCGGCTTTGCGCGCTGCGCGCGCCTTTCCCCCCGGCGCCTCCTCGCCGACCAGCCGTTTGAGATTGGTGAAGAGCACATCCCGGGCCACCGTGGATTTGCCCGATCCGGAGACCCCGGTCACCACCACCAGCCGTCCCAGCGGTATGCCGATGTCGATACCCCGTACGTTGTGCAGCGTAACCCCTTTGAGCAGCAGCCGCGGTGAGTCGTCAGCGACCGCGCGCCACGGCTTGGCCGGATGCAGCAGGGGCCTGCGCAGGAAGCGGCCGGTCACCGAGGATTCATTGGCCGTGAGGTCCGTCACGCTGCCGCGACCGACGACTTCGCCGCCGCGCACACCGGCGCCGGGCCCGAGGTCCAGCACATAGTCGGCGCGCCGTATGGTGTCCTCGTCATGTTCGACCACGACCAGGGTATTGCGATGCGCGGCCAGTTCCCCCAGCGCATCCAGCAGCACCGCATTGTCACGCGGGTGCAGTCCGATGGTGGGTTCGTCCAGGACGTAGCACACGCCCTGCAGGTTCGAACCCAGCTGCGCCGCGAGGCGAATGCGCTGCGCCTCACCGCCCGAAAGCGTCGGCGCGGCGCGGTCCAGTTGCAGATAGCCAAGCCCCACCCGCACCAGGAACTTCAGACGGGCATGGATTTCGGCCAGCAGATCGCGACCGATCTCCTGTTCGCGGGCCGAAAGTTTCAGGCCGGTGAAGAACTCGATCGTGGCCTCGATCGAGCCCGCGGCCAGGGCCGCGATGGATTGCTTGCGGAAGCGGACATTGAGCGCGACTGGATTCAGGCGCTGGCCGTGGCAGGCCGCGCAGGTGACCGCCTCCTGTTCGAACCATTCGTTCCACCAGATCTCCTCGCCGGTCTGGGCCGCGTCGAACTCGGCAATCTCGAGGCCGGTGCCGAAGCAGCTGGTGCACCAGCCGTGTTTGGAATTGAAGGAGAACATGCGCGGATCCGGCTCCGCGAAGCTGCGGCCGCAGGAAGGACAGGCGCGCCGCGTCGAATACATGGCGCTTTGGGGGCTGTCACCGGCCGGCATGACGCTGACCAGCCCCTTGCCATAGTCCAGCGCCTTGGTCAGCGCCTGATTCAGTTCGAAGTCGGTCTTGGCGGACAGGCCGAGCGTCGCCACCGGCAGCTCGATGGTGTGTTCCTTGAAGCGGTTGAGGCGCGGCCAGCGAGCCGTGGGGACATCCACCCCGTCCACGCGCAGCTCCCGATATCCTTTCTTCGCCGCCCACTTGGCCAGATCGGTGTAGAAGCCCTTGCGCGCCACCACCAGCGGTGCCAGCAGGGTTACCGTGCGGCCGCGGTATTCGCGCAGCAGCCGTGCGGCGATGGCGGCCGCGCTCTGCGGCTCGATCGCCACATCACAGTCGGGGCAGTACTGGGTGCCCAGCTTCACGTACAGCAGGCGCAGGAAGTGATAGATCTCGGTGAGCGTCGCCACCGTGCTCTTGCGGCCGCCGCGACTGGTGCGCTGCTCGATGGCGACCGTCGGCGGTATGCCGAAGATGGCGTCGACATCCGGCCGCGAGGCCGGTTGCACGAACTGCCGTGCATAGGCATTCAGCGATTCCAGGTAGCGCCGCTGGCCCTCGTTGAACAGGATGTCGAAGGCGAGGGTGGACTTGCCGGACCCCGACACGCCCGTGATCACCGTGAATTTATCGCGCGGGATGCGCACGTCCACATTCTTGAGATTGTGCTCGCGGGCGTGGTGGATGACGATTTCGTTGCTGGCGTCCAAGGACGCACGCGCCCAGGGACCGGGCGCTTCGGCGACGGCGGCCGCGGGGGCTGCGAACGCCGTGGCCAGCGCCTGCTCGTAGTCGACGATGGCGCGGCCGGTGTGCGATTCGGCATGGCTGCGCAGCGCGGTCGGCGTGCCCGCGAACACGATGTTGCCGCCGGCGTCGCCTCCCTCGGGCCCCAGATCGATGATCCAGTCACAGGCG
>DASZCK010000259.1:0-19493 GCA_035943195.1 Steroidobacteraceae bacterium
GCATCTGGGTGATGCCCCGACGATCCTGAAACTGTTCGATGGCGCAGCGGCGACCGCGGAGCCGGGACTGAGCAGCTGGGACCAGGCCTTTCTGAAGGCTCTGTATGAAACCGATCCGTCGACGAAAGTGCAGATGAATGAGCTCGGCCTGCACATGATGCGTGAGATCGCTCCCCAGGAGTGACTCGCATGCGCGCGCTGAAATATATTGGATTTGCGGCCTTAGGCCTGGTGATGCTGCTGGCCGTCGTTATCGCAGGTGCCATGGGCTACCGGGCCTACCGACAACATGAAAACGCCTTGGCACTGCATATTTCCGCGCCGCGCGGCATCGAAGAAGCCGGGTTCGTGAACATCGGCGGCCTGCCGCAGTGGCTGCAGATCCGCGGGGAGGACCGCGACAACCCGGTGCTGCTCTTCGTTCATGGCGGTCCGGCGGTCTCGATGATCCCGTTTACTTTTCGTTCCATGCGGCCGTGGGAGCAGTACTTCACGGTAGTGGAGTGGGATCAGCGCGGCGCGGGCCGCACCTACTTCAGAAACGGTTCGGCGGACAAGACTGCAACCGGCATGCAGCAGATCATCGATGATGGTATTCAGGTGTCCGAGTACCTGCGCAAGCGCCTTGGCAAACGGCAGATCATTCTCATGGGCGAGTCCTGGGGAAGCGCCGTGGCACTGGAGATGGTGCGCGCTCGGCCCGAACTGTTCGTCGCATTCGTCGGCACGGGCCAGCTGGTCGACATGCCGCGCAGTGAGGTCTTGAGCTATCAGTGGCTGCTCGGACAGGCCCGAGCCGCTCACGATGAGAAGACCCTCGGACCACTGACGCAGATGGGACCGCCGCCCTATGCATCCGAAGCCGTGAGTCTGAATGAGCAGGAGCTTCTGGGTGGCTACCTCGGGAAGATCGAGAACCAGGCGGTCATGGCCAACGACCTGCTTTTCGACCCGCGCTATTCGTTATGGGATGCCCTGAGCGTGATCAGCGTGGCGCCCAGACATCGTTCGGTATTGGTCCGTGACGATGAGCACTACCGGGCCCGCGATCGCGGCGTGCAGTTCGCCGTTCCAATGTTCTTCTTCCAGGGCACGCTGGACATGCAGGCTCCGACTCAATTGGTGCGTGAGTACTTGAATGAGATCACGGCGCCGCGTAAGGAACTCATCCTGTTTCCCGGCGGGGGTCATAACGCTTTCGTCTATTTCAGCGAAGATTTTCTCAAGGAGCTGGTGACCCGGGTCCGGCCCCTCGCGCTGGCGTCAGCCGTAAGTCACTGAGGGAACTGTCTTTATCGATTCTCGATAAAAATCGCTTGACTCCGAGGTCATTCCGTATTGATATTCGATAATATTCATCGATATTCGATACGAAGGAGTCGGCAATGCAGTACCTCGGACCCCAGTCTGTTTCATCGGGGCTCTCCTCGGCCCTGAGCGTCGCCAAGGTCATCGTAGCCGTTTGGTTCGCGTTCGCGGTCATCGGCGGCCTGATCGTGGTTGTCATGGCCATTGCACAGACTCACCAACCACCGCTGGCCCTGCATACCCTGAAATTTCCGATGGGCCTGGGTCTGACAAGTTGGACGGTCGCAGTCCCCTTCGTCGTATTCGAAGTCGTGGCGGCACGGGGTGCCATTGGGATCGTGCGCCGGCTGAAGACCGTGTTCGGATCGTTCGTCGCCAATCAGCCCTTTGCGCGTGACAACGCCGATCATCTGCGGCGCATCTGGGTCACGCTGGTGGTCATCGAGATCGTACGCATCAGTGCCTTTGTGGTCGCCATGCTCCTGACGACCGTGTATGGCGGCGGCGCGCGATTGCCTCTGCCAGACGCCATCGCCGAGCCAATCGACCTGTCGCGGCTGTTCCTCATCTTTGTGGTCCTGGTCCTCGGCGAGGTTTTCCGCCGCGGCACGCTGCTCGCTGCTGAAAGTGAACTGACGGTCTAGGCCACCTGCCATGAGCATTCAAGTGAATCTCGACAAGGTACTGAGCAGCCGTGACGTGTCGCTCACGGCGCTCAGCGAAAAGGTCGGTGTCACGATCGCCAATCTCTCGATCCTGAAGACCGGCAAGGCGCGAGCCATCCGCTTTTCGACACTCGATGCGCTGTGCCGCGCTCTGGAGTGCCAACCCGGTGACATCCTGGCTTTTGACGCAAGTGCCGTGCAGAGCGAGGATTAGTCCGAGTTCATGCGCTCGGTGGCGAACAGCATGGCCATGGCGCCGCCGCGCGGATCGTTTCCCAGGATCGCCGCGCGCTGCAGGTACTGCTCGAGCGAGGTCATGCGTGCCGTCGACTCGCAGACATTGATGAAGGAGCCGGACGACGAAGTGCGCGAGTTGACGGCGAGCCACGCACGGTCGGCGGCCTGGCGGAACCGCGCGCCCTTTATCCATCCGTTCTCAAGTCCGCGCTGCAGGGCAAACCCGATCATCGCCGTGGCCGAGAACTCCGGGTACGCACCGGGGTGATCGATGACGTTGCGCCACAGTCCATCCCGCGTCTGCAGCGGCAGCAGTGCCGCCATCAGCTGGCGATAGCTCGCCAGCGCATGGGCGTAGCCCGTACTCCTTGGCGGCAGCTCTGACAGGGTCATCGCCAAACCGATGGCCGCAAAGCCATTGCCGCGACCCCAGGCCGCATCGGTCGCGGGCTGGTGGCGGTAGAGGCCGTCCGGCCGCAGATCCAGCTGCTGCATGTAGCGCAGGTGCCGGTCGGCCATGTCGAAATAGCGGGTTTCGCCGGTCAGTGAGCCGGCCTGCGCGAGGATCACCGTGCCCATGAAGATTGCATCGCTGAACTGGCCGTTGTAGGGCATGGCCTCGAGCATCTTTCCGGATGCATCGAATCCCAGGTCGGCAACCCTTTGCACCAGCGCGGTGTAACGCGGATCACCGGTCCTGCGCGCCAGCACGGTGAACACGATATGCCCCCCCAGCACCAGTTCACTGGGATGCGCCAGGCTGTCCTTGCTGCCATCCACATAGGGTTCGGCGAGCTTGCGCACGTCATCGAGGTCGCCGAGCCGGATGCGCGCGATCAACGCGAGGGCGCCGATGTACCAGGGCTGATTGAAGTCGTGGCCATAGTGGACTGCCAGCTCCTCGGCCAGCTGCCGTGGCGTACGCTCGCGACGCTGTTCAAGCTCGACGTGAGCCTCGGACTTCGCGATGGATCCGGCGGCCAGCCATTCGGTCTCCTTGCCGCTCCAGCGGCGCGCTGGAATACGGCCCATGTCCGCAACCTTCTGCGCACCTAACGCCGCTGCAAGACCGGAGTCATCCTCGCCGGCGACCAACACCAGATCCGGTGCCTGGGCACCCAGCCAGCGCCACAGTACGTGCGATTCGGCATGCTCGCGATAGGCGGTACCCATGGGCGGAAACACCAGCGCAGCGCCATCCGGATTGGCGACCGGCACCGCCAGCAGCTGTACCGGACGGCTGCGCCGCCGTTCGTAGGCCGTCACGGCCTCACGTACTGCAGCCGACGTGCCGTCGGGCCCATGCAGGCCACCGACCAGAACGACGGTCGGCGCCGACTTCACGGTGGCGGGCACCGCCTCGGCGTCAATGCGCGCACCGCTGGTGGCGAGACCAATGTCGAAGTTCTCAGCGGCGGCCGCCGTTGCTGAGCCCAGAACGGTGATGGCGGCGAGCCATGCCATGGCCAGTGAGCGAGCTGTCATCTGGCGATTCTAGGACAGGCTCCGCCAATCCCGCCACGTCCGCGTCTCAGTGGTCCGGCCGGACCGCAAAGCTCAGCAGTGAGAGTATTCAACGCAGCGCATCCGGCCAGTATTAGAATTCAGCCCTCTCACGGAGGGCCGCATATGGGCAGCGTAGACAAGCTTCTGCTTAACCGACGGCAATTCAATGTGGGTTGTGCCGCGTTGGGCCTGTCGTTGCCCGCCTTCGGCGTGGCACGGGCGCAGGCACCGGCCAGCGCCGCACGCGTCGTGAAGTTCCCGGATGGCACCGACGTGCCGGCGGTCGGCCAAGGTGCCTGGCACCTGGGACAGCAGCGGCACCCGCAGGCAGTCGAAACGGAGGCCGTGCGCACCGGCATCTCACTCGGCATGACGCTGATCGATACCTCGGGAAACTATGGCGATGGCCGCTCCGAGCAATTCTTAGGCCAGGCGATAGCCGGCCAGCGTGCGCGCATTTACCTCGTTTCGAAGGTTGAGGCCGACGAGGTGAGTGGGGACGGCATTGCCCGCGCATGCAGCGCGAGCCTCGCCCGCCTGCGCACCGGCTACCTCGATCTGTATCTGCTGCATGCACCCGTGCCCAGCGCGCAGTTTTCGGGCGTCGTCGCCGCATTTGAGAAACTGCGCATGGCAGGCAAGATTCGCTCCTGGGGTGTCTCCAACTTCGACAGGGGGCAGATGGAAGAGCTGATTCGTGTCCCGGACGGACAACGCTGCGCCACCAATCAGGTTCAATACAGTCTCAACAACCGTCGCATTGAGCGCGACCTTCTGCCCTGGTGCGCGGAGCACAACATGCCGGTAATGGCGTATTCCCCGCTGGGCGGCGATAACCATCTGGTCGTGGGCGATCGCACGTTGGCGCAGATAGGTGTGGCGCACGGCTGCTCGGCCGCCGCCGTCGCGCTCGCCTGGGTCATCCGCGACGGCAAGATCATTGCAATTCCCGAGTCCGGCGTGCCGGCGCATGTGCGGGAAAACGCGGCGGCGTTGGCGTTGGAACTCACACCGCAGGAACTTCGGACGTTGGCAGCGGCGTACCCGGGCCCGCGCGGCGCGGCCTAGCTTTCCATGTTCGTCAGCTGATACGCCTCGCGCCGCAACGCGGCATTGCGCAGAATCTCCCGACGGCGCTGCTCGTCGGCCAATCCCCATTCCTTGATCTCTTCCAAGGAGCGAAAACAGCCGAGGCAATTCAGGTCATCGCCGAGGCAGCAGTCTCGCACGCAGGGTGATGGGGCGGTTTCGTCGATGTAACGCATTGACGCGGGCCGAGTATGAACGTTCGGATTGCATCATACGCGGGTGCTAAAATCCGGGTATTGCATCGCACTATCGGGTTGGCAGGGACATTTTGGAGTTTGATAATCCGTGATGATACTCAAGCGTGCCGGTTCACAGCCTTCGCAAAGAGGACCAACGGAATACTTCACGGGGACGGTGCGTATTGATCCCCTCAATGCGCCGCCCGCCCCGGCCCGAACCTTCACCGCTTACGTCACCTTCGAGCCGGGAGCACGGTCGGCCTGGCACACCCATCCGCTGGGGCAGACCCTGATCGTCACTGCCGGCTGTGGCTGGACGCAGTGCGAGGGCGGCCCGATAGTTGAGATTCGCGCGGGCGATGTGGTCTGGTGCCCGCCTGACCATAAGCACTGGCACGGCGCGACCCCCACTACCGCGATGACCCACATCGCAGTCACAGAAACCCTGAATGGCATCGGTGTGAACTGGCTACAGAAGGTGACTGATGAGGAATATCTCGTCGGTCCACCCAAGACGATGGCGAGCTGAACCGCGCCCTTACTCACTTCCGGTTTATTTGGCGGATTCCCGCAGAAATCTGTCGAATCTTCGTTTAGGCGACAATGCTAGGCTCCCCGCATCAATGGGGGAGTCGGACATGGCCAATCACATCGCGCACTTCGAGATCTTCGCGGACGACGTGGAACGGGCTCGCAAATTCTATGAGCGAGTCTTCGCGTGGCGCTTCGACGCCGCCGGGCCTCCGGATTTCTATCTCATCAATACGGGCCCACCGGTTGAACACGGAATCTCGCGCGGCTTGGTGGCAAAGCGCCGTGGCGTGGCCGCCCAAGGCCCGATCAATGCCTTCCGCTGCACCGTCAGCGTGACTTCAATACGGGATACCGCTGCGGCCATTGAAGCCGCCGGCGGCAAGCTGCGCTCCGCCATCATCGACATTCCCGATGTCGGCAAGGTGGTCGAGTTCTCCGATACGGAAGACAACATCGTGTGTGCGATGCAATACGTTTCGGGGATGTCGTGAGCTCCATTGAATCGCTCCGCTCCCACGTAGAGGGCTATCCGGACGGGGGCCGAATCCCGCGACATGCGCACGACTGGGATCAGCTGGCCCTCATTTCCGGATCGGCGGCGGTCGTGGAGACAGGCGCCCTCTACGTCGTTCATCCGCTTCTGAAAGGTCTGTGGTTACCGGCTGGCATCGAGCACTCGGTGTATTCGCCACGGCCCTTCTACCTGCATTCCCTCTATTTCGAAGCCGGCAGTGTGCGCAGCGACCCGCAACCCCAGGTATTGGGCCTCGACAATCTGGCACGTGAGCTCATCCTGCTCCTGTGCACGGTGCCACAGGCGTCAAAGCGTGGCGCACGACACGTACACGCGCTGGGAATGCTCGAAGAGATCCTGCCCGAGGCAAAGCCCGAATCCTTCTCCCTGCCGCGCCCGCGGCACGAGCGCGCGCGCCTGTTGGCGGACTACTTCACGACGCAATCGGCGGACAGCCGACCGGTCGAGATCATTGCCGGGGAAATCGGTGGCGCGAGTCTTCGCACCTTCGAGCGTCTGTTTGCCGAAGAAACAGGGCTGAGCCTGGCCACGTGGCGCCGCCACAGCCGACTGCTCGCATCATTGTCGCTGCTGGCCCAAGGGAAAAGCATTGGCGAAGTCGCCCACGCAGTCGGCTATGAGAGCGCTGCGGCATTCAGTGCCGCATTCAAGCAATGTTTTGGAGTATCCCCTTCGGCCTACGGCTAGTTGCGCTCCTCGCCAAGACACGGTAATCTCTCCCACACTTGTAGGAGGTACGCCGACACATGTCTCAGAAAAGACTCAGTCGACTGGAACTCAGGATCATGGAGGCCCTGTGGAAACAGGGCAGCGCCTCGGTCCGGGAGATACAGCAGGCCTTCCCGGAGAAGGGCCGCCCCGCCCATAACACCGTGCAGACGATGCTGACGCGGCTGGAAGCAAAGCAGGTGGTGCGCCGGGCCAAGAAGATCAGCAACGCGCACATCTACGAAGCCGTGATCACTCGCGATGCGACCCAAAGTCTACTCGTTGATGATTTGCTCGCATTTTTTGGCGGCCGCGCGGCGCCCTTGATGTCGCACCTGATCGAGTCCGGTCAGCTCACCCTGCAGGATGTCGAAGAGGCCCGTCGGACTTTGAAGAAGGAGAGCAAGCGTGAATAGCTCCTTCCTGGTGGCGGCTGCCGATCATTTGTGGCAGTCGACCCTGTTTGCTGTAGCCGCGGCCTGCCTCGCACTGTTCCTGCGTCGCAACAGCGCGCGCATCCGCTGGTTCGTGTGGTTCGCGGCGTCGGCCAAATTCCTGCTGCCCTTTACCTTGTTGACAGCGGCGGGTGCGCAATTCCCCCGGCCTTCCGCCGTACGACATCTGGCGCCGGTACTGCTTGCCACGGCCGGTCAAGCCGCTGCCACCATCACCCACGTCAGCGCGGAACCCGCCACGGCATTCGGCACAACCGCGCATGGTGCAGCGTTTGGCCAGATCATCCTGAATGTCCTGGAGCTTGTCTGGGCACTGGGCGCAGTCCTGGTGGCGGCTCGCTGGTTCAGCCGCTGGCGGGGACTGCGGCGCGTGCTGCAGCAATCAACGGCGAGCCCGGTGAACTTCGACATCCCGGTGAGATCGTCGGCCGTGCAACTTGAACCCGCCGTGGTAGGCGTCCTGCGCCCCGTTCTTCTGCTTCCGGAAGGTCTGCAGCAGCAGCTCGCGCCTGCGGAGCTGGAGGCCGTCCTCGCCCACGAGAGCTGCCATGTGGCGTGGCGCGACAACCTCGCGGCCAGCCTCCACATGCTTGTCGAAGTCCTCTTCTGGTTCCATCCGCTCATCTGGTGGCTCGGCAAGCGCATGGTTGATGAGCGCGAGCGCGCCTGTGACGAATGGGTGCTGGCCCGCGGACATGCGGCGGGCAGCTACGCCGAGGGTATTCTGAAGGTATGCGAACACTACCTGCAGTCCCCGCTCTCAAGCGCCGCCGGCGTCGGCGGCGGCCACCTCAACCGACGGATCGAGGTCATCATGCAGAACCGGTTGATCACCCGGCTCAGTGTCGTCCGCAAGATGGTGCTGACGATGGCGGCCTGCGCGGCGCTTGCGATACCTTTGGCGATCGGCAGTCTTGCAGCGCCTTATGCCGCTGCGGCGACCGCAGACGCAAGTGCGGTGGTCCTTAGCCACCTCACCATCACGAAGGCGCCACCTCCGCCACGAGGTCAACCGTCGGTTCCGGAAGGCACTTATGTCGCGCTCGCACTAAAGGAGGACGGCCATGATCAAATCCACGTCGTGTACTCCTCGCTGCGGGCTTTCGTGGCGTCGGCCTACGGTGTCGGCCTGACACAGGTTGTCGGCAAAGACCTAAGTCACGAACCCATATTTGACATCACGGCAGACAACCCATGGCCGGAAAAACCCACGGACACCGGGGCACAGCGCATGGCTCTGCACCAGAAAGTGTCCGACGAAATGCCGTTGGTACAGCGCAATCTGTTGACGACACGCTTCGGCATCGTCGTCAAACGCGAACGCAGGCAGTTGGACGGATATGTTCTCACTGTCAGTCCGGGCGGTTCAAAGTTGCATCCCGACTCGACCGCCACCTTCGTCGAGCAGGGAATGGGCCAGTCGGATCGGGAACTCATCGCCACCATGGAACCCACAGGCGTAATCGTGCATGTGCTGGAAACCATGTTCCACCTCCCGGTTGTGGACCAGACCGGACTCACGGGCACCTATGACTACAAGCTGACCTGGGCACCCGCCGCACCCGGCGCGACACCCTCGCCGGCCACGATGGCGCGGGGCCTGGAAGAACTCGGCCTGCATCTTGAACGCAAGCCCGTCACGATGGACGTCATCGATGTCGTCAGCCTGAAGTCCCCCGACCAGATTCTGGCTTCCGAGTAGAGCGGATCTCGAAGAATGCCCCGCCAGTCAAAGTCTCCCATCATCGTTCTGACATCTGCACTGCTGTGCGTACCGATACTGAGTTCGATCGCCCATGCCGAAGACGCCGCGCCACGGCCACGAGACCATAGTCCGGCGCGAAGACGGCAAAGGACTGGCGCTGTGGGAAGGATCATTCTACGCAGCCATGGTGCGCAATTCGGCACGCGTCGGCGATGTCCTGCGACTACCTCGCGACGGAGTCGTGGAAATCGGTCGGCAGATCGCGATCTAAAATGAATCGAGATCTGGATCCGGGTCGCCTGCTGCTGGCGGCGAACAGGTGGAGCGCGCAGACTTGGATGAAGCGGAATGAGCGTGAGCTTCACCACCACCGCGGGAGCGAATTATGGACCACCGGATACGTACCCCCTTCGCCGCCGGTGTGACCGTGCTGCTGGCTCAGTTGGCGTTCGCGACGGCGTCGCCGCAAGCCACCGTAAGCTTCGATCCCACCGTCACGGCATCACTCGAGAAGACTTACGGCAGCAATGAGGCAGCCGTGCTGCGTTCGGCCATCCTGTCGGCACTTGCCAAACAGGAGCAGCACGCTGCGTTGCCCGGCGACCTCACGCTGAAAGTGACGGTTCGCCAGCTAAAGCCCTCTCACCCCACGCTGAAGCAGCAGCTCGATGATCCCTCCCTCAGTCCGACGCGGACCCACTACCTGGGCGGCGCGGATCTCGTGGGCGAAGTCATCGATTCGAATCAGCACGTACTCGCCAACGTCGACTACCGCGACTTTGCCGACGTGTTGCCGGCCGGCTCGGTATCGCTGGATCCCTGGGCCGATGCGCGCCTGGCAATAGATGGATTCGCTGCGAAGCTTGCGGCGACCTGGGCCCGGCTGCCGAAGAACTAGGTCGCGCGCATCGCGACCGTGACGGGTACGCGCGCGGCCCGCAGCGCCGGCAGTAGTCCGCCGATGAGTCCAATGCAAAGAGCCCAGCCGAGTCCCAATAGTGCGAGTCCCGGTGTCACCAACATGTGAAAGCTTGCCCCCATCGGGCTTGCAGCCATCCCGTTGAACAGCAGCCACGCCACCGAGGCGCCAATCAACGCGCCGGGCAGCGCCAGAAGAATGGACTCCGACAGAAAGGAGGCAATGATCGGTACGCTGCTGAATCCCACCGCGCGCAGGATTGCCAGATCGCGACGCCGTCCGTCGACGATGGCGTAGAGTGAATTCGCCGCACCAATGGTTGCGGCCAGGGCCATGATCGAACCCACGAAGTAACTCACGAAGTTGAGGATGCCATTGACCTGCTGCGAGTCCTGCTCAAAGATCTCGGCCTCGTGCTGAACTTTCAGATGCAGCGATGAGTTCGCCTTGAGCGCATCGCGCAGTTGCGCAAACGCCGCCGGCGACACCAGCATGACGTTCGCCTGGTTATAGGTGCTGCGGCCGAAGGCTGACAGAATGGTGTCGCCGTCCCCAAAGACGAGACAGGCGGTGCTGGAAAGATCGAAGTTCCCCACGACCAGCCAATCCCCCCCGCGCATGTGCCGCTTTGCACCGACGCCGAAATCGCTGAACTGCCTGACGCACTTGTTGCTGGCAATCAGCTCATGAAGGCCCGGGGTGAACATCCGCCCAGAGGTGATGTGCAGCTCCGGTTGGTAGTCGGTCAGACCGTGAGTCATCGCAATCAGCGGGAAGCCGGTTTGCGTACGGTCGACCTTGCTGCGTGCCTGGATGAAGACCGTGGCCTGAAAGACCACAATGGGCTCACCCCGGGCGTTGTGTCGTATGCCCGGCAGCCCACGTATCAGCGTCGCCGCATCCTGCGCAATATTGCTTTGCGCGGGGGTCGGCGCATCAACACTGGTCAGTACGGCGCGATTGGGACTGACATCGCCCATGGCCTCCTGCCGCGCACCGACGCCCATGGCGAGCATGCCCACCAGCACCCCGACGGCACAGGCCACGCCGATGATTATGGTGCACACCAGTCCGAAGCGCGCCGGGATGCCGGCGACATTGACGCACAGCAGGGCCCAGAACTGTTTGGCGAGGTTCATATCAGATCATCTGCCGGCCAGCGCGTCGACCAGCTGCAGCCGGGCGGCCCGCGATGCCGGAAGCGCTGCGGTGATGATGGCCACGAGGAGCGCTCCGATCACGCCGAAGCCGACCACACTCAGTGGCATCGAGAGCCCCGGAACGAATTTCGCGGTGTAGGGAAAGATCCCGGTCGCCATGGCGAGGCCCAGCAGCGCCGCGACTATGCAGAGAAGCAGACTCTCCCCGACCACCATCATGAATATCGAACGATCGGTGAATCCCAGGGTCTTAAGCACCGCCAGCTCCGGAGTGCGCTCGCGAATCGTCTGCATCATCATCGTCGTGATGGAGAACAGCAGTGCCAGCAGCACCGCACCCAGGACCCAGCGTATGAGCGAGTTCAGGTCGCCGATCGAGCGCATCTGCTGCTGCGCGCCCTCGCGGAATGAGCGGGTGGTGGTCTCATTCGATGAATTGGCAAACATGTGGTCGATGGCGTCGGACATTTCGGCCGCCCGTTTCGGATCCGAGATCAGGACGTAGAAGTTCCGCACCGTACCCTTGTCGAGCGCCCGCGCTTCGTTCAGATAGTCGTAGTTGGCTACGATGAAGCCCTCTTCGCCGGGTTCGTGGTCGGTGGCCGTGCCCACGATCTGGAAGCTCCAGGTTCCCGAGCCGTTCATCTGCAGGGTGTTCGACGTGAGTGGTATCCGGTCCCCGATATGCCAGCCGTATTTCTTGCCGATGTCGGTGGTGATCAAGGCACCGTCGCGGGTGTTCTGCAGGGCCTCAAGATCCTTGGGCTCGACCTGGAAAATCTCGGGGACGAGCGTCAGCCACAACTTGGTGGGTGGAAGCGCCAGCGCGAAGACAAACTCAGTCGGTCGCTGATAGGTGCCCAGAAAGCCATCGGCAAAGGATGCATCCTTCACGCCCGGCAGCGACTTCAGTCGATCGAGGTAGGAGAGCGGCAGCCGCGAGCCGCCGTCATCGGCAGAGCCGACGAAGAGGACGTCGGCGCGGGTATTGGCGATGGACCGTTCCACGCCTGATTTCATGCCCTGCATGACGCCGAACAGCGCGAAGGCCACTGCAACCTGCAGCACGACCAGCGCCGTGCGTCCGGGTTTGCGCCAGATCCCCGACCAGATGAGCGGAAGAAACTTCATGGCTAGCGTTAGGAACACCGCAGGCAAGGGAAAGTTGCAGCTTCTTTCTCGTGCGACGCAGCATTCACATTGTTACCAATTGTTAACGACATTGCGACCGGCTGGCCCCTCCAATACGCTCGCCATCCCTTTAGGTGGCTGAGAGTTCTCCCGGATGCCAGCGCCCGATCTCGTGGACTACGACTCGCTGCCGAAAACGGCTGAATGGCGCAATGTCGACCTCAAGACGCTGCGTGGCGAGATCATTCCGCGCGACCGGCCCGCCGTCCTGAAGGGACTGGTCGATCATTGGCCCATCGTGCGCGCCGGCGCCCAATCAGACAACGCTCTTTACGAATACCTGCGCGCCCGCGACCAGAATCGTCCCATCCGCATCCTGGTCGGCAAGCCGGATATCAAAGGTGTCTACTTTTATCGTGAGGACATGACCGGTTTGAACTTTGAGTTTGCGCAGCAGCCGTTTCATCAGGCGCTCGCGAACATCCTGGCCTGCAAGGATCATGCGAACCCACCCGCGATCTATACCGGGGCGACGTTGGTGTCTGAGACCTGCCCCGACGTCGCGCGCGAGAATTTCCTGGAGATCCTGGACCGGCCGGCACGACCGAGGATGTGGCTCGGTAACGCGGTCACCGCGGCGACGCACTACGACAGCATGCACGGCGTGAACTGCATGGTAGCCGGACGCAAGCGCTTCGTGTTCTTTCCGCCCGAGCAGCTGCCGAATCTGTATATCGGGCCACTGGAGCTGGCACCGGGCGGGCAACCTACCAGCATGGTGAGGATGTCCGCACCGGATCTGGAGCGCTATCCGCGTTTCGCCCAGGCTCTCGCCGCCGCCGAAACCGTGGAGGTGGCGCCGGGCGATGCGATCTTCATCCCGAACCATTGGTGGCACAACGTCGAGTCACTCGATCCCGTCAACCTCTCGGTGAATTACTGGTGGTTGGAGGAAGCGGAGAAGGCGGAACCGTTTGCGGCGCTGGCGCATGCATTGCTGGCGATCACCCCGCTCTCCGCGAGCCGCCGCGAGCTGTGGCACCAGATGTTTGAACATTACGTTTTTCAAACCAACGGCGACCCGGTTCCCTATCTGCCGCCCGATCGCCGCGGGATGTTGGGGCCCCTGTCCCCCGAGCTTGAGACCCATATGAGGACCCAGCTGATCCGGTCGCTCACGAAACCGATGCCGGCACAACTGCGGGAACAGATTCTGCGACTGCTGTGGCCTATGCGCTGACGGCGCGGGCGGCGGCTATTGTCCAATTGGGCAGTAAGCGTGAGACACCTCGCATAATCGGGTTTTCCTACGCGCATATGGGTGAAAATCGATAGCACGAAACCCCCCGGCACGTTATGAATCGGTCACTATGACTTTTCGAACGACGCCGGTGACCGACCCGTCCGTGCCCACGGCGGTCGAATCAGCACAAATGGCCGTTGAGGCGGGACTCATTTATGTCTCCTGCCGGGAGCCCGGCATCCGTCGTGTGCGCACCGCCAAGGGCTTTCATTACCTGACACCCGCGAACCGCCGGGTGCGGTCCGCCGTCGAGTTGAAACGAATCGACAGTCTCGCCGTGCCCCCGGCCTACGAGAATGTATGGATCTGCACGAGCCCGCGGGGCCACCTGCAGGCCACCGGGTACGATGCGCGCGGCCGCAAGCAATACCGCTACCATCCGCAATGGCGCGAGGTTCGCGACAGTGCGAAGTTCGACCGTATGGTGGCCTTCGGCGAAGCCCTCCCCAAGCTGCGGCGCAGGCTCACTCGAGATCTGGCGCTCGCAGGTCTGCCGCGTGACAAGGTACTGGCCGCCGTGGTTGCGTTGCTCGATACCACGCGCGCGCGCATCGGGAACGTCGAATACGCGCGCGAAAACCGCAGCTTCGGCCTCACGACTCTGCGCAATCGTCACGTCACCTTCGTCAGCGACGGCCGCGCGGTGCTGCACTTTCGTGGCAAGAGCGGCGTGCAGCACGAACTGCACATCGACGACAAACGAATCGTCCGCGTCGTTCAGCGCTGCCTGGAAGTGCCGGGTCATCATCTGTTCCAGTATGTCGCGGAGGATGGCAGCCGCAATGCGATCGACTCCGGTCAGGTGAATGACTACTTACGCGACGCGATGGGCGATGACTTCACCGCCAAGGACTTCCGCACCTGGGGCGCGACGCTGCATGCCCTCATGCTGCTGGGTCAAAGGCCCAGGGACTCCGCGGCGAGCGAGAGCGCGCTCAAGCGCGAGATCGCCGGGGTCGTGAAACAAGTTGCCTCGGAGCTGCGCAATACCCCGGCGGTATGCCGCAAGTCCTATATCAATCCGCTGGTGTTCGACAAATGGCGTTCGGGGCTGATCCACGAGGCCTTCGGTGGCAGCCGTGCGGCGATTCCCACGCCCAGGGTCGAGACCCTGGCACTCGGTTTTCTCCGCTAGCTGGACTGCCGCAGTCGCACCTGTCGCGACGGCACATTATTGATTCTGGTGGGGCTGTTCCAGAAGGCTTTCTGAACCAGTGGAAGTATCTTAACAAAGCCAGACTGCCCTGAACAGACTGTCGCTTCGGGCCGCATTGGCGTAAAACGCCCGCTCTCTCATGACTCGAGGGAGGCCCGCATGCCCACGAAACATGTGTCCGGGAAGGCTCTGTCGCTGCGCACGGTGCTCAACGATCCGGCGCTTCCCGAACTGGTCCGGTCGCTTCCCGCGCGCGACCTTGCGCAACTGTGCGGCAGAATCGGCATCTTTGACGCGACGCACATAATGGCCCTGGCACCTGCCGAGCGGCTCGTGCAGGCCCTCGAGGCCAGCGTCTGGAAGACGCCTCGGCCGGGGCTATCCGAGGTCTTTGATGCCGGCGAGCTCGTCGAGTGGATCCAGGCCTGGCTGGAAATAGGCGAAAGGTTCACCGCGGAACGTCTCGCGGCGGTGCCGGACGAGAGCCTCCTGCTCTATTTGTCGCAGTTGGCGAATGTGTCGACCGGGCCGATGTGGGGGTTCGAACGCTCCACGGAAATCGAGGACCTCGACCGGATCTACGCGCCGTCATACGACGAGACGGCTTTCGGGCCGTACGTCGTCAGCGCACGGCAGCAGGACCATTGGGAAACCCTTCGCGGCTCCCTTGACGCGATGTGGATGGATGCTCCGGAGCGCCTCCTGCATCTCTTCGCCCAGTTGGTTGGGGACGAGTCCATGATCGCACCGCAGTGCGCCCGAGAGACTTCCAACTACGACTTCGTTGCAGGACGCGAGTCGGTGCGCGAGCGGGCGGGTTACGTGACGGCAAACGGCGCCCGCGCCTTTCTGGCGCAGGCGAGGAGCTCGCTCGATGACCTCGCGGCCATGTCGGACTACGACCTGGAGACGCGGCGCCATCTCGCCGGACTGGCGAATGAGCCGGCACATGACGCCGAGAGTACCGACAGTGCCGACGGGCCTACGAATGGGAGCCCCGATGGTTCTGATTTGAGCGCCGATAACCTTGCGGCCCTGCACTTCACCCTGGAGGCGGCCGGACTTCTCGCACCGCCGCCACAGAGACTGCTGCTGGTGCATGACACGGCTTTCGAGCCGCTTCAGATCGTGAAACTCCTGCAGGCTCTGGCAGAGAAAGACGAGGTGCAGTTCAATGCGCGCGCTCGCGAGCTTGCATACCTCGGCAGTGTGCTGGTCGCCGGGATCGCCATCGAGGCTACAGCACTCAGCCCTGCCGAAGCGCGCAAGGCAGCGCTTGCCACCTGCAATCTCGGACTGGAGTTGTTGTACTCACACGGTGAAAGAGCTCGGATCGATCAGGAGCCCGGGTTGGTGCGACTGTTTCTGGTGGGCTTCAATGCCTTAAGTGGCATGCCGGGCCGCGTCGCGCAGTCCTTTGCGCGGCGCCTGACGGCGCTGCGAAAGGCAGGCTCCGAGCCCCTTCACGAGTGGTTGGTGGAGCAGGCGGAAGTCTTCGTCGCAGATCTGATCGAGGCCGTTCGCAAGGGCAATCTTGCGGCGGCCCGTGATGCGGTGACGGCGTTGTGTTTCGTGTTCGAGTCGCGCGCGTGCCAGGCCATCACGCCGCTGCTGGATGAGCTGCCACGGCTGGCGCCCGAGCGCGGTGAAGCGGCGAAATGGATCGACTCCATGGCAGCCTTTGGCGCCGCAGCGGCACTGCTGCGCGGCATTACCGCAAAGCGCGGCCGCGTGCGAGCACCGCCGTGATGACGACACCCAGCCCGACGATTTACGATGATCCGGATCTCTACGACGCGCTGCTGCCCGCCTCCGCGGCGCACCTGGAATATTACGGCAACCTCGCACGGACCTGCTCGGGCGAGGTTCTCGAGCTGGCCTGCGGCAGCGGGCAGCTGATCGTACCCATCGCTTCTCCGGGTGTCGCGGCGACCGGGCTGGACCTGTCCTCGAAGATGCTGGCTGCGGCAGGCCGTCGCGCCGACGCGGCGGGACAGCGCGTCGAATTCGTCGAGGCTGACATGCGCAGCTTCGACCTCGGGCAGCGGTTCTCGCTGATATTCATTGCCCGCAACTCGCTCCTTCATTTGAGCAGCCAGGCGGATTTTTCAGACTTCTTCTCTTCCGTACGCAAGCATCTGCGTAAGGACGGAATCCTGGCGTTCGACATCTTCAACCCAGGCCTTCGACTGCTCTCCCGTCCGCTGGGCGAGCGTTACCACGTCATGAGCAAAGTGTCGCCCGTGCAGGGAGACCTGACCGTCGAAGCCACGAATGACTACGATGAGGTCTCGCAGGTCAACCGCTGCACCTGGTTCGTGTCCACGGCGGAAAAGCGCGACCGCTGGGTTTTCCCGCTGCACCTGCGGTCCATTTTCCCTCAGGAGTTACTGGCACTGCTCGCCGCGAACGGCGTCGAGCTCCTGCGTCGCGACGGAGATCTTGGGGGAGGCGTCTTTACAGGCGCCAGCAGTTCACAGGTCTGCCAGTGCAGGCTGACCTGAAGTAGACTTGGGCGCGCCAATGATACAAAACGATCCCGCCTTGAGGTGCTGCGTCGCGATCGGGGCTCTGCTGACCGCAGGGTTACTCCTGGCGGGTTGCGGCGGGAGTGGGTCTGGCGCAGCGGCAGACTCAGGATATGGCGCAACGGTTCAAAGTCCCGCAGCTGCTGCCCCGAATACCCCGCCAGCGGCTGTGGCAACCGCGGAGAAAAACGATACGCCGGTCGACCCGGCGATCGTCTCTGCCGACAATGCCTTCGGCTTGAGTCTGCTGGACGCACTGCTGCCTGCGAGTATCGGGGGAAACGTTGCCATTTCACCGACGAGCGTGGCTCTGGCGCTGCAGGTTCTCTATAACGGCGCCGCCGGTTCTACCCAACAGGGGATGGCACAAGCGCTTGATCTCGGAACTCTCGACCTGGCGACGCTCAATAACGATAACGCGGCGCTCCAGGCTTCGCTGAGCAATGCGGATCCTGCGGTACAGGTCCTGGTTGCAAATTCTCTTTGGCTCGACCAGAGCAACAATCCGGTCTTGCCGTCGTTCACCCAGGCCGACCAGACCTTCTATGGCGCAACGGTGGGAGATCTGGCGGGTGCACCCGACAATGTCAATGCCTGGGTCGCGAGTCAAACGCAGGGCCTGATCACGCAGCTGCTGCCGCCTGGCGAGTACAAGGACGCCATCATTGCCAACGTCCTGTACTTCAAGGGGCAATGGACGACATCGTTCGATCCCAATAACACGGCGGCGGCACCCTTCACCCTCAGCGGTGGCGGCCAGACCTCAGCGCAGCTGATGCATTTAACGGCCAGCTTTGCCCACGCCGCAGGATCTCTCAACGGCACCGGCTATCAAGCCATACGCATTCCTTATGGGCAGACTCGTTTCGACATGCTCATCATCGCGCCCGATGCGAGTACTGACATCGTGAACTTTGTTGCCAACCTCACTGGCGCCGACTTGAACAACGTCACGGCGCAATTGGCACCGGCAATGGTCAAGGTGGGATTGCCGCGCTTCTCTGCGTCATACCAGGCCTCGTTGACGGATGCCCTGCAGGCAATGGGCATGGGCGCGACATTCATGCCAATGGCGGACTTCTCGGCTCTGGCCCCAGGTTTCTGGGTAAATGTCGTGGTGCACAAGACCGTCGTGGAGGTCAATGAGAGCGGAACCGTCGCCGCGGCGGCAACCGGTGTCGGGATGACCGCCATCGTGTCGCAGAACGACACCATGACCATGGACCATCCCTTCTTCTATGCCATCGAAGACGGTAAGACAGGCGCTTTACTGTTTATCGGTGTGTTGATGAACCCGAACGGGCAGTAGCAGCGGCCAGATCCTAGGTCTCGCGCATGGCAAAGGCCACGGGGACGCGCGCCGCCCGCAGAGCCGGCAGCAGCCCGCCGACGAGCCCAATGGCGAGTGCCCAGATCACGCAGATGACGGCCACATGCGGGCTCACCGCCAGCGGAAAGGTAAGTCCTTGGGTGCTGATGACTTTGCCGTTGAAGACCAGCCAGGCCAGGGTGGCCCCGACCAGCGCCGCCGCAAGCGCCAGCAGCATTCCCTCGATGAGGACCGAAGCAAAGACGGGCGTCGCACCGAAGCCGAGTGCCCGCAGCGTCGCGATCTCCCGCCCACGCGCATCCACGGACGCGTACAGGCTTGAGAGAGCGGCGCAGATGGCGCCCATCGCCATCAGCGTGCCGATGAAATAGCTCACGAAGTCGAGCAGGCCGCGTAGTCCCCTGAATGACGATTCGCGATTGGCGACCTCGGTGTAGACGTCCACCTTCAGCGAAGGATCAGCGAGCACCGCCTGCTTGAAGTGGGGGAAGTCTGCCGGCGAATTGAGCATTACCACGAACTGCTGATAGGCGTCGCGACCGAAGGCGGCGAGGACGGTTTCACCATCGCCGAACAGGACCTGCTCGTACACCCCCTTGGCATCCTCGAACACACCGACCACGGTCCAATCCGAACCGCGAATGCGCACCTGGTCACCGATCTCGACTCCCTGGTCGAGCCTCTGCGCCACCCTGCTCACCGCCAGCTCGTGCAGCCCGGATCGAGGCCAATGGCCGCCCAACATATGAATTTCCGGGTATACACGCCGATTGGTCATGCCCAGCATGTAGAGCGTCCCACGTTCGTTCGCCTTGGTGACCACATCGACCGCAACCATGCTGCCGGCGGTCACCAGGGCCGTTCCATCCGCGTCTTTCTTCACTCCAGGCTCCTGCGACAGCGTGGCGATGTCACCGTGCGTCAAGCGACTTGCAAAGGGACTGAGCGCGCCGTGGCTGAGCACGACCGCCCGATCCTGACGTGCCTGCCCAGTCTCCCAGAACTGCGCGCCCTCGCCCATCGACAGTAGCGACAACAGCACCGC
>DASZCK010000260.1:0-1733 GCA_035943195.1 Steroidobacteraceae bacterium
GACCTGGTGCGCGCCGAGCATCAGGGTGACCCGAAGTCAACCGATGCACTCACCGACACCAATACCCTGCATTGTTTTGCGGGAATGCCGCGGCTCATTGCCACGCCCTTCCAGTATGAGTTCATCGTGACGCCGCATGAGACCTGGATACTCATCGACAAGGCCGTGCGTCATGTCTTCACCGATGGACGTGGATGGCCTCCGGCGGATGCCCGTTGGCCCTTGATGATGGGACGGTCGCGCGGACATTGGGAGCGGGACACTCTGGTCATCGAGACTGTCGACATGCGCGATGACATGTGGCTGGACACGACCCCGCTGATGCTCTCCCACAAGGCAAGCGTCATCGAACGGATCCGCAAGATCTCCCCGGATACGCTCGAGAATCAGGTCACGATCAACGATCCGGTGAAGTTCACCCAGCCGTGGCAGTTCACGCGCCAGTATGTGCGCCAGGACTCAAGCGAATGGCCCGATGATCCGGAGCTTTGCGGCGGTCCCGATGATCGCAATCCGGTGATCAACGGGCGCGTCACGGTGCGCTTGCCGGGCGAGCGGCCCTAGTTCCCTTGGCGTCCCAAGGCTCAAACTTGGGTCAGCAGGTTCGCTGGCGCCTCGTCGCCCCGATCACGCTGTTCCTGCTGCTGAGCTCGCTGGATCGGGTCAACATCAGCTTCGCCGCGCTGGGCATGAACGGCGCACTCGGACTGTCCCCATCGCAGTACGGCTTTGGATCCGGAGTGCTGTTCGTCGGTTTTCTTGCCGGTCAGTATCCGAGCGTGCTGTTGCTGCAGAGCTGGGGTATGCGCCGCTGGCTCAGCGCCTGTGCCATCCTTTGGGGCCTGTCCGCAGGCGCACTCGCCTGGGTGCACACGGCCCCCGAGTTCTATCTGTTGCGCATTGTCGTGGGGATCGCTGAGGCGGGGCTCGCCCCCGGGGTGGTGCTGTATCTGAGCCAGTTCACCACCGTGCGGCAGCGGGCAGCGACCTTCGGTGTTCCGATGATCGCCATTCCGCTGTCCGTCGCATTGGGCAGCCCGCTGTCGGCCTGGCTGATGAGCAGGAGTCCTGGGGGAATGGCGCCGTGGCGGTGGCTGTTGATTGCCGAGGCTCTTCCGACGCTGATCGTCGGCGTCGTTGCGCGTTTCTACTTCCCCGACACCCCACGGGCAGCACGATCGCTCAATGCGGATCAGACCCGCCAGCTCGGCCTCGACGCGGCGGCCGACCTGTGCGAAGCGCCGGGCAATGACTGGCGCGTGCTCGCATCGTCGCGGGTATGGATTGCCGCAGCACTATGGTTCTGCCTGCTGAGTGGTTCATACGGGGTCATCTTCTGGCTGCCCCAGGTGATTCGTGCCCTGAGCCACCTCGACACCGTACAGATCGGCTTCGTGAATGCGCTGCCATGGGTGGGCGCGGCACTGGGCATGTACATCAATTCGATGCACTCGGATCGCAGTGGCGAGCGCTACCACCATGTCGGCGTCCCGGCACTCTTCGCGGCTGGCGCTACCCTCCTGGCATGGCAGACCTCAGGCGCCGCGGCGCTTGGCGCACTGGTGCTCTTGGGACTGGGTCTGGGCGCGGCCCAGGGCGCCTTCTGGGCACTGCCCACCGCGATCCTGACCCGTCGCACCCTGGCCGTCGCGGCAGTTGCCATCAATATCTGTGGCAGCGCAGGCGGCCTGGTCATGCCTCATCTCATTGGACTGTCGCTGCAACGGCATCCG
>DASZCK010000261.1:0-60228 GCA_035943195.1 Steroidobacteraceae bacterium
TGGGTGTACTGAGCGCCGCCGAGCAGGGTCGGGCGCACGCCCATGAGGTTCTCGGGTCATCGCTGATTCCGTTTTCGCTCATCGCCGGCCCGCTCATTCTGGCGATCACCACGCTGGTGGTGCGATGGGCGCTGCGCTTCGCCGTACCACCGCGAGACCTGGACTCAATTCCGACCGGTTGAGGCGCCCAGTGGCGTATGCGATCAAAGCGGAGATTCGTGAACCTCGGGCCACGCGAGCTCCGGGGAGGATTCCGTGCCAATTTCCCGAGTGATGTTCGCCCTAGGGGTGCTGTTGGCGGTATCAGCGCCGGCGTCCTCTCAAAGCGATGGGTATTGGGTTCCAGATGCGATGACTGTTGAGCACATCGAGCAGACCCTCAGGCAGATGGCGCCGCCAAAACTTTTCAACTGGCAGGCAACTGCACTCGACACTTACGGCCGGTACTATACGGGCGTGACCACGGATGGTCGCAAGGTGATATTCGGCGTCTTTTTGTCCATGGACGCGAACCGCTACCCGCGCGGGGTGCATATCGTCCCTTTCGACCGACAACCTCACATGACTGGCGGTCTTTGTGCCCAGTTGACCGTGTGGTACGACGTTGCAGAACAGCGAGTGAGACAGTTTATCTGCTACGGCCTCGGCTGACGGACTTCAGCTTCCTGGGCGATCACCCGCACTCTTACCTCGGTTCCCTCAATGTGAGCCAGTCCCCAGGCCTTGATCTGGCCCATCAGGCTGCGGAGCGAGTGTCCTTTCTCCGTCAATCGATACGCATCTTTCCCGGCGATGCCGTTCGACGGATAGCGTTCGACCAGGCCATTCGAGACCAGACGCGTGAGACGATCAGCAAGGATGTTGGTTGCGATGCTTTCCGGAGATGTCAGGAATTCCTTGAAGTGCGACTTACCGCTCATCAGGTCGCGGACGACCAGCAGCGTCCACTTGTCGCCAATGATGTCCAGGGTGCAAGCGATAGGGCATATCGACCGGCGCTTCTCGCCCTGACCCGGTAGCCGTTTTTTACTCTTCATCACTTGACTCTAGCCGTGTAACTTGCATAATGCAAGTGCGTACTTGCGATATGCAAGTGTTGGGAGGGTGAAATGGAGCCCGTCAGAAACCTCGCTACGCTGATTCCTTTCGCGGCCAGCGTTGCCCTGGGTCTGCTCGCCTGGGGAGCGGTGAGTCGCAACTATATTTGGCCAGGCATGCGCGAGCGGCCCCTGCAGGCAGCGGTTCGGCCGATTCTGCACCTGCACCTGTTCCGGTACATTGGATTGGCCTTCACCGTACCGGGAGTCGCCGGCGCCAATCTTCAAAGGGCGTTCGCGGCGCCCGCCGCCTACGGCGACCTCATTGCATTGGGACTTGCCTGGGTGGCCTTGGTGGCCGGGTCAGGACGCTATTCACGCATCGCGATCTGGGCCTTCAACCTCTGGGGTACCGCCGACCTGCTATTCGCGTTCTATCAGGGCACAATTGGCGTGGGCATTGATCCGGCTTCACTCGGCGCCGCCTGGTTCATCCCGACCATCGTCGTCCCACTTGCGTTGTGCACCCATGTTCTGGTGTTCGCAAGCCTGCTGCGCACCTCCAGGTCCGGCAGCTTCGTGCCGCAAATGGCGCCCTAGCAGCCGTCCCACGCTAATGTGTGGCGGCGGGCGACCCAAGTGGACGGGCCACCAGGGTGCAGATTGCGGGCACCGGCCCGCCGGGGGTCTCAAGCTGAACCGCGTCACCAGCCGATTTCCCGGCGCAGGTAGCATCGGAAGGTAGACTCGCGGCCGGCCTGGGGCGAGTCTCGCGATTGCCACTGCCACTGTCCGCGCCACCTCGGCTGCCCCCGCCACCGAACAGTCCGCCGATGCCACTGAACCAGCTACCGCTATCGTCGGGGAACTGCAGCGATTGCTCGAAACGGATCGCATCGTCCGGCAATCCAACGGGGTGTGGCGGGAGTACCTGGGCGACCATCGTATAAAGATGCCTGTTGACGAAAAATATGGCGATCGCCGAGCGGCTGCCGTCACCTCCGTCGAGGGTCAACTGGCGTCCGAAGACCCGCTTGATGCGCGCGCCGCGCGATTCGGCCACTTTGCCCGATGCACTCAGGGCCCTTTCGGTCTCGACGATGGTGGTAAGTGCATCGGCATTGGTGAGCGAATAATTTACAACGGTTAGTGTGTAGAGGATTCGACCCTGCCGCAGCTCGTAACGCGTCATTGGCAGTGACAGGCCGAGTGAATTCTTGATTCTGCTCGACTGTACGACTGGTACGCCGGGAAACTCGATGCTGAACCCTGGTTCGGGGTAGGTGTACGCCTTCCATTCCTCGGCGACCGCCGCGAGCGGCACCAGCAGAGCCGTCATGAGTATCGTAGCTCTTATTGTCATAGACCTGCTCCGCGAATACTTCAGCCGCGAACATTGATGGCATATCCGCCATCCACCGTGAGTTTCGCGCCGTTGATGTAGGCAGCCCGATCGGATGCGATGAACACGGCCGCATCGGCAACCTCGCGCATGGTCCCCCAGCGGCCCGCAACGATTCCCCAGTCGCGACAAGTCGCATCGAGGAACTGCTGTTTCGACAGCTGGCGCTGACGACCGGCATTCTCCGCCCAGTGCTCGCGCCATTCGGTGGCAATGAGTCCGGGAATCACCGAGTTGACGGTGATGCGTGCGGCCGCAAGATCCGCGGCCAGATAGGAGGTGGCGTGGTTCATGGCCGCGTTGTTCATGCCATGAGTCAACGCGGAGGTGAGCACGCTCGAGCCGGCGATGCCGCTGATATTGATGATGCGCCCGGTGCCGTCCGCGGGCATGTGCGGAATCATCGCTTGGGTCACGCGCAGCATGCCGAGCGACTTGGTGTCGATGTCGTCGCGCCAGTCCGCATCCGGCCATTGAATCTGGCGCTCGGGCCGTTTGATAGGGCCACCGGCGTTGTTGACGAGAATATGCAGGGGTCCAAGCTGCGCGCGGGCTCGCGCAACGGCGGCCACCACGGCGGCGGCGTCCCGAATATCCGTCGGCAGCGCCAGTACAGTGACGCCGGTGGCGTCGCGTATTTCGTCGGCCGCGGCCTGCAGCGCACTCTCGGTGCGTGCCAGCAATGCAAGGTGCACTCCCTCTTCCGCCAGACCCAATGCAATCGCCCGCCCGATGCCTTTGCTGGCGCCAGTGATGAGCGCAGATCTTCCTTTCAGGCCCAGTTCCATTCGTGGTACCCCCCCCTGCACACGTTATAGCTGAGGTCCGCCCATAGGGATAGACTGACTCAAACGCAACCGATGAAGGCTCAATGGCCACCCGCTGGTTTCTTGGAGCGCTGCTTAGTGTACTTCCGACCCTGGCGGTTGCCGCTGGCGCGGCACCGCCCATCCCGGATACGCCCGCGGGACATGCGCTCGACTCGTGGCTCACTGTATTCAACAATGGCGACCGCGCGGGTATTGAGGGTTTCGTAAGGTCGCGGGCCTCGTGGCTCAATCTTGACGCTCACATGACGTGGCGCGCGCAGACTGGCGGCTATGATCTGCTTGCCATATTCAGCAGTGATCCAACCGACGTCGTCTTTCTCCTGAAGGCGAGGGCGACCCCAGGTGAGGAGATCGGCAGGGTCACGGTCAGTGCGACGAATCCCACACAGATCACGGAACTGGGAACGTTTTTCTTTCCCGCGGGCGCGACCTTCATTGGCTTCCGGGTCGACGATGCGACGCGCAGGAAGGTTGTCGATACGTCGATTGCCAAGATGACCGATCTTTACGTGTTCCCCGATGTCGGTAAGAAGATGGCGCAACAGCTGGCCAAGCGCGAGAAGGAAGGCGCGTATAGGGGGAAGGATGGCGAAACTCTCGCGAAGTTGCTGACGGCTGATTTGCAGGGAATCAGCCACGACAAGCACCTTCGGGTGAACTTCAGACCTTTTGAGCTGCCGCCCTTGCCACAAGCGGTTGTCGGACATCCGCAGCCCGAACCGATCGATTGTCACTTTGTGAAGGCGGAGCGGCTGCCAAAGAATATCGGCTATCTGAAGATCGATGGCTTCGTCAATTCCGACGAGTGTGTGCAGCAGGCTATAGGCGCGATGGCGTTTCTCGCGCATGTTGATGCGCTCATTTTCGACATGCGGGACAACGGCGGCGGTGGTGGAGGGGCGGGTGGTTTGCTGTTGAGCTATCTCTTCGACACCCCGACACGTTTGTCTGACTATTACGACCGCAGGACTGGTCAGACGGAACACGGTTGGACCAGCGCTAATGTGCCTGGAACGCGGCTCGCCTCGATTCCGGTCTACGTGTTGATCTCGCACGCGACATTTTCGATGGGCGAATGGTTTACGTTCCAGCTGCAAAGGTCGAAACGTGCGACGGTCGTCGGTGAGGTCAGCGCCGGGGGAGCTCATACGACCGAGACTGAGGTAATTGACGATCGATTCTCCATCCGCGTCCCGTTCGGGCGGCCATTCGATCCGGTCACCAACACCGACTGGGAGGGCGTCGGAATTGCCCCGGATGTGAAGGTGCCGGCAGCGGATGCCATGGCAGCTGCGGTGAAATTAGCGACGGAGGCCTTGCGGCAGCGTGAGCACTGACTATTCGAGTCCAGCTCGCGGTCCTGTCTCCGGCGGCGGCGGGCTTGTGCTTCAGGTAGGCTAGGTTGCATCCCCCCGTGAATGGAAGGTGATGCATGAAGACTTCTCTCCTGCGGCTGGTCACGACCGCCGTATTACTGGGTGCAATGGGTCCGCTGCCGCAGGCCGACGAGGCACATCCGGCCGCTGCCGCGACGCGCGTCCTGTCCTTCACCCACCTATGGGCCGATGCCAATGGCGTTTCGCACTTCCGCGACGAGAAGCTGAGCTTCGAGGCGGCGACACCCGAGAATCCCACCGCCGGTACGACCTCGCGCACCAACCCGGACCCTGAAGCCCTGGTCGCGCTGCCATTGCGCGGGGCAACCGGAGCGACTTTCCTGTACCTGAAGCGCGCCGCGGTTGAGGACTGGCACCGAGCCCCCAGGCGCATGTATCTGATCGCAGTGCAGGGTATGTCCGAGGTAACGGCCAGCGACGGCGAGGTGCGGCGCTTTGGACTTGGGAGCATCGTCCTCATGGATGACCTGACCGGCAAAGGCCACATCACGCGGGCGGTCGGCAACGTGGACCACATCGCGCTGACGATACCGGTGGCGGCCGCGAAGTAGCGGCAGCCGCTCTACTGGTACAGCGCCTGGGCGCCCAGGAGGCCGTTCATTTTCACGAATTCAGCGTGCAGTTGAGTAGCGCGCTCCGCGGTGCAGAAGCGGTGCGGTTCGACGACATCCACGGTGCGTGTCGCCTTGATGCCATGCTCTCCGTCGAGCTTATATCTGGTTTGCAGCTTGAGATTTCCCACGGTCAGGTCCTGCGGCTTGGGAACCGAGGAGACCTTGATCGAGGCGGGCAGCTGCAACTGGTACTCCTCGACATACTGTCCCGATGGGCAAATGAAGTCGCGCTGGTGTGGCCGCAGTTCCACTTCCGCGATGCTGGGCAAGCGCCCAAAGAGGCGCGGCCCAGGCGTGAAGGGGATGGCACCGGGCCCCGGCATCTGCAGATAGTTCGACAACTTGAAGTGCATGCCAAATTCGTACGGATCCACCAGTTTGTCGGGTAACCCACGGTCCAGGGAGCCGCCACCGCTGTCGCCCACGATCTGGCGCAGAAAGTTCTGCTCCTGATTGCCGGGGACATTGGCAATATTGCCACGCATCGACACGGCAAGCGGTCCTGAAGTGGTGACGCGGCTTTCCGCATCCGCGCTACCGTCGTCCAGCACCTGCAGCTTCGTGACGGTCTTGAATACCGTGCTCGTTGCCGACCACGGTGTGTGGTCCAGCTTGCCCTTGGCCGTCAGCAGTACGGTTTTGTCGGCATCCGCAAACGGCAGGACACCAAATGGCGAATAGCGTGCGGTCGAATCGAGATAGAGATTCATCTCGGGTACGTAAGTGATGGCATGATTGAATTGCTGCACTGTCGCCAGCGGCGCAAGCTTGAAACTGTCTCCGGCGCGGATCAGCACTGCCGTACTTTCGATGCCTTTGGCCTTCAGCAATGCTTGCAGCAGTACGACATGGTCCTTGCAGTCGCCGTAGAGATTGGCGAGCACCTCATTGGCTGCGTGCGGCACGACGGCGCCGACGCCCAGATTGATCGCAATGTATTTGATGTTCGCCGAAACCCACTCATAGAGAATCCGCGCCTGCTCGCGTCGGTCGGTCGTGCCCTTGGTCAGGCGGTCCGCCAGTTCCTGGACCTGCGGCGTCACCAGTGCCTTCGCGCTCGCGCCGTCTTCATAGGCCTTCGCGAGTGCGGCGTAGTCCTTGAATGACGTGATCACCACGTGGGGAGCAACATCGAAATCCTCCACGCCTCCTGGCTCCGGCGGCTTGGGGATCTCATTCCTGAACGTCCACTGCCATGTCGATTTGCCATTCGCGACGGTCGGCGGGGGATTGTCCAGTCCTGTCACGTCGGTTTGCAGGTGGATGCCGGTTAGTGGCGCAGTTACGACCAATTGCAAGTCGCGCACCACCTGCGTCTGCCCGAATACCTCAACAAAGGAGAATTGGCCTGGTATCAGCGGCTTCTTCTGATGGATGCGCGTGATCGCACCGACTTCATCCCCTACCGCAACATTTTGGTAGGGCAGAGCCTTGATCTTGAAGTCATCAAACATCGGGGCGGAGACCGCCATGGGTAGCGAGCGGGTGGCAACCTGAGCAAGCGGCGCATCAATGCGCTTGCCGTCGGGTTTGAGGGTGTAAACCTCGAGCAAGTCTCCGTCCTGCAGGCTCTCACTGTACTGAACCAACGCCGTAGTTGCTGCCTGCACACCCTGCTGCGACTTGATGAGGATCAGCTGGTCCACGGTTTGCGTATAGGTACCGTCAGCATTTACATCAACGGAAATCTTCACATGGGTGAATTCGACGGGGTTGGTGGTCGGCGCTGGAACAGGCGTCTGGCCAATCGCCACGGAAACGGCGGCCAGTGCCGCAAGCAAAGGGCGCGCTGCAATCCACTTAGACATGGTGCCCCCGGACGGTCATATTTCGCCGAAGTCTACCTCAACCGCTGCAGCCGAGGCCCGATGAGTCCATCCCCGGCCCCGTAGGGGGTCGTCATCGTGGGCTGTTGCAATGCTGCTCCAACTGTATTAGTGTCTCGATACACATGGAGTCAGACGAGCTAGTCATTCAGCCCGGATCCGCCGAGCCAATCTATCGCCAGATTGCGCAGCAACTACGGCGCCTGATCGCCAGCGGCCGGCTGTCTGCGGGTGACGAAATACCCTCGGTGCGGGACGTCGCCGGCACGCACGCAATCAATCCCATGACCGTGTCCCGTGCCTACGGTCAGCTGGAACTCGAAGGCCTCCTGGAGCGACGCCGCGGCAAGGGCATGGTGGTGGCGCCGGCTCGCGGACGGACGCAGTCAGCGGATCGGCGTCTGCAGCAACTGCAGCCACTGCTCGAAGAACTGTCGCGACAAGCCCGTGAACTCGGACTACCCGCCGAGTCGATCGTCGAGAAACTGCGAGTGCTTTTGGAGACAGAATGATGAACGCCGTGAGTGCATCCGAGACCACTGCTTCTCAAGAATCACCGGTGATCTGCCGCAACATCCACAAGCGCTTCGGTGGCGCATTCGGTGGCCTCAAGGTCCTGGATGATGTGTCCTTCTCGATCCCCAAGGGTGCCGTGCTGGGGCTCATCGGGCGCAATGGTGCCGGCAAGACCACTCTCATGCGCATCCTGGTAGGCCTGCTGATGCCGGAGTCCGGCTCGGCCATGGTCCTTGGGGAGCCTGCCGCGTATCTGACCGACGCCGCGAAAACCCGGCTGGGGTACGTGCCGCAGGAGCCGCAGTCGCTGAGCTGGATGACGGTGCAAGCCATGTTGCAGTTCGTTGGCAGCTTCTATCCGAACTGGGACCACGACTACATGTGGAATTCCCTGATGCGCTGGGAGATTCCGCCATCGCAGCGCCTGGCGAAGTTGTCCCCGGGGCAGCGGCAGCGGGTTGCATTGATTCGCGTACTCGCTGCCTGCCCCGAGTTGCTGGTCCTCGATGAGCCGGCGTCGGCCCTGGATCCGGTCGCGCGCCGTGACTTCCTGCGGGAGATCGCCCTGCGAGCCGGGGAGGCCGGTACCACGGTGCTGTTCTCCACCCATATCGTGTCGGACCTGGAGCGGGTCGCCTCCCACGTCTGCTTTTTGCACGAAGGGAAGCTGTTGCTCGACACGCCGATGGACGACTTGAAGGAGACGCACGCGCGTTTGAGTCTGTCGCGCGAGGCTGCCGCTGCCTTGAGTGGGCGCCTTCCGGGCGAGCTTGCACGCCGCCGCCGGCCCGACGGTGGGATGTCGATCGTCCTCACTCGCAAAGACATCGGGGCCTGGCCAGGTGCAGCGACGACAAGCGGCGGCACCCTGGAGGCGATGAGTCTCGAGGATCTGTTCATCGAAGTGACCGATCATCCCGGTGCCCCGTGGTTTCGAAAATGACGCCTTGGGTACGGCGCATCGCCGCTGCAATCTCCGGAAAACCCATTCTGCTGGTGGCGCTGTTGCTGACGGTGTGCACCTGGTGTGCGGCCGCCCAGATCTACTGGGTGGTACAGCAGGTGCCTCATCACGGCGAGACCGCCGCTGCGGTCCTCGTTGGCGTCGATGTGGCGTACGCCTGGTTGCTCGTTTCCTTCTTGTTGGCACTACGTCAGGACTTGGAGGAGCTGCGGCTGCCGCAGTTGCGCCCACTGCTGACCGCTTCACTGATTTTCGTTCTCGCAATGGTTTTCGTGATCCCGTGTGCCGCCGTGTGGGCGCTGGGCGGAGATGTGTGGGATGTGTCCTTCATGGCAATCGGATCGGTCGTGGGTACGGCGGGGCCGCCCTTGTGGCGTTCGGGCACTCGAGCGCGCAAGGCGCCGCACGCGCCGCTGACCGCCGCGAACGTGCTCTCCCCGGTACCGGCGCAACGCCCGCAGCCCTGGCGCGCGGTGCGCGTAGCCCTCGGCGCCCCCTATGCGCCGCAGCCCTGGTGGCAGCGCGTGATCGAATTGGCGTCACTGTGCATGCTGCTCGCGGGCGCACCGCTGCTGGTCTTGTTCTTCAAGAGTGCGCTCAATCCGCGGGGCTACGTCATCCTGTTGCATGTCGCGGAGTTCATGAGCTTCGTCATCGCAATCGGGTTGTGCTGGGTATGGCCATTGGTTCGTGCTGTGACCTTGGTTACCTCACAGAGCGGAACATTGACCGAATTGGCGCTGCTGCCCGGCCAGGGCAGCGGGCGCCAGCAGTGGCGACGCCTGTGTCTGGTTGCCCTGAGCATGCCCACGGTTGCCCTGCTGGTGTTGCTGGTCCTGGCGCTGGGGCTGGTCGCACTCGAGCATCTGCCGGTGGCCATCTACGCGAAGATCGGTGTGGAATTTCTGTTGGTTCTGCTGCTCACACTGCCCGCCTTGGCCAACCGGCTCACCAAGCAGCGCGCGCCCAATGCGTGGGCCGGAGCCATGATCATGTTCTCTCAGGCGTGGACCTGGTTGGTGATTTTTTGGACTGCCACACCGGAGAGTTGGCGCGGTGCGCCCGCCATGATTCGCTGGGCAGGCGTGGTGATCATTGCCGTGGGCCTGACGTTGCTGGTGGGCCTGGCAGTGCATTCGCTGCGAAAACTGTGGCGGCGGCCGCACCCCTACATGGAGGTTTCCTCATAGGTCGTGCTCCGAAGCGGTTTGAACAATGCTCCCTCAGCCCCCATAATTGGCCAATACCCTCTGCAGCGGCCCTTGGCCGTCATTTAAAGGATTGCATTATGGATGTCGTGGAAAAGATCAAGGCCGAGCTAAATTCGGCGCCGGTGGTGCTGTTCATGAAGGGCACGCCGGATTTTCCGCAGTGTGGCTTTTCCGCACAGACCGTGGCGGCCCTGAACGCCGTGGGTGCGCAGTTCAAGCATGTGAACATATTCGAGGAGCCGGAGCTGCGTGAGGCGCTCAAGCAGTACTCGAACTGGCCCACCTACCCGCAGCTGTACGTGAAGGGGGAACTGGTGGGCGGCTGCGACATCGCGCTGGAGATGTACCACAGCGGCGAACTGAAGAAACTGCTGCAGGACAGCGGCGCCGTCGCTGCCTGAGAGCGGCCGCTACGCCTCGCTCACGCCCGCTTCACCCGCCGCGGGCTCGAACCATCCCAGCTGCGCGGCCCGGTCCTGGGCCGCCGCGTACGTCGTCTGCATGTGATTGCAGACAAAACAGAACACATCCGCGGTGCGCTCGGCGTCGTAGGACGCCGAGTGCGCAGAGCTCGCATCCCATTGGATACCGGCGACGGCGACCGCCTTGGCGAGCACGGTCTGGCCCAGGGCGGCTCCGGCCAGCGTCGCGGTGTCGAAGCAGGAAAAGGGATGGAAGGGGTTGCGCTTGATGTCGGTGCGTTCCAGCGCCGCATTCAAAAAGGCCAGATCAAACCCGGCATTGTGGCCCACCAGAATTGCCCGGCGACAGTCGTAGATTTTCAGCTGGTGGCGCACTTCCCTGAAGATGCGCTGGACGGCCTCGCGCTCCGGCAGCGCGGGGCGTAGCGGGTGATAGGGATCGATGCCGGTCACGCTCAGTGACGCCGGGTCCAGTCTCGCCCCCGGGAACGGCTGGACATGAAAGCTGTGGGTGGGGCCGCGAGCCAGCGTGCCGCTGGCATCCATGTCGATGAACACGGCGGCAATTTCCAAGAGGGCATCGGTGCGGGAATTGAACCCGCCGGTCTCCACGTCAATCACGACCGGGAGAAAGCCACGGAAGCGGCGGCTCATGAGGGCCGCGGCCGCGGTTCTCGTGACTTCTTCGCCCTCACTCACCGTGGGGCGCTCTCGAGCAGGCGCCAACCGACCATCTCTCCCGCCCGCAGTGGCACCAGGGTGTCACCGCCGAAAGCGAAACTGTCGGGAACTTTCCACGGCTCCGCCACCAGGGTGATGAAATCCGGGTTGCGCGGCAGGCCATAAAAATCCGCCCCGAATTCCGACGCGAAGCCTGCCAGCAGCGGCAGCCGGTCCACGCTTTCGAAGACTTCCGCGTACAGCTCGATGGCCGCGTGGGCCGTGAAGATTCCGGCGCAGCCGCACGCGGTCTCCTTGGTATGACGCGCATGCGGGGCGCTGTCGGTGCCCAGGAAAAAACGCGGATCGCCACTGGTGGCGGCTTCAATGAGCGCCTCGCGGTCATCTTCGGTCTTGAGCACCGGCAGGCAGTACAGGTGCGGGCGGATGCCCCCGGCGAACAGGGCGTTGCGGTTCAGCAGCAGATGCTGCGGGGTGATGGTGGCGGCAACACCGGCGCGCGCCGTACGTACGAACTCCACGGCCCGACGTGTCGTGATGTGTTCGAACACGATCCGCAGGCCGGGGTGGCGTACGCACAGCGGCAGCAGCACCTCATCGATGAAGCGTGCTTCGCGGTCGAAGACATCCACCTGCGCGGCGGTGACTTCCCCGTGCACCTGAAGCACCATGCCATGCTCGCTCAACTGTTCCAGCACCCGGCGGATATTGCGCAGGTCCGTCACGCCGGATTCCGAGTTGGTAGTGGCGCCGGCCGGATAGAGCTTGAAGCCGGCGATGTGGCCGCTGGCGCGCGCGCGCGCGACTTCCTCCGGAGCCGTGTTATCGGTCAGGTACAGCGTCATCAACGGCTGAAAGCCAGATCCGGACGGCAGGGCGGCCAGGATCCGCTCGCGGTAGGCCAGCGCCAGCTGCGTGGTCGTCATCGGCGGCTTCAGATTGGGCATGATGATGGCGCGCCCGAAGCGCGCCGCGCTGAAGGGCAGTACCGCCGCCATCTGCGCTCCATCGCGCAGATGCAGGTGCCAGTCATCCGGCCGTCGCAGACTCAGCGTGGTCATCGCTGCGGCTTCCCGGGCTGTGGCACTTTCCCGCCGCGCAGCAGTTCCAGCGTGTAACGCACCCCGAAACCTGTGATGTCGGTGTTGATGTGGGCGAGGCCGCCGCTGCGCACGGCCGCGGACAGATCCATGTGGATCCAGGCCGTGCCCTCGGGTACGAAGCGCGACAGGAAGCGTGCCGCCAGGATGTGGTCCGCCTTGCCATCCGCCGTGCACTGCATGACATCGGCGATGCGACTTTCCAGCTCACTGTCGTAGTCACTTTCCAGCGGGAAATTCCACACCCGCTCGCCGCTTGCCTCGCCAGCCGCCAGCGCCGTCGCGGCCAGTGCCGGCGGCTGCACGAAGATGCCGCTCATGCGCTCACCCAGCGCCACCACACAGGCACCCGTGAGCGTCGCGAAGTCCATGATCAGAGCGGGCTTGGTGCGGCCCGCCAGCGCCAACGTGTCCGCGAGCACCATGCGCCCCTCGGCGTCGGTGTGGATGACCTGGATGCTGATGCCGTTGACCGCGCTCACGACATCCTGTGGCACATAGGCCTCAGGCCCGGTGCGATTCTCGGTGATGGCGAGCCACGCATCCACGGCCAGCGGTGAGCGAACTTCCGCGAGGGTACACAAGGTGGCCAGCGCCACGGCGCTGCCATTCATGTCGGTGTGCATGTCGAGCATGCCGCGATGCTGTTTGAGATTCGTGCCACCGGTATCGAACAGCACGCCCTTGCCCACCAGTGCCACATCGACCCGGCCGCGGTGGCGGGGCGGCCGATAACTCAGGTGTGCAATGCCTGCGGTGCGCCGCGAGTTGCCCTGCGAGACTGCGACAAAGGCACCTGCGCCCAGGCGCTTCAGGGCCGCCTCGGACAACCAGCGGAATTTCAAGCCATGCCGGCGTGCCAGTTCGCGCAGCACCCGCTGATAGCTGCTGGCATCGAGCTTGTTGGGCGGCAGGGCCGTCAGCCAGCGCACCAGGTCGTTGGCGCGAGCGGCGCTCTGTATGCGCACCAGGTCCAGCGCGCCACCCACCACGACGACCCGTTGCAGCCGCGCCGCGGTCTTGCGCGCGGTGCGAAAGCTCGGCATGTCAAAGGCGCAGGCAAGGGTGGCGCTGAGCAGGGCCTCCAGCGCCCGCTCCTGGACCCCCTGCTCCTCGTCAGGCGCGGCGAGGGCGATCGAGCCGCGTGTGCAGCTGCCCAGATCCCGTGCCATGCGGCCCGCGAGAGCCAGGACTTCGAAGGCGCTTGCATTGCGCGGCATCACTCCCAATATCAGTCGGGTCTGCGACGCGTTGCTGAGGTTGATGCTGCGGATGCCGCCGGGCGTCGGACCGGCCTTCTGGCCAGCGGCCCGGCGCCCCGCAGGAGCCCTGCGGGCGTACATCTGGCCCCAGATCGGCGCGTGCGGCAGTGCTGAAAACACCGTCGGGGAAGCATCCGTGGGAATGATGACTAGTATGGCGTCGAGGCTGTCGGCGAGACCTGCCGAGAGGCGTCCCCGGCGTTCGATTTTAGGGGACGTCTGTAGGGGCAACAGCGATGTTGAACGAGATGTCATGACCGGATTGCGTAGATTGTGGGCAGCGTCCCGGAAAGAGGCCCGTTCCGCCATGCTTGCTTGACCGTCGCCAGTGAAATCCGGATCATTACCCAGCTTGATTCAACGCGATTTCACGCGCAGTCCAATTGCGCATCCTAGCACAGCATCCGTTCGCGCCCGTGCCCGCGCGGCGGCGGAGCATTGAGAGCCGCCATGACGGAACTTCCCAAATTGCAAGATCTTGATCCTACGGAAACCCAGGAGTGGCTGGAGTCCATCGACTCGGTCCTCAAGACGCATGGTGCGGAACGTGCGCACTTTCTGCTGGACCGTCTGATCGACCATGCGCGCCGCTCGGGTGCGTACCTGCCCTTCAAGCCCAATACCGCCTACGTCAACACCATCCCGGTGGCGCAGGAGAAGGAATACCCCGGTGATCGCGCGCTGGAGCGCCGCATCGAGGCCTACCTGCGCTGGAACTCGGTGGCGATGGTGCTCAAGGCCAACAAAATCTCCTCCGAATTCGGCGGTCACCTGGCGAGCTACGCCTCCTCGGCCACCTTGTACGAGGTGGGCTTCAATCATTTCTGGCGCGCGGCCTCCGCTCAGCACCCCGGCGACATGGTCTTCATCCAGGGGCATTCCTCACCCGGCATCTATGCGCGGGCTTTCATGGAAGGGCGACTCTCCGAGGACCAGCTGAACCGCTTCCGCCAGGAAGCCCAGGGGCCCGGTGTGGGTCTGTCCTCGTATCCGCACCCATGGCTGATGCCCGATTTCTGGCAGTTCCCCACGGTGTCGATGGGCCTGGGACCCATGATGGCGATCTTTCAGGCGCGTTTCGTGCGCTACATGGAAAACCGCGGCCTGGTGCCGCCGACGGATCGCAAGGTGTGGTGCTTCCTCGGCGACGGCGAGACCGACGAGCCGGAGTCCATGGGCGCACTCACCATGCCGGTGCGCGAGAAGCTCGACAACCTGGTGTTCGTCATCAACTGCAACCTGCAGCGCCTCGACGGCCCTGTGCGCGGCAACGGTAAGATCATCCAGGAGCTCGAGGCCGCCTACCTCGGTGCGGGCTGGAATGTGATCAAGGTGCTGTGGGGCGGGCGCTGGGATGCGCTCTTGGCCCGCGACCAGAAGGGCCTGCTGCAGAAGGTGATGGAAGACACCGTCGACGGTGAGTACCAGAACTACAAGGCCAAGGGCGGCGCCTACACCCGCGAGAACTTCTTCGGCAAGTACCCCGAGACCCGCGAGCTGGTTGCCAACATGAGCGACGCGGACATCTACGCCCTCAAGCGTGGTGGCCATGACGCCAAAAAGGTGTTCGCCGCGTATTACGCCGCCTCCAACCACAAGGGTCAGCCCACCGTCATTCTGGCGAAGACCGTCAAGGGCTTCGGTCTGGGCAAGGCAGGCGAGGGCCAGATGGTGGCGCATCAGCAGAAGAAGGTGGACGTGGAGGGGCTGCGGGTGTTCCGCGATCGTTTCGCCATGCCGGTGGCGGACGATGAGATCGAGAAGCTCCCATACCTGAAGCTGCCCGAGGGATCCGAGGAAGCGAAATACCTGCACGGCCGGCGCAAGGATCTGGGCGGCTACCTGCCGGCGCGACGCAATGCGGCGCCGCCGCTGGCCGTTCCGCCGCTCTCGGCTTTCGATGCCATGCTCGAAGGCACGGGTGAGCGTGAGATCTCGACCACCATGGCCTTCGTGCGCATTCTCACGGTATTGCTGAAGGACAAGACCATCGGCAAGAACATCGTGCCGATAGTTCCGGACGAGGCGCGCACCTTCGGTATGGAGGGACTGTTCCGCCAGATCGGCATCTATTCTTCGGTGGGACAGCTCTACACCCCGCAGGATGCCGAGACGCTCATGTCCTATCGCGAGGACAAGAAAGGTCAGATGCTCGAAGAGGGCATCAATGAAGCCGGGTCCACCTGCTCGTGGATCGCGGCCGGCACGGCCTATGCCAATCACGGCGTCAACATGGTGCCGTTCTACATCTACTACTCGATGTTCGGCTTTCAGCGCGTCGGTGACTTCCTGTGGGCCGCGGGCGATATTCAGGCGCGCGGCTTCCTGATGGGCGCGACGGCGGGTCGCACCACCCTCGCCGGCGAGGGCCTGCAGCACCAGGACGGCCACAGCCTGGTGCATGCCAGCACCGTCCCCAACTGCGTGAGCTACGACCCCACCTTCGCCTACGAACTGGCTGTCATCATCCACGACGGCATGCGTCGCATGTTCGTGGAACAGCAGCGCGTGTTCTATTACATCACCGTGATGAATGAGAACTACGCCCAACCCGCTCTGCCAAGGGCACGGAAGAGGGCATTCTCAAGGGCATGTATCAGCTGCAGACCGGTGGCAAGGGCAAGGTGCGTGCGACCCTGTTCGGATCCGGAACCATCCTGCGTGAATGCATCGCGGCCGCGCAGATCCTCGAGAAGGACTACGGCGTGCCGGCTGACATCTATTCCGTCACCAGCTTCAGCGAATTGCGTCGCCAGGCCCTGGATTGCGAACGTCACAACCTGCTCAACCCGCAGGCTGAGGCGCAGATACCATACGTGCAGTCCTGCTTGCAAAGCATCGACGGACCGATCATCGCGGCGACCGACTACATGCGCACGGTGCCTGACCAGATCCGACAGTGGGTGCAGCAGCGCTACGTTACGCTGGGCACCGACGGCTATGGCCGCTCCGACAGCCGTGCGGCGCTGCGCCGGCATTTTGAGGTGGACCGCAATTTCATCGTCGTGGCGACGCTCAAGGCGCTGGCCGACGAAGGCAAGATCGACCGTGCGACGGTCGGCAAGGCCATCGCGGCGCTGGGCATCGATCCGGCGAAGGCCGATCCATTGAACTCCTGATCACCATCCAAAGACCAAAGCCATAGAGAATCACCAGTGCCTCGCGTCATAGAAGTGCGAGTGCCCGACATGGGCAATTTCAAGGACGTGGCCGTCATCGACGTCCTCGTCAAGCCCGGCGATGCCATCGAAGTCGATGGCCCGCTGGTCACCCTGGAGACCGAGAAGGCGACCATGGACGTGCCGTCCACCGTGGCCGGCACCATCGAGAAGGTGGTCGCCACCAAGGGTGGAACGGTATCGCCGGGTGACGTGGTGGCAACCGTGCAAGTCGCTGATGCAGCGGGCGCCGCCGCTGGCGCACCTCCTGCGCCACCGGCAACCGATACCGCATCCGCGGCGCCTGCAGCGGCCGCGCCCGCTGCGACCAAAGCGGCTGCCACACCCGCAGCGCCGAGCGCACCGCCCCCTGTAGCGGCCCCTGCACCGGCCGCCGGTGCGAGTCTGGCTGCGGTCAATGACAGCGGCTTTTCTTCGGCTCATGCCAGTCCGTCGGTGCGGCGCTTCGCGCGCGAGCTGGGCGTGGATCTGGCACAGGTCAGCGGCACGGGCTTCAAGTCCCGGATCACCGAGGATGACATCAAGGGTTTCGTGAAGAAGGCGCTGAGCGGCGGCGGTGGCGCGGCCCAAGGCGGTAGGACCGCCGCCACGGGTGGGCGTGGCCTGCCCAGCGTGCCGGTGGTCGATTTCGCGGCCTTCGGCAAGGTCGAGACCCGGCCGCTGACCCGTATCCAGAAGATCTCGGGCTCACGGCTGCATGCCAGCTGGGTGAATCTGCCGCATGTCACTCAGTTCGATGAAGCGGATATCACGGATCTGGAAGAGCTGCGCGGCAAGCTCAAGACCAAGGCCACCGAACAGGGCATCAAGCTGACGCCGCTCGCTTTCATCATCCGTGCCTGCGTGCGCGCGCTGCATCACTTCCCGACCGTCAACTCCTCGCTGGATGCAAACGGCGAGAATCTGGTCCTGAAGAAGTACATCCACATGGGCTTCGCCGCGGACACGCCCAATGGACTCATGGTCCCGGTCGTCCACGACGCCGATCGCAAGGACATCTACGAAGTTGCCCGCGTGCTCGGCGAACTGTCGGAGAAGGCACGAACGGGCACGCTGAACGTCACGCAGATGCAAGGCGGCTCGTTTACGATTTCCAGCCTGGGCGGCATTGGCGGCACGGCCTTCACCCCCATCATCAATGCGCCGGAAGTGGCGATCCTGGGTGTGTCGCGCTCCATGATGAAGCCGGTGTTCAAGGACGGCGCCTTCGTGCCCCGTCTGATGCTGCCGCTGTCGCTGTCCTATGATCATCGGGTCATCGATGGCGCGCTGGCGGCCAAGTTCACAACCTATCTTGCGCAGGTGCTGGCGGAGCCGCGCGCCCTGCTCGAGGCGGTGCCTTAAATGAGCAGCATCGATCTGGTCGTACCTGATATCGGCAACTTCGATGCGGTGCCGATCGTTGATGTGCTGGTCAAGGTCGGCGACAGCGTCGAAGTTGAGACGCCGCTGATCACCCTGGAGACCGACAAGGCCACCATGGATGTGCCGTCCGCGACGGCCGGCACCATTACCGAATTGCTGGTCAAGCGCGGCGATAAGGTCGGCAAGGGCGCAGTCATCGCTCGGGTAAGCGCGGCCGGCGTTGCGGCCGCACCGGCCGCAGCGCCGACCAAGGCCGCCGCGGCCGACGCTTCGGGCGATACCGTGCGCATGCCGGCTCCGGATGTCTCGGCACTCAAGCGCGTGGAGGCGCAGGTCGATCGCAGCACCCAGGTGGTGGTATTGGGCTCGGGTCCCGGTGGTTACACCGCGGCATTTCGCGCCGCCGACCTGGGTCTGAAGGTCACGCTCATCGAGCGCTGGGATACGCTGGGCGGCGTGTGCCTCAACGTCGGCTGCATCCCCTCCAAGACGCTGCTGCACGCTGCCAAGGTCATCGAAGAAGCGGATGCGATGGCTGCGCACGGCATCACTTTCGGCAAGCCGACATTGGATCTTGCCAAGCTGCGCGCCTTCAAGAGCGGCGTGGTGAAGAAGCTGACCAGTGGTCTTTCCATGCTGGCCAAGCAGCGCAAGGTCGAACTCGTCACCGGCACGGGCAAATTCGTCGGCCCACAGGTCATCGCGGTGACCGGACCCAAGGGCACTGAACGCATCCGTTTCGAGTACTGCATCATCGCGGCCGGCTCCGAAGCCGTGAAGCTGCCGGGCTGGCCCAATGATCCCCGCATCATCGATTCCACCGGCGCGCTGGAGCTACCGGCTGCCGGCGGCCGCCTGCTGGTGGTCGGCGGCGGCATCATCGGTCTGGAAATGGCCTGCGTATTCGACGCCTTGGGCAGCAAGGTCAGCGTGGTGGAACTCACGCCGACGCTGATGCCGGGCTGTGACCCGGATCTGGTCAAACCGCTCGAGAAGCGACTGCGCGCGCGTTACGAACAAATCCTGCTAAGCGTCAAGGTCACCGGCGTGGACGCTACTCCGGCTGGCATCCGTGTCACGTTTGCGGGCGAGAAGGCCCCTGAGCCGCAACTATACGATCTGGTGCTGGTGGCCGTGGGACGCTCGCCCAATGGCAAGCTGATCGGCGCGGAAGAAGCGGGCGTGAAGGTCGGCGATCGCGGCTTCATCCCGGTCGACAAGCAGATGCGCACCAACGTGCCGCATATCTTCGCCATCGGCGACATCGTCGGGCAGCCGATGCTGGCTCACAAAGCCACACACGAAGCCAAGGTGGCTGCCGAAGTCATCGCCGGGCACAAAGCTGCCTTCGATGCGCGCGTGATTCCTTCGGTGGCCTACACTGATCCGGAGGTGGCCTGGGCCGGTCTTACCGAAACCGAAGCCAAGGCCAAGGGCATAGCCTTCGAAAAAGGTCTGTTCCCCTGGGCCGCCAGCGGCCGTTCCTTGTCTTTGGGGCGCGACGATGGATTCACCAAGCTGCTGTTCGATCCGGTGACCCACCGTGTCCTGGGCGGCGGTATCGTCGGTCCCAACGCCGGTGATCTCATCAGCGAAGTGGCGGTGGCCATCGAGATGGGCGCGGATGCGACCGACATCAGTCTGACGGTGCACCCGCATCCAACACTGTCCGAGACCGTAGCATTCGCCGCGGAAGCCTTCGACGGCACGCTCACCGATCTGTACATGCCGAAGAAGAAATAGCGCGCGGCACCGATCAGCTGCGCGAGATTGTGCGCGCCACCAGCGCCTCTACCTTGCGCAGGTACTCCAGGTCATCCGCGGCGCGCCCGGCGTGCTGGGCCTCCCACAGCGTTTCGCCGAGCGGTGTCAGCAGGGCGTGCTCGGCTTCGTGGGCGTCGCCGAAATGCTCACACAATCTGCGATGCAGCTCGGCAAAGCCCGGCGGCCGGTTGGTAGCCGCCTGCTCGCGGATGGCCAGGTGCATGCCCATGTGCAGGAAGGGATTCTCCCGACCTCCTTCGGGCGTGAAGTCGGCGCGCAGGGCTTCCTCGCCCGTCTCCAGCCACTCGATGTATTCCGGGTGTTCGGCAATGACGGCCGCCACCTGTTTTTCCAGCGGTTGCAGCGGCTGCTGGGCGCGAAACTTGCGCCACGAGGCCAGGTACATCTGGCGCAGCTGCTCACGGCTCTGGTCGGCGAATATCGGCATCAGGTCTTATCGGGAAAGTCGCACAGATCACGAATCAGACAGGTGGGGCATTTGGGGGCACGGGCGGTGCACACATAGCGGCCATGCAACAGCAGCCAATGATGCGCCTCGCGGGCGAATTCCGGCGGTGTGGTCCTGACCAGTTCGGTCTCCACGGCCAGCGGCGTGCGGCCAGGCGCCAGGCCCGTGCGATTCGCCACCCTGAAGATGTGCGTGTCGACGGCAATGGTGCTCTCGCCAAAGACGATATTGAGCACCACGTTGGCGGTCTTGCGGCCGACGCCGGGCAAGGCTTCCAGCGACTCGCGATCGGCGGGCACCTGCCCGTGATGCAGGTCCACCAGGCGCTGACACAGGCCGATGAGGTTGGCCGCCTTGGCGTTGTACAGGCCGACCGTCTTGAGGTAGGGCTTCACGCCCTTAACCCCCAATGCCAGCAGGGTATTGGGCGTGTTCGCCACGGGAAACAGCCTCGCCGTGGCGGCGTTTACACTTTTGTCAGTGGTATGCGCGGAGAGCATCACAGCGACCAGCAGCTCAAAGGCAGTGGTGTACTGAAGTTCGGAAATGGGCTCCGGGTTGCCGGCCTGAAGGCGTTCAAACAGCTTCCTGCGTCGGGCGGCACTGAATCCACGGCGGACCTTCTTGTGGGCAGTGGCGCGGGTCATGACGTGTGCGGATCGGGATTGCGGGCCAGCTGCTTGCGTGCAGCGAGCAAAGCTCCGCGCTCGTCGGCGCGGCGCTGCACCCGTTCCTGGTGTGCTGTGTAACGCGCCCGATTTGCCTGGGGCGACGGTGCACCGTCGGCCACGGACCCGGCGCTGAGATCCACCATGCTGATGCAATCCACCGGGCAGGGCGCGATACAAAGTTCGCAACCGGTGCACAGTTCAGCCACGACGGTGTGCATGAATCGTGGTGCGCCGATGATGGCATCGACGGGGCATGGCGGCAGGCATTTCGCGCAGCCGATACAGCGTTCCTCATCGATCACTGCCACGCGCGGCGGGGACTCCACGCCGTTTTGCGGATTGAGCGGCAGTATTTCACGGCCGAGGAGTCGCGCCAGGGCCTCGATGGTAGCGGCGCCCCCTGGCGGGCACTGATTGATGGGCGCGCCCGCGGCGACTGCGGTCGAGTAGGGCAGACAGCCTGAGTAACCACAGCGCGTGCACTGGGTCTGCGGCAACAGATCATCAATGGCCTTCACGTCCACGGGCGCGGGCCGTCAGGTGATGCGCATGCCCGGCGCGGCGCCGGAGTCCGGCGCGAGCAGGTACAGCCCGGCGCCCGGACCGCTGGCGCATAGCACCATGCCCTCGGAGACCCCGAAGCGCATTTTGCGGGGCGCAAGATTCGCGACCACGACCGTGAGGCGTCCGGCGAGCGTGGCCGGGTCGTAGGCGGCGCGGATGCCGGAAAATACCGTGCGCGGGGTCGGCTCACCCAGGTCGAGGGTGAGCTTCAGGAGCTTGTCCGAACCGGCTATGGCTTCGGCTGCGAGGATGCGCGCCACGCGCAAATCGACTTTCGCAAAGTCATCGATGGCGATGGTCGCAGCCGTAGCAGTAGCAGCAGCAGTCGCGGCGGGAATTGTCGCGGCAGGTTCAGTCACGGTGGGTGATTCCTTGGGGATATCGATGAGCTTGGCGAGGATCTTCTTATCCACTCGCGTCAGCAGGTGCTCGTAAGGATTGATACGGTGCCCCGCGGGCAGCACCGTGGCACTGTCCGACCATTGCAATGGGGTAACTCCGAGAAACTTCTCCGCGCGTGCGGCCAGCTGCGGGACCACTGGTTTCAGCAGCACCGTCAGCAGGCGGAAGTGATTGATGGCGACGCTGCACACGACCAGCAGCTCGGCGCTGCGCGCGGCATTGCGCGCAATTTCCCAGGGTGCGTGGTCGGCCACGTAGCGGTTGGCGAGGTCGGCCAGGCGCATCGTCAGGCGCAGCGCCTGGGCGAAATCACGCTGCTCGTAGGCTTCGCGGATGGCGGGCACCTGGCCGCGGATTTCATTCAGCACGGCGCCGGCCGGGTCGCTGTCGACGCCGCACAGCCGTCCCTCGAAGCGCTGGGTGATAAAGTTCGCGCAGCGGCTGGCGATGTTGACGTACTTGCCCACCAGGTCGCTGTTCACCCGTGCGAGGAAATCCTCCGGGTTGAAGTCCACGTCCTCGACATTGGCATTGAGCTTCGCGCCGAGGTAATAGCGCAGCCAGTCCGGATCCATGCCGATCTCGAGGTACTGCAGCGGGTCGATGCCCGTGCCGCGGGACTTGGACATCTTGGCACCGAGCACGGTCAGAAATCCGTGCACATGGATGTTGTCCGGCAGTTTGTAGGGGCTGCCCGCGAATTTCAGCATGGCGGGCCAGAACAGCGAATGAAAGTAGATGATGTCCTTGCCGATGAAGTGGATCTGTTCGGTGGCAGGATCAGCGAGGAATTCCCGAAACGTTCCGACCTCGCCGTTGCGCGCGGCCGCACCGGTGGTGAAGTAGTGCTCCAGGGACGCAAGATAGCCCAGCGGCGCGTCCAGCCAGACATAGAAGTATTTGCCGGGATGATCCGGAATCGGAATCCCGAAATAGGGTGCGTCCCGGGAAATATCCCAGTCACCCAGCGCATCCGCGCCGTTGCCATCCAGCCATTCGCGTGCCTTGTTGGCGACCTGGGGCTGCAGGTGCCCGGATGCGCTGATCCAGGCCTCGAGGAACTGCCGGCAGCGCGGATCCGACAGTCTGAAGAAGAGGTGATCCGAGGTACGCAGTTCCGGCACCGACCCGGAGAGCGTCGAATAGGGATTGATGAGATCGGTGGGGGCATTGACGGTGCTGCATACCTCGCAGGCATCGGCGTACTGCTCCTTCGCATGGCAGTGCGGGCACTCCCCCCGGATGTAGCGGTCCGCCAGAAACATGCCCTTGTCGGGATCATAAAACTGCTCGACGGGCCGGATGTCGATCAGGCTGGCCTGCTTCAGGCGTGCGTAGACGTCCTGGGCCAGCTGCGTATTCTCGGGAGAATCCGTGCTGTACCAGTGATCGAAACTCAGGGAAAAGCCGGTAAGGTACTGGCGGCGCCCGGCGTGGATGCCTCGCACCAGTTCCTGCGGCGTGATGCCATCGGCCTGGGCCTTGAGCATGATGGGCGCACCGTGGGCGTCATCCGCGCCGATGAAATGTACGCGCGAGCCCACCATGCGCTGGAATCGCGCCCAGATATCGACCTGGATGTATTCCATGATGTGGCCGATATGCAGGGGGCCATTGGCGTAGGGCAGGGCGCTCGTTATGAAGAGTTTTCGTACCATCCACCGAGTTTACCGCACCTGCACGCCTTGCCGGTTGCCCTCCCTGGGACGGCGATGCCAAGATCCGTGCGATGGCACGTAATGTCGAAATCAAGGCCCGGATTCCCGGGGTTGCGGCGCTGCTGCCGCTCGCGGCGCGGCTGGCCGATGCCGGCCCGTCGGTCATCGAACAGGACGACACTTTCTTTGCCTGCCCCAACGGGCGCCTGAAGCTGCGGGACCAGTTCACGGCGGGTGCGGAGCTGATTTTCTATCAGCGCGCGAATTTGAGCGGGCCCAAGGAGTCTTTCTACGTCCGCGTGCCGGTGGCCGATCCCCAGGCCATGCGTGAGATGCTGCAGCTGGCTCACGGCCGGATCGGGCGTGTCCGCAAGCGTCGCATTCTGTTCCTGGTCGGACGTACGAGGATTCACCTGGATGCCGTGGAGGGGTTGGGCGAATTCCTCGAACTGGAAGTGGTGCTGCGCGATGGCGAGTCCACTGAGGAGGGCGTGGTGGAAGCGCGCCGAATCATGGGCGAGCTTGGCATTGGCCCGCAGCAGCTGATCGAGGGCGCCTACCTGGATCAGCCGCATCCTTCCGAGGCGGCGGTATGACGAACTTACTGTGGCACCCCGTTCTCCCACTGCGACCAGTGGGCGACGATGTCCTGGACCAACGGCAGGCCCGCGTGTACCAGGTTGGCGGTGGAGGTGCGGATGGCACCGGTGAGCGAGCGCTGCGCCACCAGTGAATCGAAAGTGCTTTGACCCGGATAGGGGCGATCAAAGTCCGAGCCGGTCCGAAGTACCGCAACGCGATGAACATCCGTGAGACCCGACTGAGCCCCGCGCGTGAGGGCCAGCAGCGTCGCGTTATCCTCCTGCTGCGACGTGCAGTAATCCCCGTGGCCATCGGTCAGCAGTCGCGTATAGCGCGTCGCGCGCATTCCCAGCCGCGGGCCGGCCCACCACACATCCCCTGAGGCTGTGTCGCACTGGGTCACCGCTGGCGGCTGGTCGGCCGGTGCCTGCGGATAGGACTTACGGTAGGCCACGACGTCGGCGCTGTCCTCCAGCGCGGCGTGGCGCGACAGCTGCAGCGCTCTTTGCAGCAGGGCCTCGTCGACCTGAAATAGCTCGCTTCGGTAATTGAATCGTGGCTTTTCGGCAGGACCGTCGGTGAGGGTGCCGAAATAGCCGTCCGTCCAGCCCCCGGGCATGTCCCGGGCGTCGATTTCATGGGCGATATCGACATCCACCAGATAGCGCGCCCAGGTGGCGGAGCCAATCGTACCGTGACCCGGATCGATGCCGGCAATGCCGGCGATCAGAAAATAAGTACGGCGCAGATCGAACCGACCGCTGTAGATCACCGCGGTCATGGAGGCGGCTGCGCTGGCGTGGCCCATACCGGTGGTCATCTGACACACGCCGGCCCGGGTACAGCGCACCAGCGGATAGTCGCTCGAGAGGCCCGGTACCCGTACTTCGCGCTCAGGCTTCAGAGCAGCGATCCACGGCGCGCCCTCGCGGCTGAACATGCTGACGATCATGACCTTTACCGGCATACGGTCAGCGGCCAATCCCGGACCTGACGTGCCGCACGCCAGCAACCACAGCATGGTGCCCACGCTGAGTCTTGTCATTGAATGCCTGTCCATGAGTCTTCCTCGGCTTCTCGGTATCGTACTATGACTTCGTGACCACCATCCCCCCGCGCAGCTATGATCTGACCTTCACGGCCGCAATGGAGCGTGCCTTTCTCGGAACCTTCCTGCATGCGCCGGAGCGTGGCCAGCTGGAATGTCTCAAGGATTCGCTGATTGTCGTCCAGGCTGATGGCGCCATCAGCGCGATTCACCGTGGCGAATCGGCTGCAGCCCGTGCCGAGGCCGACAAATTCGCTGCCAACGGCAGCCTGGTGAGGCTGGGTCCGCAGCACTACGTGCTACCCGGGATGGTCGATCTGCACATCCACGCCCCGCAGTGGCCGCAGCTTGCTGCAGCACTGGAGCTGCCGCTGCAAGAGTGGCTGCAGACGTTCACCTTCCCCCTGGAATCGAAGTATGCGGATACGGACTATGCCATTGGCGTGTACGAGTCGCTGGTCGCCAATCTCTTGGCCAACGGTACGACCACTGCCGTGTACTTCGCGACCCTGCACCTGGCCGCGACCCAGGCACTCGCCGACATCTGCCTGCGGCACCCGCAGCGCGCCCTGATCGGCCGGGTCGCCATGGATAACCCGGCGCAGTGCCCGGAGTATTATCGTGACAGTTGCGCACAGGTTGCCGAACTTGAGACGCGCGCATTCATCGACTACGTCAAGTCACTGCCGGGTGGCAAGGGCCTCATCTACCCGGTGATCACGCCGCGCTTCATCCCCTCCTGCACCGACGACCTTCTGGTGCGGCTGGGAAAACTGGCGCGGCAAAGCGGCTGCCATGTGCAGACGCATTGTGCCGAGAGTGACTGGCAGCAGCAGTACGTGCTGCAACGCCATGGGTGTACCGACACCGCGGCGCTGGATTCCTTTGGCCTGCTGTCCCGACGCACGGTGCTCGCCCATGGCAATTTGGTGACCGACGCGGATGTCGCGCTGCTGCGCGAGCGCGGCGCCGGCATCGCGCATTGTCCCTTGTCCAATGTGTACTTTTCCGACGCCGTGTTTCCGCTGCGGCGGATCCTGGACGCCGGTGTGCACGTGGGGCTCGGGACGGATGTCGCGGGCGGCCCCAGCCCCTCGGTACTGGACAATGCGCGGCACGCCGTCATCAGCTCGCGCCTCCTGGAAACGGGTGTGAATCCGCGCCTGGTGCGCGCGCAGCGCGGCGTGCCTGATTCACGCATCGATGCGGCGACGGCGTTCTGGCTGGCCACGACCGGGGGTGGTATCGCCCTGGATCTGCCGGTGGGCCTGTTTGCGCCGGGCTACCAGTTCGATGCCTGCGTGTGGGATGTGGCCGCCCCGCACAGCAATCTGCAGGTGGGTAGGGGTGAGTCGCCCGAAACCGTGCTGCAGAAAATGATCTATGGCGCTTCGCGGGCCAACATCACCCAGGTATGGGTGGCGAACCGGCGGGTGGTGTAAGAGCGGCGATTTTCGCGTACCAGCCCTGTTTGATCGCAGGATCGAGGAATGAGGCTTCCATGGAGTTGTGCGCCAGCTGCGCCAGCTGCCGGTGCGAGAGCGACAGCGCCTCGGCGACCGCCAGGAGATTATCCTGCAGATAACCGCCGAAATAGGCGGGATCATCGGAATTGACCGTGACGCACAGCCCCTGTTCGAGCAGGGTCTTCAGATTGTGGTCGGACATGCGGTCAAAGACCCGCAATCGGACATTTGACAGTGGGCATACCGTCAGCGGCACGCGCTCGCGCACCAGCCGGGCGACCAGCGCCGGATCCTCCAGGCAGCGCACGCCATGGTCGATGCGCTGCACATGCAGCAGGTCGAGCGCCTCCTCGATGTAGGCGGGCGGCCCCTCCTCCCCGGCATGGGCCACGGCCCGCAGCCCCAGTGCACGGGCGCGTTCAAACACGGCTGCAAACCGCGACGGCGGGTGTCCGACTTCGGTGGAATCCAGTCCCACCGCCGCGAGACTGTCGAGCCAGGGCAGGGCCTGGTCCAGAGTGCGCATCGCGTCTTCGGCCGGCAGGTGCCGCAGGAAGCACAGGATCAGCCGGTGCGTGATGCCCGTGAGCGCCCGCGCCTCGGCCAGGGCCTGCGTCATCCCGTCCATCACCACTGCCAATGGCACGCCACGGGCGGTGTGGGCCTGCGGATCGAAGAAGATTTCAGTGTGAACGATGCCGTCCGCGTGCGCCCGCCGCAGGTAGGCACTGGTCATGGCATGGAAGTCCGCCACATCCCGCAGCACACCGGTGCCCGCGTAGTAGATGTCGAGGAAGGACTGCAGATCCTGGAACCGGTAAGCCGCACGCAACTCGGCAACGCTGCCGTGACGCAGTTCGATGCCATGCCTCGCGGCCATTGAGAACACCAGCTCTGGCTCGAGGGTGCCTTCTATGTGCACATGCAGTTCGGATTTGGGCAACGCCCTGATGAAATCCGGGGTGGACAGCGCCATGGCGCATCATTGCATAGGCCTTGCCATTGTCGTTAGCATGAAGCATGGGCGAACTGACGACACAAGTACTGGATCTGAGCGTAGGGCTGCCCGCCGCGGGCCTGCGCATCGAACTGCATGAACGGGCGCCGGAGGGGCTGCGGCTGTTGACCAAGGGTGCCACCGCAGCCGATGGCCGGCTGGGGGCGCCGCTCTTGTCCGATGGCCATTTCAAACCCGGAAGTTACCTGCTGACGTTTCATACCGCCGAGTATTTTCGCTCACGAGGTGTGAAACTGGCGGAACCGGCGTTCATCGAATACGCCGCGGTCCAAATCGGCATTGCCGCCCAGGATGAGCACTACCACGTGCCACTGTTGATCACGCCCTGGAGCTACTCCGTGTATCGGGGCGGATGACGCAGTGACCGCGACGTGAGCGGCTATCTGCTGGAGTGGGGAAACCTGCTCATCCGTTGGATACACATCGTGACGGGCGCCGCATGGATCGGTTCCTCGTTCTACTTTGTGTGGCTGAACCATCATCCTCAGGAGCCCGAGCGTCCTGATGGCAGGTTTCGGCTGGCACCGGCGGCACTCAGCACCTGGCTGTCGGGCATGGGCCTCCTGGGCCTGTTGTACTTCCTGCAGGCCGACGTCTATCTCATTGACCCCGCAGTGCGGATGCTGTCCCGGGGCGCGGCAGTGGCCATTGCCATCGGCATCCTCATCGGCAGCTGGCTGGTGTACGAGGCACTGTGCCGGTCGCGGCTGGGGCGCAGCAGGGTGAGACTGGCCGGCGCCGTCGCGCTGCTGGCGTGCCTGCTGGCCTGGGGTCTGTGTGCACTGTTCAGCGGTCGTGGCGCCTTCATCCTGTTCGGCGCCGCGTTCGGCAGCATCATGGTCGTGAACGTCTGCTTCGGTGAAGGGGATCCGGCTCTTAGCCTGCGCGCCCGGCAGCGCTCGGCGCACAACACCTATTTCAGCCTGCCGGTGCTGTTCGTGATGATCAGCAACCACTTTGCGATGACCTACGGCGCGCATTTCAACTATCTGGTGCTGATTGCGCTGAGCTTTTCCGGGGTGTGCATCCGTGCCTGGTTCGTGGCAAGACAGAAGGCCGGGCGGCACACGGGGTTTGCTTCGCTGCTGCCGCTGTTCCTGGGCATACTGGCCATCATCATCGTCATCATCGGACTGTATCCGGACGGCCCCGCACAGTAGATTCGCGAATTCAAAGGTCGAGGATCAGATGCCAATGCTGCAGCGCCTGTTTGACTTCCCGGCCCGCGGCACCTCGGTGCGTACCGAGGTCTTGGCCGGATTCACCACCTTCATCACCATGGCGTACATCGTCGTGGTCAACCCCCTGGTGCTGGGTGATGCGGGCATGCCCGTCGCCGGGGTCGCCGTGGCCACCTGCATCGCGGCGGGCTTTGGCTGCATCCTGATGGGGCTGCTCTCCAACTACCCGCTGGCCATGGCGCCGGGCATGGGGCTGAACGCCTATTTCACCTATACCGTCGTCAAGGGCATGGGGATACCGTGGCAGACGGCGCTCGGCTGTGTGTTTCTGTCGGGTTGTGCCTTTGCACTGCTGACGGCGGCGGGGGTGCGCAGGGCCATCATCGGCTCGCTGCCGCGCTCGCTGTTTGCGGCGCTGGGTGGCGGCATCGGACTATTCATCGCCTTCATCGGTCTGAAGGATGCCGGCATCATCGTCGCCGATCCGGGCACCACCGTGGGTCTTGGCCATCTGACGACGCCGACGGCGGCGGTGTCGCTGCTGGGATTGCTGATCATCGCGGCGCTGCAGACGCTCGGCGTTCGCGGCTACATGCTGATCGGGATCCTGGTCACGGCGGCGGTGGCCTGGATGGTCGGCCTGGCGCATGTCACGCCCGGACATTTCAATCTGCACGACCTCGCGGGCACCGCTTTCAAACTCGACATTCCGGCGGCGTTGAATCTGCGCGGCGGGCTCGGACTGTCGGTGCTGGAGATCATCTTCGTCTTTCTCTTCGTCGACATGTTCGACAATGTCGGGACGCTGGTGGCGGTGACGCGGCGGGCGGGCCTGGTGGCGCCTGATGGCAGCATCGCGCGCCTGAACCGTATCCTCGCGGCGGATTCGGCCGCGATGATCGTGGGCGCGGTGGCCGGCACCAGTCCCGTGACCAGCTACATCGAGAGTGCGGCGGGTGTCGCCGCCGGTGGGCGCACCGGCCTCACCAGTATCGTCGTCGGCGTGCTGTTCCTGGCCACCCTGATCATCGCGCCGGTGGTGCAGGCCATTCCGGCAGCGGCGACGGCACCGGCCCTGATCCTGGTGGGCGCGCTGATGATGGGCGCGCTGGCGGAGATCGACTGGTCGGACCCCGGTCAGGCCATTCCGGCTTTTCTGACCGTGGTGATCACCCCGCTCAGCTACTCCATCACCAACGGCCTTGCCTTCGGCATCACCAGCTACGCCCTTCTGAAACTCATCCGCGGGCAGGCGCGCTCATCGGACTGGCTGGTGTTCGTGCTCGCGGCGCTGTGCGTGATCCGGTTTATCTACCTGTCGTAGGGCGGTTACACTGGCGCATGGCCGCCAAGGATCATCCGCGTGACCTGATCGGATACGGCGCGCAACCGCCGAGTCCGCGCTGGCCGCAAAGCGCGCGCATCGCGGTGCAGTTCGTCCTTAACTACCAGGAGGGAGGCGAGCCTGGCCGCCTGCATGGCGATGATGGTGCGCACAATGATCTGCAGCTGCAGTCCGTGCACGAGTACGGCAGCCGCGCCGGGGTCTGGCGGGTGCTGCGCCTGGCGCAGGAATTCGGGATTCCGCTGACCGTTTTCGCAGTGGCCACGGCGCTCGAACGGCACCCGATACTGGCGCGGGAGCTCGTGGGCCTGGGGCACGAGATCGCCAGTCACGGGTGGCGCTGGATCGACTATCAGAAGGTGCCGGAGGCCAGGGAGCGGGCCGACATGCGACGCGCCATCGAAGCGCTGACACGGGTGACGGGCTCGCGTCCATTGGGCTGGTATACCGGCCGTCCGAGTCGCAACACCCGCCGACTGGTGGTCGAGGAGGGCGGCTTCCTGTACGACGCGGACGCCTGCAACGATGATCTGCCGTACTGGGTGCGCGAAGCGGACCGCAGTCACCTGGTGGTGCCGTACAACCTGGATGTCAATGACATACAGTCAGGCGAGCAGTTCTTCACCTATGCAGGGGATGCCTTTGAGGCGCTGTACGCGGAAGGGGCCGTGGCCCCGAAGATGATGTCAATCGGCCTGCATTCGCGCCTGATCGGCCAGCCGGGACGCATCGGTGCCCTGCGGCGGTTGTTCGCGCATCTGCGTGATCAGCGCGACGTCTGGTTCTGCCGCCGCATCGACATCGCACGTCACTGGATCGAGCATCACCCGCCAACATGACCGCACCACAGGCCGCAGCTCGGATCATGCAGCGCCTGGATGCCCTGGCCGCGCTGAGCTGCGATCCGCCGCGCCTGACACGCGCGTTCCTCTCGGAGGAGCATCGGCGCGCCAACGAGCTGGTCGCGGGATGGATGGGAGAGGCTGGCCTTCGCGCCCGTGTCGATGCCATGGGCAATATCGTCGGACGCGTGGAGGGCAAGGCACGCGGGCTGCCCGCGCTGATGCTGGGTTCGCATCTCGACACCGTGCGCGACGCGGGCCGCTATGACGGCATGCTGGGTGTCGTGACCGCCATCGAGTGCGCCCACCACATCGGTGCCGGCCTGCTGCCCTTCGCCCTGGAAGTCGTGGGCTTCGGCGACGAGGCGGGAATGCGTTTCGGTGCGACGCTGCTCGGCAGCCGCGCCGTCGCCGGAACGCTGGATCCGAAGCTGTTGCAGGCCACGGATCGCGATGGCATGAGCGTGGCGGCCGCCTTGCGCAATTTCGGTCTCGATCCGGACCGCGTGGCTTCCGCGGCCCGCCGCCGTGAGGAGCTCCTGGCGTACGTGGAACTGCACATCGAACAGGGGCCGGTGCTCGAGCGCGCGGGGTTGCCCGTGGGCTGTGTGACCTCCATCAATGGCGCGACGCGCCTTATGGTGCGCATGCTGGGCATGGCGGGCCATGCCGGCACCGTGCCCATGTCCCTGCGCCAGGACGCACTGGCCGCGGCGGCGGAGGTGATACTCGCGGTGGAGCAGCGCTGTTCGCAGGAGCAGCACCTGGTGGGCACCGTGGGTCGCATTGATGCGACCCCCGGCGCGGTCAACGTGATTCCGGGGGAGTGCCGCTTTACCATCGATGTGCGTGCGCCCGAGGATTCAAGGCGCCGCAAGGCCGTGGAGGATCTGCGGGCGGCGGTGGCCGCCGTGAGCGTGCGCCGCGCCATCCATACCAGCATCGAGGTCCTGCACGACTCCGCCGCTGCGCCCTGCGCGCCATGGTTGATGCAGCAGATCGATGCGGCAATCGCCGCCCAGGGCGTGGCGCCGCAGCGCCTGCCCAGTGGTGCGGGGCACGACGCCATGGCCATGGCGGAAATCACCGACACGGGAATGATCTTCGTGCGCTGCGCCGGGGGCATCAGCCACAACCCGGCCGAGAGCATCACGGTTGAGGATGCCCAGACCGGCTTCGAGACGCTGTGCCGGTTCGTGCGCAACCTCGATGCGGGACGCCGGCCTCTCAGCCCTGGTCCCTGATCGCCTCGAATTTCGCCTTGTTGATGCCCTTCTTGAAGGCTTCCTTGCCGGTGATCGCGCGCTGATCGAGCAGCAGCTGGATGGCGGTGTCCATGGTGCGCATGCCGAACTGCGCACCCGACTGCATGCTGTTCTCCAGCTGATCGAGCTTGCCTTGGCGAATGAGGTTCGAGGTGGCCGGCGTATTGACCAGGATCTCGAGCGCCGCCACGCGGCCCTGCTTGTCGGCCCGCTGCAGCAGCTGTTGCGACACCACCCCGCGCAGAGACGTCGAGAGCATGGTGCGCACGTGCGACTGCTTGTCGGAGGGGAAGACGTTCACCATGCGATCCACGGTCTGGGCCGCACCGTTGGTATGCAGAGTGCCCATGACCAGAATGCCCATTTCCGCGGCGGTCACTGCGATGCTCATGGTCTCGAGGTCACGCAACTCACCCACCAGAATCACATCCGGATCCTCACGCAGGGCTGAATGCAGGGCGGCGGAAAAAGTGGGGGCGTGGTGGCCCACCTCACGCTGGCTGATCAGGCAGCTCTTGCGCTGATGCACGAATTCGATCGGATCCTCGATGGTGAGGATGTGGCCCTGGACACGGGTGTTGATGTCATCGATCAGGGCCGCGAGCGTGGTCGACTTGCCGGAGCCGGTCTTGCCCGTCACCAGGATCAGGCCCTGGGATTGGCGGCACATCTGCCGCACGGCCTCCGGCAGCTTCAGTTCATCCATGGTGAGCGCCTTGGACGGAATGGCACGGAACACCGCCCCCATGCCGTTCAGGTGCCGCAGGACGTTGACGCGAAAGCGTCCCCGGTCGCCCATGGTGTAGGCGAAGTCGGCGCCCTCCTTGGTCTCAAAGCGGTCGACGGCAATCTTGGGCATGATCTCGTACAGCGCTTCGCGCACCATCGTCGGATCGAGCTTTTCCGCGCGCAGCGGCATGAGGTCGCCATACTGGCGGATGCGCGGCGGATCGCCGGCAATGAAGTGCAGGTCCGAGCCGCGCTTTTCCAGGATTTCGTTCAGGTAGTTGTCGATGGCCGGCATGGCATTCAATCCGAAGGCAGGGTCGCGGTGCCGGTGAATTCGGCTTTGGGCAGCACGCTGGTGTCGGTCACGAACTTCTGGAACAGGCTCTTGTTGGAGGCGTACGCGTAGGCGTCATCAGGATCGATTTCACGCGCACCAATGGCGGCCAGCAATGCCTGATCCAGTACCTGCATGCCGACATCGCGGCCCATCTGCAGCTGGGTGAGGATCTGATGGCTCTGGTCGGTCTGGATCAGTTTGGCAATGGCCTTGGTCATCACCATGATCTCGCACACCGCCCGGCGACCACGGCCGTCAGTGGTCTTGCACAGGATCTGAGTCACCACCGCCAGCAGACTCTGCGACAGGAAGCTCTTGGTCTGTTCGCGCTCTTCGACGGGGAGCGCATCGACCACGCGGTCGATGGTCTTGACCGCGCCCGTGGTGTGCAATGTGCCCAGCACCAGGTGTCCGGTCTCCGCGGCCGTCATGGCCATGCGGATGGTCTCGGCATCGCGCATTTCACCGACCAGGATCACGTCCGGGTCCTCGCGCATGGCGGCGCGCACGCCTTCCGCGAAGGTCGGGATATGGGTGTGCAGTTCGCGCTGGATGACCTGGCTGTTCTTGCTGCGATGAACGAACTCGATGGGATCTTCGAGGCTGATGATATTCAGTTTGCGGGTGTGGTTGAGGTGATCGATCATGGCCGCCAGCGTCGTTGACTTGCCGGTGCCCGTCGACCCGGTCACCAGGATCATGCCCTGGTGGTAGTCGCAAAGCTTGGTGACGATGGGCGGCAGGGCCAGCTTCTCAAGCGAGGGCACCTCGGTGGGGATGGAGCGGAAGGTGGCACCGACCCCGGTGTCCTTGCGATAGATATTGACCCGAAAGCGTCCCCCGTCGGCGGAGACATAGGAGAAATCCAGATCACTGCCGCCGGCGAAGTACTCGGCCTGTGAGCGCGTCAGGATCTCCGTCACATAGCCTTCCAGTTCCACCGCCCGCAGGTCGCGGAACTTGATGGGCAGCAGATCGCCATGCATGCGCAGCATGGGCGGGACGCCCACCGCCAGGTGTACGTCCGAACAGCCCTGCTGCATGCCGAGTTTCAGGAACGCGTCGATGCGCGCCACTAGCTACCCCTCGCGACCCAATTGAAGCCCAACCGGCCCCCCACGGTTTTGCCAATTCCGCGTCACATAATCAATGGCTTGCGGCAGGAAATTTGACCTAACGCACGAAAGAAGCCCGCCGGAGGGTGGATTGGGCGGTTTCGGGAGCCAAACCTACATATAGGACTGCAGCGCCCCGCGCAGCTCGTCCATGGACTGGAAGCGCTTGTTCTTGTCGACGGCCATGGCCTTCATGACCGCATCGCTCAGGCCCTGCGGCAGGGCGCTGTTGATCTCACCGGGCGGCCTGGCCCGGCCCTGGACGTGCTGATACATGACGGACATGTGGTCACCGCGTGCATAGGGCGGTACCCCGGTCAGCATTTCGTAAAGAATGACCCCCTCGGCATAGATGTCGGCGCGCTCGTCGACCTTCTTGCCCAGGATCTGCTCCGGCGCCATGTACTTGGGCGAACCGATGACATAGCCGGTCTTGGTCAGCTGGGTATCGCCTTCGCGATGGGCCGCCGCCACCCCGAAGTCGACGATTTTCAGCAGGCCGTCCTGGTTGATCAGCACGTTGGCGGGCTTCAGATCTCGATGCACGATGCCGACCTGGTGGGCGACCGTCATGCCGGTGGCGATATCGCAGCCGAACTGCAGCGCCCGGCGCAGTTCCATCGGCTTCTCGTTGACGATCTCACCGCCCAGCGTATGGGACGGGAAGTACTCCATGGAGATGGCGTACAGACCCTGGATATACAGGAAGTCGTAGATGCGGATGACGTTCTTGTGCGTGATCTTGCGGGAGTATCGCAGCTCGTGCACAAAGCGCTTCATGACCTCTTCGTCTTCGGCGACGTTGGGGTTCAGGAATTTGAGAATGAGGCGCTCGTCGACGACCGTATCTTCCATCAGCAGCACGGTGCCGAAGGCGCCCTTGCCGATGCGATCGATGTATTTGTAGCGACCTTCGATGATGTCGCCGGTCTTGAGCGTCGTGATGTCCAGTCGTGAGGGTTCGGCCTGCTTGCGCACCTTGTCCAGCGCCGCCTCGGGCAACACCGTGGTCCCGGAAGGACCGGCGGGCGCCGGCGGTGGCCGGGGCGGCGGGCTGGTGGCGCCGCCACGCGCCACCTGGGCCGCGACCGAGGTGAGGGTGCCCGGCGCCGTCACCGGGCTGCTGCCGGTGCGGATGTCCATTTCGGCCAAGGCCGCGGTGGCCAGGCGCGCGACGGTCTGGTCCTCGGAGCTGACCTGGGTCTGCAGGCCGGCCCGCACCTGTTCGGCCTGACGGTCGTCGGCGAGCTTGGCCAGCGCCTGGATGGCCTCGATGCGGATTTCGCGCTCCGGTCGCGACAGCAGCGGCAGTATGGCATCGATCTGCTGGGCCTCGCCGAGCTTGCCCAGGGCGCGCACCACCACCGGCAGGGCCTTTGCATTCCCGGTCTTCAGCATCTCCAGCAGCCGCGGCAGGGCCCGCTTGCTGCCGATTTCAGCCAGGGCGTCAATGGCACGCTCGCTGACCCACCAGTCGTTGTCGCGCGTCGCCGCAATCAGATGATCCACGGCGCGCTCGTCCTTGGTCTGATTGAGAATCTCGATGGCGGCGCGCCGGATACCCTCATCCTTCTCCTGCACCAGCTGCAGGACCGCGTCGATGACCTTCGGGCCACCGATCTTGCCGAGCGCATCCGCCGCGCGGCTCTGTACCCACCAGTCGCTGTCCTTCAGCGCCTGCACCAGGTACTTGATGCTGCCGGCATTGCCGATCTCATTGAGGACTTCAACCGCCGAACGGCGCGCGTACTCATTCTCGTCCTTCAGAACGTCAATCAGGAAGCGCACCGTGTCGGGATGGTTGGCCTTGATGACCACGTCCACCGCCTTGTTCTGGACATCGATCTCAGGGTCGCGCAGCAGCGCGCACAGGCGCTGCACGTCGACCAGGTTGTCCATCTTCTGCAAGGCCCCGAGCGTCGCGCCGCGGATGAGCTTGTGCGGGTCCTTCAACTGCGCCATCAGTGCGGTCTGCACTTCGGGCATGTTGAAGCGCGAGAGGATGTTGATGATGTGCTGGCGGGCAATCACATCCTTGCCGTGCAGGCGCCCGATCAGCTCCGGCACCGCGTTGCCATCGGATATTTCACCTATGACGCGGAACAGCGCGGCTTTCTCATTCGGCTCCTGCTGATAGGCCACGGCGAGCAGGTCGCGTACTGTATAACGAGACTTTTGCGCTGCAACAATTTCCAGTACCGCGGACTTGGAGACGCCCGGCTGGGCCAGGGCCTCCAGCAGCAGGTGCGGTGGGAAGTTGCGCGAGGTCGTCAGGGCCCAGGAGATACCGGCAATGACGCGCGGGCTGCCCTCGATGAGGCCCTGGATGAACCGCGGGAAAGTCTTGGCGCTGATCAATGCTGACAGCACATCCACCATCACTACGGTGGTGTTCTTGTCGGCTTCCGGCAATGCGCCCAGGACAGCATCGATTGCACCGGGCCCCAGGTCCTTCAGCTTGGCTGCGGCCTTCTGGACTACCGGGTCATTGGGGCCGGTGCCGGACCGGATTTCGGTTACCAGTCTGTCGGCGCGTAAATTCGTGAAAAAGCTCATTCAACCGACAGCTAACCGTCTCTCGCTCTGCCACGGTGAAGGATTAATTATGCCACAGCGTACCCAGCTGCTGCGCCAAAGCCACACAAGCGATTACAATCCGGCGCCTTTTGCAGACATGATGATGTTATGAACGATCCGCGCCTCAACCTGATACGCACGACCATTGAGAATCATGCCGACCCCTTCCTGGGGGAGACCCTGGGAGCGGCTCAGGCAATTGATGAGATGGTGCTGTCCGAAGGCCGCGTAACATGCCGATTGCGCTTCGGATTTCCCGTGGGAGGCTACGCGGATGAGCTCGCGCGCGCCCTGCGGACCGTCCTGGAGCCGGTCGCGGGCGGCCTGCCGGTTGACATCGAAGTTACCGCGCAGATCCATGCGCATGCGGTGCAGCGGCCATTGAAACCGCTGCCCGGGGTAAAGAACATCGTGGCGGTGGCCTCCGGCAAAGGCGGGGTTGGAAAATCCACAGTGGCTGCGAATCTGGCACTGGCCTGGGCCGCCCAAGGTGCCAAGGTCGGGGTGCTGGACGCTGATATCTACGGCCCCAGCCAGCCGCTGATGCTGGGCCTCACGGGGCAGCGCCCGAGCGCGCCGGATGGCAAACACATCAAGCCGCTGGCGGCGCACGGCATCGTCGCGATGTCCATCGGCTTTCTCATTGACCCGGAGCAGCCCATGGTATGGCGCGGTCCGATGGTGACCCAGGCGCTCACGCAACTTCTTAGCGACACACAGTGGGGCGATCTGGACTACCTCGTGGTGGATATGCCACCGGGCACCGGGGACATCCAGCTCACGCTGGCCCAACGCGTGCCGGTGGCCGGTGCGGTCATCGTCACGACCCCCCAGGACATCGCCCTGGCGGATGCCCGCAAGGGCTTGGCGATGTTCGAGAAGGTCGCCGTTCCGGTCCTGGGCATTGTGGAGAACATGAGCATTCATGTGTGCAGCAACTGCGGCCATGCCGAGCACATTTTCGGTTCCGGCGGCGGCGCGCGCATGGCCGCGCAGGCAGGGGTGCGGCTGCTGGGCGAACTGCCCCTGGATGCGCGCATCCGCGAGGATGCCGATGGCGGCCGGCCCACGGTGGTTGCCGAACCTGACTCACCGCGCGCGCAGCTGTATCTGGCCATGGCGCGACGCACGGCCGCGACGCTGGCGCGGCGCGCCCGCGACCGCAGCATCGTTTTTCCGAATATCGTGGTCGAACCGTCCTGAAGGACGGGGTCTAGAAAGCCGGCGTCCTGAATTGCTTGGAAAGCTTCAGTTCCTGGCCCTGATAGTTTGAGGCGAATTCGCGGCCGTAGAGTGCTTGCGGACGCTCCGCCATGCGCTCGTACTTCAGCCAGCCGACACGCTGCCCGTGCTCCAGGACAAAGGGTACCTCGTGTGAGCGAACCTCCAGCACGCCGCGCGTTCGGCCCACGGTTTTGGACGCCGCGTCCCAGCCGAATCCGGGGTCAAAAAAGCCGGCGTAATGAACGCGAAATTCGCCGGCACGCGTGTCGTAGGGAAGCATTTCCGCGGCAAAATCCGGTGGCACGGCAATGGCCTCCTTGGTCATGAGAATATAGAACTCATCCGGGTCGAGGATGAGCGAGCCGCTGCGGTGAAATCGGATCGGCTCCCAGAAATCCAACGGATCGTAGTCGCGTCTGTCCAGATCGATTCGCCCCGTGTGTTTGCGGGCGCGCCAACCGACCAGCGCCCCTTCCACGCCACTACCCTTCAGATCGATCGAAAACGGCAGGAACCCGGTCTTGTCGCTGGCGTCGGCCCGATCCGTGATTTGACGTTCACTCAACAATTGTCGCCAGTCGCTGCCGGTGATCGCCCGCGGCTCTTCACCGCGCGTACGTTGAAATCTGAGTTGATTGAGCCGCGTTCCTGCTCGGACCACCACGCTGAAGCTGCGTGGTGCAATTTCCAGATAAAGCTGTCCCGCATATCCCTCCTCGAGCTGATCGAAATGGGTGGTCTGGTCAGCGATCAACCGCGTGAGAATGTCGAGCCGCCCGGTCGAACTTTTGGGATTTGCGAACGCCGCCACGTCACTTCGCAGCCGCACCGATTCCTGGAGCGGAACGACGTACAGACGCCCGCGCTCCAGCACGGCTCCCTTGCGAAGGTCCATGCCGAAGCTTTCGAAGTCGCTGTCGAGCTCCCGCATCTTGTGCAGGACAGAGGTGTCCTTGCCGGGCAGGAAGCTGGCGTCGATGGGGTACGCGACATCACCCAGGCGCAAGTCGATGCTGGCCGGCTGAATCTGGTCAGGACAAATATCGGACAGGATTCCCGTTGAGACGATACTGCCGTTGGCGACCATTTCGACAATCTTTTGGCACGGCAGAATTCCGGTGTAGACCGGCGAGCGCGCAGTGCCCTCCAACAAGCTGACAACTTCCATCACATTCCTCACCGAATTCAGTCGTGATGCCCCGGGTAGCTTACATTGATGATGCGCATCGACAGGTCCACGCTGCCGTTGCGGCTGCGATTGGCCTGCAGCGGCAGATAATTGAGCTTCGGCGCCAGCCACAGGCGGGTCACACGATCAGACCCGGGCCGATCGCTGCGGTATACGACGGTGTCCACGGCGCCCAGCGGGGTGTTCAGTACCTCGCTGCGCTCGCGGGTGTAGAAATATTCCTTCGCCTGGTCCTTGTCGAAGAGCTTGAAGCGGGTGGGCGCCAGGCCCGCCTGCAGTTGCCGCATGAGTTCGATCTGCACCGACATGGGGTCCTGGATACCCGCATCCAAAGGCTGGTCCACGGCGTGCTTTTCCGAAGTGCCGTGGACGCGGCCGCTGGCCTGGTCAAAGCTGAGTTCGACCTCATCACTGTGATCGTGCTTCAGGCCGCTTTCCTGGTACTGCAGCGGCACCACATGTCCATCGGCCAATGTAAAGGTACTGCTTTGGAGCAGGGCATCCGGAAACACCAGGCGGAAGATGCCGTGGGCCTTGATGTTCGAACTGTAGGTAAAAGTGCCGGCAGCCGCCGTCGCGAGCGTCAGGGTGGAGTCACCGGCCGTGATGCCGTGCCAGGCGACCTGGAAAGTGGCGATAAAGGGCGCCGGAGGGAGTTGTGGCGGCATGGGCGGGATCAACACCACAGTGATTGTACAATAGCGCCATGAAGCAACCTCATCGATCGCCCCGGCTTGCATTTTGCCTCCTCACCGCCCTGAGCCTGTTGGGGGTGGCGCCTGCCTGGGGGCTGCGTCCGGTCCAGGTGTACGCCGTCACGGTGCGCGGTGCCTCGGCTGGCAGCGTCGTTGCGGATGGCATGCGCGAGGCGCTGGTGCGGGCCACCGGGCGGCGCGACGCGCCTGCCAATCCGCTGCTGGCCGGCATCCAGCAGAATGCCGCGCAGTACCTGAAGGGGTCGCGCGGCCTGCCGGGCGGTGCCGTGCAGGTCGATTTCGATGGCACCACGCTGGGGCCGGCCATCGTCGCCGCCGGCGCCGGCCTCTGGGACAGCAACCGGCCCTTCACACTGATCGCGGTCAATCCGGTTCCCAGCGGTCCCGCCGGCGATGCGCTGCGCGTGCAGCTGGAGCAGACGGCCGAGGAGCGCGGCCTGCCGATCAGCGTCGTGCCGCTGGCAGTGAATGATGCCGCGGGCGTGCCATTGGCCGATGACGTCATTCTGCAAAGCGCCCAGTCCCTGGGCGGGGATGCCGTGCTGATCGGGCGCGCCGATGCCGCGAACCCGGGACAGTGGCAGTGGCATCTGGTGAGCAGCTACACCTCCGATGGCTGGAGCGGCGATTCGGACGCCGGCATCAATGGCGCGGCGGACTCGCTGGCGACGGTGGCCACCGAAAGCGGGTCAAGGCCGCTGGTACAGGTGGCCGTGCAGGTGGCCGGCGTGACGACGCTGACCGACTACGCGCGCGTCGAACAGCTGCTGCGCGCCGTGCCCGGTGTGCAGTCCTCGGGCCTCTCGGCCGCCCAGGGTACGACCGCGCTGTTCACGGTGGGGGTACGCGGCGGCGGGGAAGCACTGGTGCGGGCGCTAACCGGCTCCGTGCATCTGGGCGCTACCGCAACCGGTGAGACCCAGGTGCAGTTGAACTACGTGCCGTGAAGGCTCTGCGTCACCTGCCGAACCTGATCTGCCTGGGTCGGATCGCGCTCTTGTGGCCGATTCTCCTGGCATTGGCGCAGCACGCCTACGGCTGGGCCGCAGTGTGCTTCCTGCTGGCCGGTGTGTCGGACCTGTTGGACGGCGGACTCGCCAAGCGCTTCGGCTGGACCAGCGAATTGGGCAAGTGGCTGGATCCGATAGCCGACAAATTCCTGCTGGTGACGGTCTTCGTGGTTGCCGCGTGGGATGGGCTGGTGCCGCGCTGGCTGACGGCGGTGGTGGTGGCCCGGGATGTGCTCATCGCGCTGGGCGCGCTCACCTACCTTGCCTGGCTTGGACCGCTGGAAGGTCGACCCACCTTCGCCAGCAAGCTCAATACGCTGGTGCAGCTGGCCTACCTCGAGGGCATCCTGATGTTCAAGGCGATCGGCTTTCCACCGGTGGCGTTGCTGCTGTTGGGGGCGATGGTCACCTTGACCACCTCGGTGCTGTCGGGAGCAGGTTATGTGTTCGAGTACGCGCGCCGCGCGGCGCGCGTGCCGGATTAGCCGTGGATCAGTTGCCCCTGGGGCTGCGGTTGGCGGATCGCGCCATATTCGATACCTTCTGGCCGACCGGCAATGAACAGCTCGTGGCGCATCTGAAGTCCGTGGCGCGCGGCACCGGCGCCGGGGTCACGTGGCTGGCGGGACCGCGTGCCAGCGGCAAATCACATCTGCTCCAGGCCAGCTGCGCGCTGGCACCCGCGACGCGCCGCTGCGGTTATTTTCCTTTGGCGCAACTTGCGGCACTGGGTCCGGCGGCGCTCGAGGGCCTGCCGCGGCTGGACCTGGTGTGCCTGGATGATTTGGACCGTGCCGCCGGCGATGCGCAGTGGGAGCGGGCCCTGTTCGGCCTGTACCGGGAGCTCGAAGAGGGTGGTGGTTCGCTGATCGCCGCTGCGCCCGAAGTGCCGGCGCTGATGTCTTGGGGGCTGCCGGATCTGGCGTCGCGGTTCACGGCGGCGGCCGTTTACGTGCTGCGGCCGCTCGAGGAGGCTGCCCAGCGTGAGGCGCTGATGCTGCGGGCGAAAATGCGCGGCTTCGAGCTGCCCGAGGACGTTGCGCGCTGGCTGCAGCGGCGCTATCCACGCGACATGGCCACGCTCTATCAGTTACTGGACACCCTGGACAGTGCGGCGCTGGTGGCGCAGCGGCGGCTCACGTTGCCCTTCATCCGTTCAGTTCTGTTGGGGCGACCGCAGTCGTAAGGTGATCTGCGCCAGGCGTCGACCCAGCGCCTGCGCCAGGTCCTTCTCCTCGCCGCTCAAGCCGCCACGGGCCATGCCGCTGACGTGAGTGGCGCCATAGGGTGCGCCGCCCGAGCGCGTCTGGTGCAAGGCGCCTTCGGTATAGGGCAAGCCGACCAGGATCATGCCGTGATGCAGTAGCGGCAGCATCATGCTCAGCAGCGTAGTTTCCTGGCCGCCATGCATGCTCTGCGTGGAAGTAAAGACGGCCGCAGGTTTGCCGGCTAGTGCGCCGCTGGCCCACAACGCGCCAGTGCCGTCGAGAAAATGTTTGAGCGGCGCCGCCATGTTGCCAAAGCGCGTTGGGCTGCCCAGCACCAGGCCGTCGGCACTGCCCAGATCCTCCGTCGTGGCATAGGCCGGGCCGCTGGCCGGCACCGGCTGCGCGGGACCGTCGACCGCGGTCACCACAGGTGCCACCGTGCGCAGCACGGCCGTGGCCCCGGGCACACTCTCGATGCCGCGGCAGACCTGCCGCGCCAGTTCCAGGGTTGCGCCGTTTCTTGAATAGAACAGGACCAGGATGCGGGCCATGTGATGCATCATACCGGCGTGACCAGCAAATTGTGTTGGGTGAGCGGACGCGTACAGGGTGTGTACTACCGGGGCACCGCGGTCAACCGTGCGCGCACCGCGGGCATCTGCGGTTATGCACTCAATCTGCCCGACGGGCGGGTGGAAGTGCTGGTCCAAGGACCGGAGGTCGCGGTCGAGGCCTTCATCCAGTGGCTGTGGATCGGATCGGTGGCCTGCAAGGTGACGGCGGTGGAGGTGCGCGACGCCTCGGCCACCGCGCTGCGTGCGGGATTTACTTCCGAGTGACGGGTGCGACGCCCAGATCGTCCGCGCCGGTCCAGCGCGCCCAACGTCCCAGCACCAGATCGGAATAGTTGCGGCGTCCGACGCTGCCATTGTAGCGGGCGAGGGCCCGCGTGTAGTTGTTGTGCTCCTGCTGCAGATAGAAGCGCAGGATGGCGCAGCCCATGCGGATGTTCGGGGCGTCATGCACCAGTTCGTACCGGTGCATTCCCAGGCGTTCCGGCCAGAAGGGCATGACCTGCATGAGACCGACGGCGCCGGCGTTGGAGACCGCCCAGCGATCGAAGCGGCTTTCGACGTCGATGACCGCGAGCACCAGGCCCGGGGGCAGGGGCGAGGCCCCGCTGCGATGGGTCTCGCAATAGACCGCGGTCAGAATGTCCAGGCGCTCGGTGTCGTCCTTGACCTTGGCGCGCAGCCGCGGCTCCATCAGTTTGTACCAAACCGCCGAGTCAAAGCGGTCCGGGAAGCACTGGGCCTGCGTAATGGCGTTGGCCACGACCTCTTTCAGGCCGGCATCCAGCTGCTGGTCCGCCCGCGCCGGCAGTGCTCCCAGCACGGCCACAAGCAGGGCCACGATCAAGGTGGGGCGCAATGTCAGGGCTGGCAAGGGATAAATCACTCCGGGCAATCTTACAGTATCATCGCGCGATGATGACCGAGCCCACTGAGCACGACGTCGCACCTTTGGAACGACCCCGTAGCCGCAGCATTTATCTGCTGCCGAACCTGCTCACCACCGGCGCGCTTTTTTCCGGCTTCTACGGCATTGTCGCCGCCATCGACAAGCACTTCGCCGCGGCTGGCATTGCGGTCTTCGTTGCCGGAATCTTCGATACGCTCGACGGACGCGCGGCGCGCGCGACACGCACCGAAAGCCTGTTCGGCAAAGAGTACGACAGCCTCTCCGACATGGTGTCCTTCGGCCTCGCGCCGGCCATCATTTCCTATCAGTGGGGCGTGGTGCGGATCGCCGAGTACGGCCGGGCCTGGGGCCGCATCGGCTGGCTGGCGGCGTTCTTCTACTGCGTGGCGGCGGCACTGCGCCTGGCGCGCTTCAATGCCCGGTCGGCCACCGCGGACAAGCGCTATTTCGAAGGGCTGCCGAGCCCTTCAGCGGCGGCGATCGTCGCGGCCTTCATCTGGTTCTCGAGCGAATGGCATGAGCCGGGTCTGCCGGGACTGGTGGCAGCCTTCGGCATCACGGCGGTGGCCGGGGCGCTGATGGTGAGCCGCTTCGGCTATCCGAGTTTCAAGCAGTTCAATCTGGACCGCCGCATCCGCTTCTTCTACATGATTCTGGTGCCGCTGTTCTTCGTGCTGGTGGCAATCGATCCGCCGACCATGCTGCTGTCGATCTTCGGGGTCTACGCCGCCTCCGCGCCGCTGCTGTGGGTGGGGCGGCGCATCCGGCGACTGTTTCGTGGACCGACACCGCTTGGCTGAGTCCTCCGACGCGCCGCGCCGCCGCCACTACCTGGCGGCACTGGGCATCGAGGAGTGGCTGCCGCGCACCCCTGTGGCAGCGCCCGCACCCCCGCGGGTGGCTCTCGAGCCGGTAGCGCCCCCGGCCCTCGCACCCGGTTGGCAGGAGCTGGCCGATGAGGTCGCCCGCTGCACCCGCTGCGAGCTGTACCGGACCCGCACGCGGCCGGTACTCGGGGTGGGCGATCGTCATGCCCAGTGGCTCGTGGTGGGGGAGGCGCCGGGCGCCGAAGAGGATCGACGCGGTGAGCCCTTCGTCGGGGCGGCCGGTCAGTTGCTCGATGCCATGCTGCGGGCCATCGGCCTCAGCCGCGATCGGAATGTCTATATTGCCAACATCCTCAAAAGCCGGCCGCCGGGCAATCGCGACCCGTCACCGGCGGAAGTGGCGGCCTGCCTGCCCTACCTGGAACGGCAGATCCAGCTGATCCGCCCGCGGTTGATTCTGGCGGTGGGCCGAATTGCCATGCAGAACCTCTTGGGAACGGACATAAGCCTGGGGCGGATGCGCGGTACGGTCCATGAGTTCGGGGGTCTTAAGACCCCGCTCATCGTCACGTATCATCCGGCCTACCTGTTGCGCAAACCCGAGGACAAGCGCAAGGCGTGGGAGGATCTGAAGTTCGCCCGCGAGGTATTTGCAAGGCTCCCGTAAGGAAAGCAGCCACGATCATGGCCACCGCTCCTGACCAGTTCGCCCGGGTCGCGCCGCTACAGGTGCGGCCCATGCACGAAGCCGATGTCTGTGACGTCATCCGCATCGAGCGGGCGTCGTATCAATTTCCCTGGACGGAAGGGATTTTCTACGACTGTCTGCGGGTGGCCTATCTTTGCCGCGTCGCCGTACAGGACCAGCAGATTGTCGGGTACGCCGTCATGAGCATGGGTGCCGGGGAGGCCCATATCCTCAACCTGTGCGTGCGCGAGGAACTGCGTCGCTCGGGGGTGGGGCGGGAGCTCATCCGCTACCTGCTCACACAGGCCGAGGAGGCCGGCATGAGTGAGGCATTCCTGGAGGTGCGGCCCTCCAACACCATCGCGCTGCTGCTGTACGAGTCATTGGGATTTGAACAGGTTGGCACGCGACGTGGCTACTACCAGGCCATTGGCGGCCGCGAAGATGCCGCGGTTCTGCGCCTGCGCTTGGGCGGATGACAAACCTCCATACGGCGTACGAGCTGTTCGACGCCTGGTTCCTCCTGGTCCTGTCCTTTGTCTGCGCGTTGTTCGCGTCGATCCATGCGCTGATGACCAAGCCCGATCCGCGCAGCGCCTTTGGCTGGATCGTCATGTGCTGGCTCTTCCCACTGGGCGGGCCGGTGCTGTACGGCCTGTTCGGCATCAACCGGGTGCGCACCCGCGCCCGACAGTTGCGTGGCGAGCTGCGCCCGCCGCGCGCGCCGTGGCGCAACGCCGTGGCCGAAGTACCCGCCGATCATCTGATGCGGATCGGCGATACGGTCACCCAGTGGTCGCGGATCCCGGGCAATGCGATCGAATCACTGGAAAACGGCGAGAACGCCTTTCCGCCGATGCTCGCAGCCATCGCCGGCGCGCAGCACACGGTGTGGCTGGCCACCTATATTTTCGAGACCGACCCGGTCGGTCGGCAGTTCATCGCGGCGCTGGCCGGCGCCGCCGCCCGCGGCGTGCAGGTGCGCGTGCTCGTCGATGGGGTTGGAGAATGGTACAGCTGGCCGCATGCGGTCGCAGAGCTGCGGCGCGCGGGCGTCACCACCGCGCGCTTCCTGCCGCCGCGTCTGCTGCCGCCGCGTCTGTCACTCAACATGCGCAACCATCGCAAGCTGCTGTTGGTGGATGGCACGGTCGGATTCCTCGGCGGCATGAACATCGGGGGGCGCGAGGTCGGCAAACGGGGTAGCCGGCGCATGGCAGACCTGCATTTCAAGGTCGACGGACCGGTGCTGCGCGAGCTCGGCGAGGCGTTCCGGTTCGACTGGCAGTTCGCCGCGCACGAGACCCTGACGGTGCCCGATGCGCCGGCCGCGTGCGGCACATGCCTGTGTCGCGTGATCACCGAGGGCCCCGACGAAGACACTGACAAGCTGGTGTCCGTGATGCTCGGTGCCGTCTCCATGGCGCGCACGCAGCTGCTGATCATGACGCCTTATTTCATTCCGTCACCGGAGCTCAGCTCAGCGTTGCAGTCCGCGGCCCTGCGTGGAGTCGATGTCACCGTGGTGCTGCCGGAACGTAGCAACCTGCGCTACGTGGATTGGGCCTGTCGACGCTGGTTGCAGCCGCTGGTCGAGCGTGGCGTGCGGGTGCTGTTGCAGCCCGCGCCCTTTGCGCACACCAAGCTGCTGGTGATGGATGACAGCTATGCCCAGATCGGTTCCGCCAACCTCGATCCGCGCAGCCTGCGGTTGAATTTCGAGATTGCGCTGGAAGTCTATGATGGGGCGACCTGTCGGCGCCTCGGACAGTACATCATCGAGGCCCGCGACCGCTCACAGTTGCTCAGTGCCGCGACGCTGGGCGCGCTTGGCCTGTGGGCGCAGCTGCGCAACAGTCTGTTCTGGCTGTTGTCACCCTATCTTTAAGGTGCGCACTTTCGAGCGCCGCGAAGCGCCTTGGCGCTCAACGTACGGCGAAGCCCAGGCAGGATCGACAGCTGTAGGACCAAGGCGCAAGCGCAAAGATTCTGCGGAACATCGGCGGCGCGCCGCAGTCCACCTCTGATTCCGTGGCAACACCGAAGGAGCGCGCGCAATGAAAAGTCCAGCAACGATGAAGGTCATCCGGATACCTGAGTTTGGCGGTCCGGAGGTGCTGCGGATGGAAAGCGTGCCGGTGCCGGTACCGGGTGCAGGGGAAGTGCTGGTCAAGGTTGCGGCGGCGGGCGTGAATCCCGTGGATTACAAGATCCGCAACGGAAAATACCCGGCCGTGAAACAGGACAAGCTGCCGTACGTGCTCGGCCGAGACGTGGCTGGGACGGTCGTGGAATGTGGCCCCGCGGCTGCGCGCTTTGCCAAGGGCGAAGCCGTCTTCGCGATGCCGGGAATCGGTCGCGGTGGCTACGCTGAATACGCCGTGGTCAAGGTGAGCGAAGCGGCGCCGAAGCCTGAGTCGCTGGACGTCATCCAGGCCGGAGCGGTGCCGCTGGCCGCGCTGACGGCTTGGCAGGGCCTGTTCAAGCACGGCAATCTCAGGTCCGGGCAGCGCGTGTTGATTCACGGCGGATCAGGCGGGGTGGGCCACTTCGCCATCCAGTTCGCCAAGGCCAAGGGCGCGCACGTGATCACGACGGTCTCCGCGGCGCATGTCGACTTTGTGCGGCGCCTGGGCGCCGATGAGGTCATCGACTACCAGGCGCAGCGCTTCGAGGACGCCATCGCAGAGGTCGATGTGGTGTTCGACCTCGTGGGTGGCGACACCCAGGAGCGTTCCTGGAAAGTGCTGAAGCGAGGGGGCGTGATGGTTTCAACCCTCACCGAGCCGTCCCGCGATGACGCCGCGGCCAGGGGCGCGCGCGGCCTGCGCTATACGGTCACGGAAAGCGGCGCGGACCTGGCGGCCATCGGCGAGCTGATTGATGCGGGCAAGGTCAAGCCGGTCGTGACCAAGACCTACCAGCTGAAGGAGGCCGCGGCGGCCGAGCGGTTCTTGGAACTGGAGCATCCGGCCGGGAAGGTGGTGCTCTCAGTGCCCTGAGGCTCTCCTTGCGACGATGCTGTACCCTCCGCATATTTGCGCGAGGGTACGGTCGGTGTCTGAAGCTGAATTTATTAATGAAATCAAACGTCGCCGTACGTTTGCCATCATTTCCCATCCCGACGCCGGCAAGACCACGCTGACCGAGAAGCTATTGTTGTTCGGGGGCGCCATCCAGATGGCCGGAACCGTTAAGGGCCGTAAGGCGACGCGCCATGCGACCTCGGACTGGATGCGCCTGGAGCAGCAGCGCGGGATCTCGGTCACCTCCTCCGTCATGCAGTTCCCGTTTCGTGACTGCATCGTCAACCTGCTCGATACACCGGGCCACGAGGACTTCTCCGAGGACACCTACCGGACCCTGACCGCCGTGGACTCGGCGCTGATGGTGATCGATTGCGCCAAGGGCGTCGAGGAGCGGACCGTGAAGCTGATGGAGGTCTGTCGCCTGCGCGACACGCCCATCATCACCTTCATCAACAAGCTGGACCGCGAGGGCCGTGCACCCATCGAACTGCTGGATGAGATCGAGCAAGTGCTGAAGATCCGGACCGCGCCAGTCACCTGGCCCATCGGCATGGGCCAACGACTCAAGGGCGTCTACCACATCCCGCAGGATCGCATCTACGCCTACCAGGCTGCGGAGAAGGGCCGCGTCGGTGAGAACACAATCATCGATCGACTGGCCTCAGATGCCGCGCAGGAGTTTCTGGGCGCGGATGCGGCCGCCTTTGCCGCGGAAGTGGAACTGGTGCAGGGCGCGACCGACGCCTTTGACCTTGCGGCCTATCTTGCCGGCAAACAGTCGCCGGTGTTCTTCGGCTCGGCGATCAACAATTTCGGCGTGGAGGAACTGCTGGCGGCATTTGCCGAGAATGCGCCCGGTCCGTTGGCGCGCGCGACCCGCGAGCGCACGGTTGAGGCACTGGAACCGAAGCTCACCGGCTTCGTGTTCAAGATTCAGGCGAACATGGATCCGTCGCATCGCGACCGCATCGCCTTCATGCGGCTGTGTTCCGGTCGCTACGAGCGCGGGATGCGCCTGTTTCATTCGCGCCTCAAGAAGGAAGTGCGGATCGCTGATGCCCTCACTTTCATGGCTGCCGATCGCGCCCAGGCTGAAGAGGCCTTTGCCGGTGACATCATCGGGCTGCACAATCACGGCACCATCAACATCGGTGACACCTTCACCGAGGGCGAGCAGCTGGGCTTCACGGGAATTCCCAGTTTCGCGCCGGAACTCTTCCGCCGCGCAGTTCTCAAGGATCCCCTGAAGATGAAGGCACTGCAGAAGGGCCTGGCGCAGCTGTGCGAGGAGGGTGCGACGCAGCTGTTCAAACCCATGCGCAACAACGACCTGATCCTGGGTGCGGTCGGGCAGCTGCAGTTCGAGGTCGTGGCCTTCCGGCTGCAGGATGAATACAACGTCCAGTGCGTATTCGACACCATCGGCGTGCACACCGCGCGCTGGGTGTATTGCGATGATGCGAAAATGCTGGCCGAGTTCCAGCAGCGCAACTACGAGAATCTCGCCGTGGACCACGGCGGAGCGCTGGTTTACCTCGCACCCTCGCGCGTGAACCTGCATCTGACCCTGGAGCGCTGGCCGGGCGTCACCTTCCGCGAGACCCGCGAACATGCCGACGCGGCGGTCGCCAGCGACTGACCTCGCGTTCGAACTCCCGCAGCTGCTGCCACGTGGGTGCCTGCCGCCCAAAGCGCAGGTGCGCATAGAGATTCAGCAGTTCGCGCGCCTGCGTCGCGGCCTCCGTCCCCACGTGGAAGGTGGCGGCGTAGGCCAGCGGCCCCTGGTGTGGCTGGCGTGCCGGCCCAAGCTGCGCCAACCGCGCGCACAGGCGCAGATACGCACGCGCCAGGCGATCCGGGCCATGCGCCGGCCGCACCCGCCCGAATTGCCAGCCAATCACGAGCAGCCATGCGGTCAAGGAAACGGCCAGCAGCCATCCCAGCTGCTGCCAGCCAGGGTTGCCAAAACCCAGCCGATCGAGCAGGCGCAGCTGCGAACCATAGTTGTAGGCAAGCACCTGGGTGCTCCACCAGGCATTGAGCGCATCCCATCCCTGGCGACCCTGCTGCAGCCACGAAAATTCATGCAGCAAGCGCTCGGGAACCGAGCCCGCGTTCGGCAACAGATCCAGGATGCCGCGACGCAGGCGTTCGGGTGCCACGACGGCGGTGGGATCGACGCGTACCCAGCCGCGGCCGTCTTCCCAGACTTCGACCCAGGCGTGGGCGTCGGAGCGTCGGATCAGAAGATAGCCGCCGATGGGATTCCACTCCCCGCCCTGGTAGCCAGTGACGACGCGCGCGGGGACGCCGCCGGCCCGCATCAGCAGGGCGAATGCCGAGGCAAAGTGGCCGCAGAAACCGCGCCGGGTGTTGAACAGAAAGTCATCGACCGAGTTGCGGTCCAGCAAGGGCGGCGTCAGCGTGTATTCGAAATGACCGTCACGGAACAAGGTCACGACGCTCGCCACGTAGGCAGGAACGTCCTTTGCGGCGGCACGCATCCGCACCGCCAGCGCGCGGCTGCGCGGATTGTTCGCGTCCTTCACGTCGGTATCGAAGCGGCGGGCGATCAGCGAGAGCGGGTCGTGAGCCGCCGTTGCGGTATAGGAGGTCGCCGCGTAGGTGACCGCATCATGCAGCGGCCGCAACGCCTCCAGCTGCCGATCAGGAGTGATTCTGGTACCGGGTGCCTGGGCGCTCTGTATGGTGTCCAGCGCCGGCCACCAGGGCATGGAATCCGGTTCGAGTCGGATCTGGTAGCGGTAGGCGGGTCCCAGGAACTCCAGCGGCTCAGCCTTGAAAAAGGCGCCGTGGGCACGCGTCCAGGTGTACCCATCGAAGTCATGCAATACCGGTCCACGCCAGTAGCGCTGCTCCGGTGGCGGCAACGGACCGGCAAACCACACCCGGAATACCGGCTCAAACGAGTTGCCCAGTTCCGAGATGCTCCCCGGGCTCATGGTGTCTGACAGCCCGGTCTGCGCCTGGTTGGCTCCGCCCAGTAGCCAGAACGATCCGGATAGGCGTGGAAACAACACAAACAGCAGCAGGGCCAGGGGTAAGGCCAGCGAGAGGCTCCGCAGGCTGAGCCGACCCGCTTGCGGCGAGGTCAATGGCGCGCGCGGGTGGGCCGCGTACAGCAGCGCCGTGCAGCACGCCCAGGCTTGCAGCAGGTACAGGGGTGCGCGCAGCAGCTCCTGTGACACCAGGCAGGCGGCAATGAGCAGGTAGAAACTCACGCCGACGACGATCAGGCGGTCGCGGCGGGAGGTGGCTTCCAGTAGCTTGACGGCGCCCATCAGCACCAACAGGGCCGAGCCCGCGTTCAACCCGTTCAGGGTATGAAACATGGCCAGCACGATGCCGGTGAGCACCAACACCAGGAGCACCTTGACCATCCGCCCCGGCAGGCGCGCGCGCCCATGGGCGGCGGCCAGTGCCCATACGGCACCGCCGCAGGCCACGACGATGACCCAAAGCGGTACCTGGCCCAGGTGCAGCAGCGCGCCGCTCACATAGGCGCCGACCATCCAGTAGGTGGCATGCCGCGGAGCCGGCGCCGGTGCAGTCATGCGCAGGCCTCGCTGCCGAACCGGGCCAGTGCGCGCAGGCAGCGCTGGCGATGCAGCTGTCCCTGATCCAGTTCAATCGAGCTTTGTGGCAGCTTCAGGCTGAAGCGTTCGCCATCGGCCGCGCTGGTCAGGATCCAGCGTGCGAGCTGCGACAGGCGTTGTTCGGTATCCAGGCCGGCGAGTGCCGCGAAATCAAAGAGGCGCTCGGTGCTGCCGCTGGCCGTGTACTCCTTGACCAGCAGCGGTGCGCCGCGCGCATAGGCTTTCCACGCGACCTGACGCGGTGAGTCACCATCACGAAAGGCGCGCAGGTTGGCCCACTCATCGGCCTCGGCGGACTCGCGCGGCGCGCCACCACCGCGGGCGCCGGCGGCGCGGGGCAGCGGCCGCTGGCCGCCGGGTCGCGGATACACCGTGACCTCGTGGGTCACATGCATCCAGGTCCAGGCGCGAAACAGCCCGTAGGGCCAGGTGGTCATGAGGCGCAAACGGCCAACCGGCATCAGGCCGCGCCGCGGTGTTGCGATCTGCAGCTTGACGACGACCTCGCCCCGGGGCGGCGCGCTGCACATAGTTGGTGGTTGAGCGCGGCCGTCAAGAGCGACCTCGAGGCCGATCCGCGGCTGGGCTGCGCTATTGGTGAAGCGCAATTGCAGTGTCGCGGCAGTGCCCGCGAAGCTGTCCTGCGAGGACAGTTCGGTGACGTTCAATCCCAGCAGGTTGCGATGACAGCCGTGCATGGCCACCAGCGCCAGACCCGCGAGCAGAAAGGTCATCAGCAGCGCCAGGCTGTTGGCGTAGTTGAGACCGGCAATGAGCATGAGCCCGAGCAGTGCGCCGAAGGCCATGCCGGTGCGGGTGGGCAGAATGTAGATACGACGGCGGTGCAGCGTGATCGGCAGGTGGTCGGCACCCTGTCGGCGTCGAATCCAGGCGGCCAACCGGCGTTGCATGAAGGCGCGCATCCGAAACCTCCGCCAGCGTCAGACGGGCACTGGCACCGCGCGAATCAGTTCCCGTGCCACATCGGCATCCTTGCCGGCTTCCCGCGGCTCGAGGCGATGGGCCACCACCGCCGGCAGGACTGCCTGCACATCCTCCGGCACCGTGCTATCGCGACCGGCGATGAAGGCGTGGGCCTGGGCGGCGTGTATCAGGCCCAGGGCGGCGCGCGGCGACAACCCGAGCTTCAGGTCGGTTCGTGTCCGGGTGTGTTCGACCAGACGCTGCACATAGTCCAGGAGCGCGGCCGAGCGGTGAACCTGGCGCACGGCCTGCTGCATTCCCAGAATCGCCGCCGGATCCAGCGCGGGCGCCATCTGCAGCAGCTGGGCGCGTGGCTCATCGCCCTGCAGCAGGCGGCGCTCCGAAGCGGCATCCGGGTAGCCGAGACTCACGCGCATCAGAAAACGGTCCAGCTGCGATTCCGGCAGTGCGAAGGTGCCCAGCTGTTCGTGTGGATTCTGGGTGGCGACCACGAAGAAGGGTTCGGGCAACTGGAAGGTCGTCAGGTCCACGCTGACCTGACGTTCCTCCATGGCCTCGAGCAGCGCGCTTTGCGTGCGCGGACTCGCGCGGTTGACCTCATCGGCCAGCAGCAGCTGGGTGAAGAGCGGTCCGCGCTTGAAGTGGAACTGCTGTGTCGCCCGGTCGAATACCGATACGCCGATGATGTCGGCCGGCAGCAGGTCACTGGTGAACTGCACACGTTGCCAGGCGAGCCCAAGAATATGGGCCAGCGCATGTGCGAGCGTGGTCTTGCCCACTCCCGGCACATCCTCGATGAGCAGATGTCCGCGCGCCAGCAGGCAGGCCAGGCACAGGCGCACCTGCGCGGGTTTGCCGAGGATGACGCGCTCGATGGCGGCCAGCGCCCGCAACAGTCCCTGGCCGTGTTCAGCGCTGGTCAGCGCGTTCATGGGCCCAACTTGCGCATGATTTCCAGCTGCGTGTTGATGGCCGTCACGACCCGCTCCTGTTCGGCCTCGCGGGCGCGCTCGGCCTGTACGACGGTCTCGGGGGCATTCTTCACGAAGGTTTCGCTGGCAAGTTTGGCGCGGGTCTTGTCCAGGTCCGATGTGGCCTTCGCCAGGCGCTTGGTCAGGCGCCCGATCTCGGCCGCGGCATCGATGAGACCCGCCATGGGCACCAGAATGCTGGTCTCGCCCAGTTGCGCGGTGGCCGATTGCGGCGCGACCTGTCCGGGTTGCAGGCGTTCCAGGCTCGCCAGGCCCGCCAGATGCTCCAGCAGCGGAGCATTGCGCAGCGCGCGCTCCCAGTCGATCTCGTTCACGTCTCGCAGCAGAACCGGGATGCGCCTCGAGGGCGCCAGCGTCATCTCGCTGCGGATCTGGCGCACCGCGAGCACCAGCTGCTGCACCCAGGCGATGTCCTTCTCGGCCAGGTCATCGATGGGATACGCCTTGGGAAGCGGATAGGGCGCCACCATCACCGAGGGTCCGCTGCGTCCGGCCAGCGGCGCAACCTTCTGCCAGATCTCCTCGGTGATGAACGGCATCAGCGGATGCAGGGCGCGTTGCAGCGCCTCGAGGATCTCCAGCAGCGTCATGCGGGCGGCAGCGCGTGCGCCCGGTGCCGACTGCGGGGACTGCAGCACCGGCTTGGTGAACTCCAGATACCAGTCGCAGAACTCGTACCAGGTGAACTGATAAAGAGCACTCGCTGCGAAATCGAAGCGGTATTCCTGCATGGCGCTCTCGACTTCACCCAGCAGGCATCCGAAGCGCGAGCGGATCCAACGGTCGGCCGTCGAGAACTCCGGTGCCACATCCGCAGCGGCGGGCGACTCAACCATCAGCATGACGAAGCGCGCGGCATTCCACAGCTTGTTGCAGAACTTGCGATAACCCTCGACCCGCGCCAGGTCGAAGCGGATCTCGCGGGTGGGCGTCGCCAGGGCCGCCAGCGTGAAGCGCAGCGCATCGGTGCCGTGCGCCGGGATGCCTTCGGGAAACTGGCGGCGGGTGTGTTTCTCGATCGCTGGTTTGAGCTGCGGCTGCATGAGCCCGGTGGTGCGCTTGGCCAGCAGCGACGCAAGGTCGATGCCATCGACGATGTCCAGCGGGTCGATCACGTTGCCCTTGGACTTCGACATCTTCTCGCCGAACTCATCCAGGATGAGGCCAGTGATGTAGACGTCGCGGAACGGAACCTCGCCCATGAACTTCAGGCCCATCATCATCATGCGGGCCACCCAGAAGAAAATGATGTCGAAGGCGGTCACCAGGACATTGGTGGGATAGAACTTGGCCAGCGCGGCGGTCTGCTGCGGCCAGCCCTGGGTCGAGAACGGCCACAGGGCCGAGGAGAACCAGGTGTCCAGCACGTCGCTGTCCTGGGTCAGCGCCAGCTCGGGTCCAAGGCCGTGCCGGGTGCGGACGTCCGCCTCATCGTGACCCACGTAGACCTTGCCGTCGGCGTCGTACCAGGCCGGAATCCGGTGACCCCACCACAGCTGGCGGCTGATGCACCAGTCGTGGATGTTCTTCATCCATTCAAAGTAGGTGCGTGACCAGTTCTCCGGTACGAAGCGGGTGCGCCCGTCGCGCACCGCCGCCACCGCTTCGCGGGCCAGCGGTTCGACTTTCACATACCACTGTTCGGTCAGATAGGGCTCGAGTACCGCGCCGGAACGATCGCCCCGCGGCACGATGTGACGATGCTTGTCGATGCGCGCGACCAGGCCCGCCTCGGTCAGTTCCTCGATGACGCGCTGGCGCGCTACATAGCGATCCAGCCCGACGAAACGGGCCGGCACGCTGTCATTGAGCTGCGCCTGCGGCGTGAAGATGTTGATCTGCGCGAGGTTGTGGCGCTTGCCGATTTCATAATCGTTGAAGTCGTGCGCCGGTGTGATCTTCACGCAGCCGGACCCAAAGGCCGCATCCACGTAGTCATCGGCGATGATGGGAATCGATCGGTCGGTGAGCGGCAGCCGCAGCCTGCGGCCGACGAGATGCCGGTAACGCTCATCCTGCGGGTTCACGGCGACCGCCGTATCACCGAGCATGGTCTCCGGACGCGTCGTGGCGACGATGAGATGGCCGCTGCCATCCTCGAGCGGATAGCTCAGGTGCCACAGGTGCCCGTCTTCCTCCTCGCCCTGCACCTCGAGATCGGACAGCGCCGTCAGCAACACCGGGTCCCAGTTGACCAGGCGTTTGCCCCGGTAGATGAGTCCTTCCTGGTGCAGGCGCACGAAGGCTTCGACCACGGCCTGCGACAGTCCCGGGTCCATGGTGAAGCGTTCACGAGCCCAGTCCACGGACTCCCCGAGCCGGCGCATCTGCGCGCAGATGGTGCCCCCGGACTCCTGCTTCCATTGCCATACGCGCGCGACGAACTCATTGCGTGACATCTGGCTGCGACGCTGGCCCGCCGCCTCGAGCTGTCGCTCGACCACCATCTGCGTGGCGATGCCCGCGTGGTCGGTACCCGGCTGCCACAGGGTGTCGGCACCGCGCATGCGGTGATAGCGGGTGAGGGCGTCCATCAGGGTGTGCTGGAAGGCGTGGCCCATGTGCAGGGTGCCGGTGACATTGGGAGGCGGAATGACGATGCAATACGGCTCCCCGCTGCCACTGGGTGCGAACCAGCCGCTTGTTTCCCAACGTTCGTAGATGCGCCGCTCGATTTCCTGCGGGGCGTAGAGCTTGTCCATCAAATCTGGCAACCGTGAAACATGGTCGATCATTATAGCCGGCGCGAATGGGCCGGCCACGATTGCCGCAGCGGGCTAAAGATCGTGTTTTTCCAATGCGAAGCCGCGCTCGCGGTAGGCCTTGAAGCGCTCCCGGCCCGCCGCCCGCAAGGCCGGATCGGCATCGATGATCTCGATGATGCGGGTCGCCAGTTCCGGCCTGGTGGGCAGCCCCGGCGTCAGATTGATGAGCACATCGACGGGTTCGCCGGGACCGCTGCCGGTGTTCAGCACCACCGGCGTGCCATCGGGCCGGGGCGCCTCAGCGGTGATCTCGTGCGGGATGAAGCCCTGTTGCTGGCCCTTGGTCCACAAGAGCTCATCGAGCAGCGCCAGCTGCGTGGGATCGCTGTGCTGAATGAGGACTGTGCTGCCGGCCTTCCAGGCCTTCTCGGCAATGCGGCAGGCAACCTGCAGCCGTACCGTCGGCGCCGCATCCTCGACCACGTAAAAGGTGACTGACGGTTGCGCGCCCAGAAGGATCAACCTGCGTTCGCGCGCTTCACCAGGAAATCCGTGAGCAGCGGCATCGGGCGTCCGGTCGCGCCCTTGTGCGGCCCGCCCTGATAGGCGGTACCCGCGATATCCATGTGTGCCCACTTCATGCCCTGGGTGTACTTGCCGAGGAAGGCCGCGGCGGTAATCGCGCCGCCCTCCCGACCGCCGATATTGGCCATGTCGGCGAAATTGGTCTTCAGCTGTTCCGCATACTCCTCGGTCAGGGGCAGCTGCCAGGCGCGGTCATCGGCCCGCACGCCGGCGGCGACCAGTTCGCCCGCCAGCTCGTCATCGTTACCCATGACACCACTGTGGTGGGCGCCCAGTGCAATCACGCAGGCGCCGGTCAGTGTGGCCATGTCCACCACGATCGAAGGATCAAAGCGCCGCGCATAGTGCAGGGCATCGCACAGGATCAGCCGGCCCTCGGCATCGGTGTTCAAAATCTCGACACTCTGCCCGGAGGCGCTGATGACCACATCGCCCGGACGGGTGGCAACGCCATCGGGCATGTTCTCGCAGGTCGGCACCAGCCCCACCACGCGGATCGGCAGTTTGGCCTCGGCGAGAAAAGAGAATGCGGCGATGACGGAGGCGGCTCCCATCATGTCGAACTTCATCTCGTCCATGGCGCCCGGGTCCTTCAGGGAGATTCCGCCGGTGTCGAAGGTAATTCCCTTGCCCACCAGTACGATGGGCGAGGTGCGCGTGGCCTTGGGCCCCTGGTAGTCCAGCACGATGAACCGCGGCGGTTCGGCACTGCCCTGGGAGACCGCGAGGAAGCAGCCCATCTTTTCGCGCTTGATGGCGGCCAAGTCCAGCACCTTGGCCTTCACGGAACCATGGCGTTTGGCCAGGCCCTTAGCGAAATTCGCCAGGTAGGTGGGCGTGCAGATATTGGGTGGCAGATTGCCCAGATCACGCTGGACGCCGGTGGCGATGGCCAGGGCGCGACCATGCTCCAGGCCGCGCCTGGCCTGGGCAACACCCGCGGCTCGCACTGGGCCGGCCACGACCAGCGCGATGGCCGGTGTCGGCGGCTTCTTGCCGGTCTTCAGGTCATTGGTGCGATACAGGACATTGCCGGTGATTTCGGCGACACAGCGGCCGAAATAGTAGTCATCCAGTTGCTTGGCAGCGGGCCGCTCGATGGCGAGCGCGACGCTGCGCACGCGGGTGCGGCCGGCCGCCGTCAACGCCGCGGTGCAGGCCCGGCGCCAGCCCTTGCGGGTGTAGCCGGCTTCGGGGCCCAGGCCGACCAGCAGGATGCGCGCGGACTTCGATCCCGCCTCCGACAGCAGCAGCGTTTCACCGGTTCTGCCGCTGAAATCGCCGCGTTCGATGACGCCTTTGAGGCGCCCATCGGTGGCGCGGTCCAGGGCCGCCGCTTCGGTGCCGAGCTTGCCGTCCTCGAATATGCCCGCCGCGATACAATCGACAGCCAGGTCGGAGAAAGACTTGGACCACACGTCAAACTGCATCATAGTCTGCTCTATGGTTACCGGTTAAACACGCAAGTCTAACCGAATTCAGGCAGCAGGAAGGGTTTTGGGCCGCCTACTCGAACGCTACATTCTGCGGGAAATGATCGCCAGCGCCGCGGCCGTGACGCTGGTGCTGGTGCTCATCCTGTTGACGAATGAGGGCGCGCGCGTACTGAGCCGTGCCGCCGACAATCAGTATCCGCACGACGTGGTGTTCGCCCTGATTGGCCTCGGCGCCTTGCAGCATCTGCCCATCCTGGTACCCATCGGCCTGCTGCTGGGCATGGTCATGGCCTTCGGGCGCCTCTACCACGACAGCGAAATGACCGCGGCGCTCGCCTGCGGCGTCGGCATGGCCCGTATTTATGCCCCGGTGATCGGTGTCGGGGTGGTGGTGGCGGGAGTCCTGGCATGGCTGTCGCTTGCGGTGGGACCCGCCTCGATGGCGCGGGTGTTGGCGTTGCGCAGCCAGGCCGTACATGCCGGGCAGTTCACGCCCGTGGCTCCGGGGCGGTTCCGCAGTTTCGGCGGCGGCAGCACCGTGGTCTATGCTCAGGACGCGCTGCCGGATGGCACGCTCGGCAATGTCTTCGTCGAGCGAGAGCGGGAAGGCAAGGTGGAAGTGGCGCTGGCCCGGCGCGCCACCCACGCCGTTGCGCCGGATGGTCAGGATCTCACCATCACGCTGTATGACGGTGAACGCTACGAGGGTGTGCCGGGCAGCGCGCAGTTCCGGATCATCAAGTCCTTCGCGACGCTCACCATTCCCGTGCAGCTGCCGCCGCTGGCCGATGTGGTGGCGGACCTCGATGCCGCCCCGACCCGCGAACTGCTCGGGGCGAGTGCGCTCGACCGCCAGGCACAGCTGCAATGGCGCGTCGCGCTGCCAGTGATGTGCCTGGTGCTGGCGGTGCTCGCCGTACCCTTGAGCCATCTGCGGCCGCGGCGCGGCCGCCTATCGCGGGTGTGGCTGGCGGTGCTGCTGTTCATTCTCTACTTCAACCTGCTCAATGTGGGGCGGGTATGGATCGAGCATGGCACGCTGCCGGCCGCGCTCGGACTGTGGTGGACGCACGTCATCGTCGTGGTGACGGTGCTGCTGATCAGCCGCCTGCCCACCTGGCTGGCGCGACTGCGCAACCGTGCCATTCCCGGACCCTCGGCCCTGAGTGCGGCGTGAACATCCTCGACCGCTACATCGTGGCTCGGATTCTCGCGACGACCGCGCTGGTCATGGCCGTGATGATCGGCCTCGACGTGCTCTTCATCTTCATCTCCGAGCAGGGTGATACGGGGACCGGGCATTACGGCAGCGCGGATGCCTTCTGGTTTGCGCTGATGAACATACCGCAGCAGGCGTGGTTGCTGATGCCCATCGGGGCGCTCATCGGTTCGATGCTGGGGCTGGGCTCGCTCGCGTCCGGCAGCGAGCTGACGGTGGCCCGGGCCTCGGGCATCTCGGTTCGGCGGCTGGCGTTGTCGGTGGTCATCGCGGGAGTGCTGCTGATTGGCATTGAGGTCGTGCTGGGTGAACTGCTGGCGCCACCCCTGCAGCAGGTCGCCCGTCAGCAGAGGGCATTTGAACGTTTTTCGGATGCCAGTTTCGAAGGTGGGTCGGCCTGGGTGCGCGATGGCAACCAGATACTCGATGTCGAACGTTCGCGGGACGGGGAGACCGTCGGTGGCATGCTCATATTCGAGCTCTCCGCCGATCATCATCTGCTGGCGGTGGGCCGCGC
>DASZCK010000262.1:0-7796 GCA_035943195.1 Steroidobacteraceae bacterium
GTGCGCAACATCCGCAATCGTTTCCCCGCCGGGCAAATCGTCGGCCTTCTCGTGCAGGCTCTTTGCCGCGGATTTGATTCCGGCACCTGCCGCGCGGCGACGGTTATCGACTTCCTCGGCAGCGGCTTGGCCCAAGTCAGATGCCGACGATTTCACCTGGGACAGGATGTCGGATGAGTCGGCAGCAGCACTTTTCGCGTTCATGCGTATCTCCGCAAGCAATTTGGCGACGACGGGCAGTATGGGGAATGCGGTGCCCAGGGTCTGTAGGCATGGCGGAGGTTTGTTGCAGCCTCGCGCCTACAGCACTTAGGAGAACGGGCCGGGATGCTACTGTCCCAGTTCCACGCACAGCAGGTTGGAATCGGGGCGCAGCTGCGTGACGACAGCGGGCATCACTGCCAGAGCCGCACCGAGCCTATGAGGATTTTCCGCCCTCGTGAAGGGCATAGGTCTGTCATTGAGCAGAAGCTGCCTTACGCCACAGCCGGGGTCTGCGATTCGGTATTCGATCTCGATCGGACGCCCGGCGAGGCGAGTCGTTACCCGTAGTCCATCGAGAGCGGCGGGGATGACAGGGTCCAGGCGCAGCACCTCCCCATCACGGTTGAGACCGAGAAAGCGCCGCATGATCAGGCTCAGGCTGATGCCGGCACCGCTTGAATACACACGCCAGCCACCGTCGAGGTCAATCGTACCTTGCCTGACGCGCTCATATTCCCCGCTGGCCTGATATCGATCCACGAAGGCCGCGTCGGAGCTGGAATAGTAGCAGTTGGCCTGGCGCAAGGTGGCGCGCGGCACCACCGAGGCGATGGCGATGGGACAGGCCTGGCACAGCGCCTGAAAGAATCCATCCGCGTCCCCCACGTGCGCCAGCGCCTGGGCAAAACGCAGATGCGCATGGGTATACATGAGGCCGATCTCACGCCCGAAGAACGTTGCTGTCTCGGCCCGTTGAAACAGCCGTTGCTGCCCGCCGTGATAGCTCATGGGGCGGTCAAAGAGCCGCACGCCATCCGAGGCGCTCAGGTGCGTCCGGATCAAATCCAGGTGGGCGCGCGCCTGGGCCGGCGTCAGCAGATCCTCGAGGATGGCATGGATCATTCCCAGGGAGCTGTAGCGGATCCCGGTGGTCTGGTCGCGCGGATGAAGCAGGTAGCGGATGTCTCCATCCGCGAACTGCACGTATCCGGCCAACACTCCATCCGGCAGCAGCAGCCGCTGAAAGTCTCGCCGTACTGCCTCGGCCTGCTCGTGTAATGCTGCCGCCTCAGCACTTTGAGCGATTGCGCCCAGTGCGGTTGCCAGCGTTTGCAGTGTCTGAAACTGCAGTGTCACCGTCCAGGTGCTGCACAGTTGATGACGCATCGCCGCTTCCACCGGTTGCAGCGAGTCGTTCCAGTCGCCGTGTCCATAGGCGGCGAGGGCGGTGCCGGGAATGAGCCGCTGCTTGATCAAGTCGAGGGCGCGCAGGACATGTTGCCAGAGCGTGGCGTTCTCGCCCTGATCAGGTCCGCGCGAATCAAAGAATCGGGCCTGCTCCTTCAGAATGCCACGATCCCCGGAAGCGATCAGATACTGCGCAAGCACCAGCAGCGGCCAGAAGACGATATCGCCGTGTGAGTCGTCCGGACGGATGTTGCGCTCGCGTTCGAAGAACATGAACCACTGCGGCCAGTCCCCATCCGGATTCTGCTGACGGAATACGCGCAACAACAGATCCCGGATCGGCACCAGCCGGTCCAAGGCGAGCAGCATTTCGACCGGCCCCTGACAGACATCACGGGTTCCCCACCCGCCGCCGGAATATTGTTCCAGGCCGCGAGGTGCCAAGTAGTGCACCCAGGCGTTCTGGGCGAACCAGGGCGCCATATCCGCAATGCGTGCCGCCTTCGCTCCCAGCGGGCTGCGCTCGGGAATACATATCCCCAAGGAGGGGTTCAGGTCGCTGCCCTCACCGAGAGCCTGTGGAGCCGGGGTGCTACTTCCGAGCAATTGTCCCTGGATGCGCAGCCCCGCCGCGGTGGTCGGAATTGTCACCAGGCAAAGAAAAGGCTGTTGACGCGAGCGCCCATCAAGGAACAGCAGTGCATCATCGCCGACCGTCTCGAATTCGGTTCCAGGAAGGGCGCATAGACTGAAGCTCCCCTGTGGGAAGCGTTGTGCCAGCTCCGAGCCCGGCCCCGGTAGCACGAAGATCTCCTGCCCCTCCTGCCGCCAGAGGGCGGGTCCAGGGGCGCTGCCGTCGTCGCCGTTTAAGGCCAGATGGTGGGAGATGAGGAATCGCAGCGGCGGCCCAGAGGTGACGCGCACGAGGAGAGTCATGTCATGACCATCACTGCGTGCCTCGGCACGCACCAGAATCTCGCCCCGGTCATAGCGGTAAATCCACGAGCAGGCGGCCGGCGACATCTCGAATGCGGAAGGGACCTCCAGCAATTGCCAGGCGCCGTCCAGCTGCACGAATATCCGCTGACCGTGCGAGCGGAACAGACCCAGGTAGCTGTGGACGGTGGAGAGCATACGGTTGATGCTGACGTGACCCTGCGTCAGCATCGAGTGAAAGACTCCGCTCATCCACGCCGTCGAGGTGAGCGAGGTTTCATCGGGCGTGGTATGCCGACCGGAGCGCAGCAAGTGACCATGCGGCCGCAACACCCGCAGTTCCTTGGCCCGCAACACCACATGGCGATCGGCTCCGCAAAAAAACGAGAGAGCCTCGCCCGACTCGGCGACCTCGAGATGCCGCCACGGTCCCTCGAACAAGGATTCCAACGCCGCGGTACTCAAATCCTGGACAATCAAGGGTGGCGCAGCGCTGAACAGGGTCTGGGGTAGGACCAATTCCGCTCCAGTAGGTGGCACACTGATCGACCGGAAAGCCTTGGCCTCAGGCAGCGCGAGAACCTGATCGAGCCGCGCCAGGTCGGCCTGCGAGGTGGCGTCGGGGTGATCCTCAAGAAACAGACCGAAGAAGCCGGCGGTGCTGCTCGCTCCTGGCTCGAGGTGTATCAGGGCGTCGCGCAGCACTGCCATCGAATGCTCGTGCTGCAGACGGCGACTCGGCAGGTCGGCGCTAAGCCCCATAGGCACCCGGGTACCACGCCCGGTGAGGCCATGGAACTGCAGGGCATCGGTAGCGTATGAGACACCTTTCTCGAGCGAGCCGATCAAGCTCCAGGGGTGACGGCCGTCAACGGCAAGGTTCTGGCGTGTAGCAATCATGAACCCCTGTTTGGGGTGGGACAGTGCAGTGTGATCGAGGTACTGGCTGACGTAATACTCATTCAGTCGTACCGCACCATAGGGCGCCAAAGCCAGATCCTGCGTGTACGTCAGGTCCAGAACCTGGCGTGTCGCGCCGAGGTTTTCCAGTTGCACGCGCCAGAACCACGCCTTCGCCCCGGCCGCCAGCCGAAACTCGATGAAATAGCCGATGTCGCCCCATCGTCCACGGCCCTGCAGCGACTCGCCTCGAGGATCGACACTGAACTGAGTGGGGCTGGCGGGCCCCAGCAGGGGAGTCCAGCTGATGTCATCCGCAAGGCGGCGTAGATACAGATTGGCAGGACCACCCTCGATTTCGTTGCCGACGAACAGGGCCAGCGCGATCGCGGCACAATCCAGCCGCCGCAGCGAACCATTGGCGTTGAAGGTGGCGCGTATACCTGAAGGGCTGCCGAGTTCTAGTGCAGTGCTAGTCGCCATCCTGGGAATATTGCGGCTAAAGAGCGGCGTCCGCCACCCTAATGAGGGTGGCATCGATCTTCTGCTATGCTCGATCGGGACGGTAGGGGTTGCACTCTCCCGCGGCGCCCGACGCATGACTAAACCAACAACAACCAGGCAACAGGCGCCCCCGGGCGACCCCACCTCGCTGACCTTGAGTTGGCTGCTGAACGATCTGGTCGCAAGTAAGTTGGTCAGTCCGGGAACGGCCAGGCAATTCGCCGAACCGAAAGCCGTCAAAGGCGGCAATCAGCCCCATCCGCTGGTGGCGGTGGCCGCACAGGATTGGCCCGATCCGCGATCCCCCGGCCGCACCCTCACTGTCGAGTCCCTGACGCTTTGGCTCTCACAACGTGCGAATCTTCCGTATCTACGTATCGACCCCCTGAAGCTCGACGTGGCAACCATCACGGAAACCGTCTCCTATGCCTACGCGTCGCGCTGCGGAATCCTACCGGTCCAGAACTCGCCCAGCGGCGTGGTGTTCGCCGTCAAGGATCCCTTCGATCTGCAGTGGCTGCGCGACTTGGAGCTGAGCCTCAAGGTGCCGATGAAGCGGGTGTACGCAAACCCGCTCGACATTGACCGATACCTGGTCGAGTTCTACGCAATCGCCCGCTCGGTGAAGCTCACCGGCCAGGAGCGCTCGCGGGTCGCGCCGGCGGAGCTGCGCAATCTCGAGCAGCTAACCGAGTTGAGCCGCGCCGGCAAGCTCACCGCAGAAGATCAGCATGTCGTCGCCATCGTCGACTGGCTGCTGCAGTACGCCTTCGATTCTCGAGCCAGTGATATTCATCTGGAGCCGCGTCGCGAGACCGGCAATGTGCGTTTTCGCATCGACGGCGTGCTGCACGATGTCTATCAGTTTCCCGCCCCCTTGATGCCGGCGGTGACCAGCCGCATCAAGATTCTGGGCCGGCTCGATGTGGCCGAGCGGCGGCGGCCCCAGGACGGTCGCATCCGTACGCGCTCGCCTGATGGCAAGGAAATAGAATTGCGTGTATCAGCGTTGCCGACCGCGTTCGGCGAGAAGCTGGTGCTACGAATCTTCAATCCCAATGTGCTGGTACACGATCTCGCGCGGCTGGGGTTCAGCCAACACGAATCGGCCCTGTGGCGCAAGATGGTCAGCCAGCCGCACGGCATCGTCCTCGTGACCGGGCCCACCGGCTCAGGCAAGACGACGACCTTGTACGCCTCGCTGAAGGAATTGGCCACCAGTGAGGTCAACGTCTGCACCATCGAAGATCCCATCGAACTGATTGACGGCAGCTTCAATCAGATGCAGGTGCAATCCAATATCGATCTGAACTTTGCCGACGGCGTTCGGGCGTTGCTGCGGCAGGATCCGGATATCATCATGATCGGCGAGATCCGCGACCGCGAGACCGCCGATGTCGCCGTCCAGGCGGCGCTCACCGGTCACCTGGTGCTTTCCACACTTCATACCAATGACTCCGTGTCGGCCATCACGCGCCTGCTGGAGCTGGGAGTCCCGGCGTATTTGATTCGGGCGACCCTAATCGGCGTTCTCGCCCAGCGACTGGTCCGCACCCTGTGCCCGGACTGCAAGTCCTCCGTGGCCAACACGGTGGAGTCCTGGAAGGCGCTGGGGGTTGGTGCGTCGGTGCCGGTGCCCCAGACAGTCCACGTTGCCAGCGGCTGCCTGGAATGTCGCCAGACAGGATTTCGCGGTCGCAGCGGCGTTTACGAGCTGATGGTCGTGGACACGGCACTGCAGACCGCGATAGGGGAGAATCCGGATCTGGGCAACCTGCGAAAGCTCGCACGGGCCGGTGGGATGAGGTCATTGAGGCAGGCAGGTGCCGCCAAGGTGATTGCGGGTCTTACAACAGTGGATGAAATACTCGCCCTGACTCCCGACCCAAACGAAGCCTGATTCGAGTAACCCATGCGTGGCGCGGCATTGAAGTTGGGGATCCTCGTTTGGGCCAGTGTCATATGGCTTGCAGGCTGCCGCGGCTCAACTGGCACTGCCGGTTCCAATTCGGCACCGCAACGCCAACTACTATTCACCCAACTACTCGCGCCTCTTGGTCTACAAGCTCGGGGGCACGGCGGTGCTGCCACCGGCGGTACCCGCGCCCATTCAGGTCCTGAATCCACCGCCGGCCTTTGGCACCCCAATACAGGTCGCCCACGGCGGACAGCTGAATGAGCGCTTCTGCGGCACCTGCCATGGTGCCGAAGTTCAAAGCAGCGGTATGTTTCCGGATCTTCGCTATAGCGGTGCCCTACAGAATACGGATGGCTTCCAAACCATCGTATTAGGAGGCGCGCTGAAGCAGAACGGCATGGTCTCCTTCAAGGCCGCTCTATCGCCCACCGATGCCGAGGACGTGCGTGCCTATCTTGTGGGGCGCGCCATCTGGTCCCAGACTCATAAGGGCGTGCTCACGCCAGCGGTGCACTGAAGCTGGCGACCAAAGGTCGTGCGAAATAAGTTTTCGCTCCGTTAAGCGAAAACACCCGCGCCGGACTCTAACTCACCATGAACTCTGTGGCGGTTGAAGGATGCAATCCCGAGGGCGAACTGGCTCTTGTTGTGCGTGCGCAACATGGGGACCTGCGCGCCTTTGAAAAGCTCTACCGCGCGTACGTCGATCGCATTTACGGGCTCTGCATGCGCCTGGTTCGCAATACCGCGACCGCTGAGGATTGCACGCAGCAGGCTTTCGTCAATGCCTGGACGGCGCTCCCCGAATTCAAGGCGCGAAGTTCCTTTGGCACGTGGGTACACCGGATTGCGGCAAACGTCGCCCTCAGCGACCGGCGCAAGGTTGTGCGTGTGTCGCAAGGTCCCTTACCCGAGCAGGAGAGCAGCGGACCTGTAATCTTCGATACCCCCATGGAGGTGCACGACATCGAGGCGGCGATCCAGGCTCTGCCGGATGGCGCGCGGGATGTCCTGATCCTGTGCGGCATTTACGGATTCTCCCATGCCGAGGTCGCCACCATGCTGGGGATAGCCGAAGGCACCTGCCGAGCGCAACTACACCGCGCCCGCGAGCTTCTGCGCGGCCGGCTACATCTGGAAGGGAACTGACATGGCGGATTCAAACGAGCCGCAGTTGCGCCAATTGCGGGAGGGCATTCGACCCTCGCGGGACCTATGGCCCGACATTGAGAAGCGGATCACCGCGCGCCGATCCGGATTGCCTACATGGGTGAGGGCAGCGGCACTCGTGGTCCTTGCGGTGGGAGCGGGTGTCTGGATCGGTCAAAGCGAGCGAACGGCGAAACTTGCAGGGAATAAGGCTGAGCATGCCGTGGCGCCGCCGATTATGGCGAGCGCCTGCGTTAGCGAAGCTCAATACCGGCGTGTACGCACTGCGCTACTCAGTGCCCCGGCCGGAACTCTGGCAGCGCTGCCGCCCGAATCACGGCAAAGGGTACTGTCGAGTCTGGCGACGGTTCATGACGCGGTTCAAGACATCGAAACGGAGCTGGAACGAGACTCCACGAACAGCCTGTTGCAGGAATTGCTGCTCACGACCTGCCAGGACGAGACACGGGTATTGACGGAAGTTCAAATCGCCGGCAGCGCAGAGCGTGCCGGCAGAGGTATCTGAATCATGCGAGCACTCATTGTTTTCCTCATCGGTTTTGCCTGGGCCCAGATGGTGTGCGCCGCCGACGACAAGGCCTACTCGGAGCATCTGGCTGCGAGTCCCACCGGTAGCGTGCAAATCAACGATGTTGCAGGGTCGGTGACCGTGAACGGGTGGGAGAAGCCCGAAGTGGACATTCAGGGGGAGCTTGGTGCGGCGGTCGAACGGGTGGAGGTGACCCACACTGAAGATCACATTGTGATCAAAGTGATCCTACCCCATGACCTGGATCACGCGCCAGATCACAGCTCCGAGGTGCGACTGCAGGTGCATGTTCCCCTGAATAGCAGTCTGGAGGTGTCCACCGTCAGCGCGGCCATCACCGTCGAGGGCATCCAGAAAGCCTCCAAATTGCGTACGGTCAGCGGCGAAGTCCACGCCGGCCTCGCGGGTGCAGACGAAGAGGTGACCAGCGTCAACGGCAATATCTTT
>DASZCK010000263.1:0-9362 GCA_035943195.1 Steroidobacteraceae bacterium
GGCCTGTATACCGTGAACCAGGAGGTCTTGCGGACGCTGCCGGATCAGGTGGTGGTCGACCTGTTCAGGCTCGGTTACCTGCGCCTCATTCACCTCATGATCGCCTCGCTCAAGCAATTTCCGGTGCTGGCGCGCAGGAAGAATGGCCGCATCCTCAAGGCCACAGAAAGCCTCGCGGGCCTGCGCGCGTAGGCGGACCTTCGGACTGCAACCATGTCCCGCGCGCCAACCGAGATTGCCGGCCGGGACGTTACCCGGGAGCGCTTCCTCAGCGACATCGTGCCGCAGTGCCAGCCGGTGGTGCTGCGAGGTCTGATCGTGGACTGGCCGGCGGTGCGGGCGGCACAGGAATCGCCGCGCGCACTCATGAGCTACCTCGAGAGGTTTGATGCCGGCGCGCGCATCGAAGTGTTCTTCGGTGATCCGGTCATCGCCGGCAAGTACTACTACGGCGAGGGCTTGAAGGGCTTCAACTTCGAGCGGCGCGTGATGGGCTTCGGCGCGGCGCTGCGGGCCATTGTCGATGCGGTGGAGGCGCCGGGTGGGAAATCGGTGTATGCCGGGTCGGCGCCCTGCCGGGAATGTCTGCCGGGATTTGGCCCCGACAATCCAATGTCCCTGCTCGCACCCGAGACGCCGCCGCGCATCTGGCTGGGCACGCCCTCCAACGTCTCGAGCCACTACGATACGTTCGACAATCTGGCCTGCGTGATCGCCGGGCGACGACGTTTCACGCTGTACGCGCCCGAGCTGATCGGCCGACTGTATGTCGGCCCCATCGACCGCACCATGGCCGGGCCACCGGTGAGCCTTGCGGCATCTTCACAACTGGACGATCAGCGCTTTCCGTTGTTCCGGGAAGTTCGCGACCAGGCCTGGGTGTGCGAGCTTGAGGCCGGCGATGCCCTGTACCTGCCGAAGCTGTGGTGGCACCAGGTCGAGTCGCTCGGCGCCTTCAACGGGCTGGTCAACTACTGGTGGGACGGGCTCGCCACGGGACCTGATTCGCCCTATACGAGTCTGCTGCTCGCCATGATCACCATCGCGGAACGGCCCGCCGCGGAGCGGCAGGCCTGGAAGGCATTCTTCGATCACTACGTGTTCCGCACCCAGGGGCATCCGCTCGCCCACCTGCCTGCCGAGGAGCGCGGGCTGCTCGGGCCCCTGAAGGATAACTACGCCAACATCCGCGCGCGCGTCATGCAGCTCCTGCGCGGCCGCTAGCGCATCAATATGCCTCGGTGAACACCACGACCCGGGGGATCTCGACACCCTGCCGCCTGCCGGTCGCCGAATCGATGAGTCCGGCTGCCGCCGTGCCCTTGAGCACGAGCACGCGCTCGGCGGCCAGCTGCGTGATGGGAATGCCAGACTTCTTGACGTCGGCCAGAAAGGAGTCCCCGTAGCTCTTCTCGGGAACGGGCACCGCTCTGGGTGTGAGCGGATCACCGTACGCTTCGATGTTCAAAAGCAGTGGCGGCGCCGCCATGATCTTCTGCAGGGTCAGGTCCGCCTGCGAGAAACTCGCGACGAGCCGAACGGTCTCCTGGATGAGGGATGTTCCGATGGTGGCGACCGCCAGCACCGGCGTGTGGTTCCGGGTCGCGATCACCGGCGCCATGTCGCCTGACAGTCGTCCTCCTGATGGGATGGCGGCGAGCTTGTACTGATAGAGGCCGCCCGCATTGGGTATCGGGATGCCGCCCACGACGATTCCCGTATCGCCCCACAGCTCGCAGTTGCACGAATGCACCAACGCGGCCACGTTCCCCCACTGGTCGATGGCGACCACGGCAGCGCTGTGATGCCCCGGGGGGCCCTGAGTGGAGTAGCCGGAAAGCTGCGGGAGTGCGGGCGCGACCTCCGCGGCGTAACCGGGCGCGGTGCGGCCGGCGCAACTGGAGGCGAGGCCATGTTGATGTTCAAAGGATAGAACCTGGGGCGCATAGGGGCCGGAGGTCCCCACCTGCAGGGCCTGCGCATAGGTCGTGAAGGCGCGCGGGTCAGTCCAGTAAGGGCCTATTGCATTGACGCGCGCGGCATCGAGCAGGTTCAGCGTCGCGAGCACGGCGCAGCCGCTGGCGTTGCCACTGCCGGGGCCTGCGACGTCCAAATCTCCAAAGTGCACGCTCTGCGGGTATTCCCAGATCGGCCGATAGCGACTCAGATCCTGTGCCGTCACCAGTCCGCCGGCGGCGCGGACGGCTCGCACATACGAGTCGGCCCAGGCCCCGGTATACATGACGCGTGAGCCGTGAGCGGCGACATCACGCAGTAGCTTCGCGACTTCCGGCTGCACGAACCGATCGCCCGCGTGCGGCACGGGACCACCGGCCTGAGCGAGGAAACGTCGGCCCTCGACGGTGCGCGACAGGGCCTTCTGGCGCGCCGCGAAGTAGTAAGCCAGCAGCGGCGTCACTTCGATACCGTGAGTGCTGTACCAAATGGCCGGCTTGAACAGTTCTGAAAAGGACAGCCGGCCGAAGCGCGCATGGACCTCCGCCACACCGGCCATGAAGCCCGGCACCAGGGTCTCGCGGCCGACGGCGCCGGCGGTGGCGGGATGGGCCGGATCCAGCAGCGTCGAATCTGCATGTGGAATCGTTGCCGGACTCTTTTCATCGGCATAGCTGTTCCAGCCGGCGTCCAGCGAGGAGATGCGGTGTGTCGCGGCGTCGTAGTAGAGAAGTTGCAGGACGCCCGCATACGAGACGATCGAGCCCAGGCTGGTGGTGACCTGCGTCAGCGCGGTGGTCAGCGCGGCATCAGCCGCGGTACCGCCCTGGCGCAGGGTCTCGATGCCGGCATGGGCGGCAATGGGCGAGAGGCTGGCCGCCACATAGCCGGACCGGCCCTCGACCGTGCGTGCCGTGGCGGGCCACGGTGATTGTTCCAGATGCTGCAGCACGCGGCGTTCGCCGGCTGGCCAGCCTTGCGGGGAAAGATCGGCCGCGGCCAGGGGAGTGCTTGTCAGGATGGCAGCGAGCACGGCCAGCGAACGCAGGCGTGGGATCGGTCGAGTCGAGCGCGCGGGCATAACCATCCTCCAATGAATGACGTCAGCGCTTCCTGCCACTGACTTCGCCGAATATCTCTTCCACGGGTTTTCCGAACAGCTTGCCGATGGCGAACGCGAGCGGCAGGCTGGGGTCGTACTTCCCGGATTCGATGGCGTGAACGGACTGACGGGAGATATTGAGCCGATCCGCCAGCTCCACCTTGGTCCAGCCACGCGCTTCACGCAGCTCCGCCACGCAATTCTTCACCTGATACGTCCGAGCACTGCGCGCCCGATGCTCCACAGCGCCCAGGTCGCCGTCATGCTCAAGGGAATCCAGAACATGTTGAGCTTCGGAAAACCGACGCTCTCGAGAAACGCGTAGCAGCCGGTCCAGAGTGCGGTAATGGCGGCGGTCGCAGCGAAGGATTGCGTGAGTCGCGTGCGGTGATAGTCATCCGCCCGCCGCACCAGACGTACCACGGCGATGAGAATGAGCACCAAGCCGATGGCAGGGGCAACACCGACGAGGGTCCGGATCATCGGGTCCCGCTCCCCCGGTGCGAATTTCCCGGCCGCCGTGAACAATGCCAGATAGATGAGAAATGCCGCCAACAGCTCGAGGTAGTAGCGACCGAGCCAGCGCCGCTCGAAGCGCGCGCCGCCCGCGCGCGCGTCCAGACGCAGCAGCGCGCGAATGCATGAAATGCCGATTGCGAGGCCGGCCACCGGCACCAACACCCACGCCAATCGCTGCATCACAGCGGCGTGACCCAGCGCATGCGGGATGGCCACGAAGCTCAGCCCGATGAGCGGCATGGCTACGGCCCAGAACACCGTCACCAGGATTCGGGCCCTGCTTGTCGGACTCATGAGCGGATTCCTGAAGGTCATCGACGCACGGCGCGCTCTGTAAAGGTACCTTTACGCATGACATGCGTCAAGCTTGCTTTACGTTGTGAACCACACGTAGGGCATGACCGACATGCCTTACGGGGAATGACCCGTTCACTTTGTGGGCCAGAGTTGCTTAAGTGCGTGGGTCGCGCCACGGCGTCGCGACTCAGGGCAGCAGAACAACGACGATGACCCTCTTGGCACTGACGAAGGCGCAGCGCAGATGTTTGCGACGGATGGCAATCGCCGCTGCCCTGGCGCTCTATGCGAATAGCACGCTGGCCGACGATCCGAAGCTCGATTCCCCACAGCAGAAACAGGCGCCTACGGCATTTGCGGCGCCCGCGCCCACTCCCGTCAGTGGCTGGGGAACGGGCGATGGCAAAAGTTTTCTGGTGCCGCTGTGGGAAATTCCGACCTTTGAGTTGCTGCTCAATCGCGTGGACCACTATGCCGTGGATTCGCAGGTCTATGCATCGCCCGCGTCGAATTTCCAGACCAACCTGCATCACAAGTGGGTGGTGGACAATGACGCCTTTGCAACCAACCAGTTCCTGCATCCTTATCAGGGTGCCTTCTATCAGGGGCTGGCGCGATCCTCCGGGCTGAATTTCTGGCAGTCCGCCGCGTACACCTTCGCGGGCAGCCTGCTATGGGAGTACGCCGGAGAGACCACCCGGCCCTCCATCAACGATCAGGTGGCCAGCGGGATTGCCGGAAATTTCCTGGGTGAGCCGCTGTTTCGGATGGCGAGCCTGCTGCTGGAAAGCGGCCCTGATGGCGATCCGGGCTGGCTGCGGCGCATCGGCGCGGCGATTCTGTCGCCCTCCATGGGATTGAACCGGCTGCTATACGGCGACCGCTTCGATGGTGTGTTCCGCAGCAATGATCCGGCCGTCTATACGCGCGTTGATCTGGGGGCGAGCTTGAGCACGCATTTCAGCTCCAACGTCAATGTCAATGCTGATCTGTCCGCGCCGCCGACGCCCCAGACCTTCAAGCGGCAGAGCGGTAGCGCCATATTCACCATGGCCTATGGTCTGCCCGGCAAACCGGGATACAGCTACGATCGGCCCTTTGATTACTTCAATTTCGAACTCAGCGCCGACACCACCAACGCCATCGAAACTGTTTTCAGCCGCGGGCTGCTGTACGGCTCTGACTACGAGGTCGGCCCCAATTATCGCGGCATCTGGGGTCTGTATGGCACCTACGAGTATGTGGCACCACAGGTATTTCGCGTTTCAACCACCGCAGGGGCGCTGGGCACGACGGGCCAATGGTGGTTGTCGCGCCAGGTCGCGCTACAAGGCACGGCCCTGGTCGGTGTCGGTTACGGAGGCGGGGGCGTCATTCACGGCGCGGGCATCGCAACCGCGGGCGTCCTCGGCGACGGACAGCGTGACTATCACTACGGTATGGCGCCACAGGGGGAGGCACAGCTGCGCCTCATCATTGCCGATCGGGTCTCGCTGGACACGACGTTTCGCGAGTACTACATCAGCCGGGTCGCAGCCACGGAGAGCACCGGATCGGAGGACATCTCCAGAGTCGATACCGCACTGACCGTGCGGATCTATGACCTGCACGGGATCACGCTGCGCTACTCCGAAGCGAGCCGCAACGGTCGCTATGCGACCTTGCCTACGTCGCATCAGACCATCGGGACTTTCAGCATTGGCTACACCTACATTGGCCATACGCGCTTCGGCGCCGTGGATTGGCGCCCCGGGGCCGAGCAAAAATAAGAATAGTCAATTGAGTGCCGCAGGCAGCCGGCACCTCGGATCCACTCTTCCTTCCTGTGACGCGCATCACCGTTGAATCTCACGTATTTCCGTGCGGTTGCAGCGCGCCACTCATTCAAGCATTGAGACCTGACTCACAAATTGGTCCGTGTTCAATCCAATCTTAAGTAAACCGTGAGTCAGTCGATACAGCAGTCACGGGTAACACCGCAGGCTAGACCATACGAGTTTCAACTTGGAGGAGAAGTACGTGAACATCCAGATCAAGCGCGCGTTGCTGGCCGCCGGCGTTGCGACAGCCATGGCGCTGCCGCTGTCGAGCCAGGCATCGGACGGTACCATCACATTCACCGGCGCAGTGACGGCGAACACCTGCACGGTCAGTGTCAACGGAGCGGGAAACACCACGACCGTGGCGTTGCCGACCGTGAGCACCTCGGCCCTGACGGCCACCGCGCCGCGGACCACGGCGGCCGGCACATTCTTCAATATGGCCGTGAGTTCCTGTACGGCGACACCGCTCAGCGATTTTGGCGGGTCCGCACCCACAACGGTGCAGATCTACTTTGAAGCAGGTCCGCATGTCGATGAGACCACCGGCGGACTCATCAACGTTGCCGCTTCCGGCAGCAACGTCGAGGTGAATCTCTACAATGCCTCGAATGCGGCCGTGGTTGGCACGCAGATCAAGCCGGGCACCTCGGGTGTCGGCAGCAACCAGCCTGCGACCCAGCTCATGTCGGCGGGTGGCACGCAGTGGTTCTATGCCGGCTATTCAACTGCCGGCGCAGGCATTGCCGCCACCGCGGGCGCGGTGAGCACCACGGTCACCTACTCGCTGATCTACCAGTAACAGACCTGCCGCTTCAAATGGCTGATGTGTACCGAGTTCGCTTGATGTTCACACAGGGCGCAGCCACTTCGATGGCTGCGCCCGGTCATTTGAACCGAAGGTCCGCTCTCGGAAAACGGCCGTGACTGACGTGCGCACGGCTCGACTCATCGGCGCCGCGCTCGTCGCGTTGGCCTCTTTCACGTTGGTGCCGCAGGCCGCCGCGGGCGTGGTAGTCAATGGCACCCGGGTGGTGTATCCGGCGGCGAAACGCGAGGTGACCATCAGCCTGCAGAATGCGGGCCCTGCGCCCTCGCTGGTCCAGGCCTGGCTCGACACGGGCGACGTCCATTCACAACCGGGCCAATCGAAGGTTCCGTTCGTCCTGACACCGCCGTTGTTCAGACTCGATCCCACCAAGATGCAGAGTCTGCGCCTGGTCTACACCCATGACCCGTTGCCCGGGGACCGTGAATCGCTATTCTGGCTCAACGTGCTCGACATACCGCCGCGCGCGGCGGCCAACCCCGATCTACCCAATCAACTCGACCTTGCCTTCAAACATCGGATGAAGGTGTTCTTCCGGCCCGTAGGCCTCTCCGGGTCGGCCGCGGATGCGCCCGGCAAGCTCACCTGGAGCCTGCAGTCCAAGAACGGCAGGCTCGTGGGCATCCAGGCCACCAATCCGACTCCGTATCATGTCTCTTTGACCCAGATCACGGCGACCGTGAACGGTCATCCCGTGACGGTCAAGGCCGACATGGTGGACCCCTTCGCCAGCCGCAGCTTCGATCTGCCGGATCTGCCCACGGCACCCGCCGGCGCCACTGCCGTCGAATACTGGTTCGTCAACGACTACGGCGGCAATGTAAACGGCACCGCTTCCGCGTCGGCGGCGCCCTGATCGGCATGGTATCCCGTGGCAAACTGCGACGGGAATTCCCGACCGATATTGCATAACCTGCTGAGCCATTCCGCCCAGCGCGGAATGATGGCGCTGGTCGCGCTGTTCCCTGCGATGTCCGCGGGCGCGGATTCCACCCCCGCTGAGGTGGACTTCAATCCGGCATTTCTCCAGGGCGGATCCAAGGTCGACGTCTCGCGCTTCTCGCGTGGCAACCCTGTGCTTCCGGGCGACTACCTGGTGGATCTACAGGTCAACGACAAATGGCTGGGACGTGCTTCCGTTCGGTTCGTCGCCCAGCCCAACAGCGACATCGCCCTGCCCTGCATCGACCGCGAACTCGTCAGCCGCATCGGGCTGGATTTCGAGAAGCTCCCGGCATCGGCACAGGCCGATCTGCGCCGCAGCCTGACCGGCGGTTGCATCGATCTTGCGGCCCTGATTCCCGAGAGCACGGTGACCTTCGACCTATCCCAATTGCGGCTCGACGTCACGATCCCGCAGGCGCTGATGCTGCACAAGCCTCGTGGTTACGTCGGGCCTGAGTTCTGGGACAGTGGTGTCACCTCGGCTACCCTCGGCTACAACTTCAATGCCTATCGCGCCGCGACTTCCTATGCGACCACCACCGATGGTCATCTGGATCTGTCCCTGGGGGTCAATTTCGGTAGCTGGCACCTGCGTCAAAGATCCTCCCTCGAAGAGGACTCGGAGCGGCCGTTCACCTACCAGAATGTGGCCACCTATCTCGCGCATGATATTCCTGCTATCCGCAGTGACCTGACCCTGGGCGACAGCTTCACCGACGGGGCGGTCTTCGACAGCTTCGGATTCCGTGGGCTGTCCCTGGCCAGTGACGATCAGATGCTTCCGGACTCGCAGCTGTACTACGCGCCGGTGGTGCGCGGCATTGCTCAGACCAATGCACGCGTGGTCATCACCCAGAACGGCAACACCATCCTGGAGACGACCGTGTCGCCCGGGGCCTTCGAGATCAACGACCTGTACGCGACCGGTTATGGCGGCGACCTGCACGTCACCGTCTTCGAGGCCGACGGCACCCAGAATAGCTTCACGGTGCCGTACGCGTCGGTGGTGCAACTTCTGCGTCCCGGAGTATGGCGCTACTCCCTGACCGCCGGGGAAGTGGAGCAGCCCTCCATCAGCGGAAACGAGCGCTTCGTACAGGGCACGCTACAGCACGGCTTCAACAACATGATCACCGGCTACGCCGGCGCCGTGGGCGCCCAGCACTACCGCGCCGGGCTGCTCGGGGTCGCCCTCAACACGCACCTGGGAGCCCTCGCGATCGATGTGACCGAGGCCGAAGCGGCGCTGACGGATACCTACACTTCCGGCGGCGAGAGCCTGCGAATCAGCTACAGCAAACTGGTACACGAGACCCAGACCAGCTTCGTCGTCTCCTCCTACCGCTACTCCTCCAGCGGCTACTATTCATTCAGCGATGCGCAATCGGCGGCCGCTGCGACCGCATCCGGCGCAGGTGCTGACTCCGTGGATCGTGCGCGCAGCCAGTGGCAGATCAATATCAACCAGACCCTGCCCGGGCACTGGGGCAATTTCTATCTGACGGCGTCGATACTCGATTATTGGAACGCGCCCGGCACCACCACCGAGTATCAAAGTGGCTACACCGACCATGTGCGAATCGGTGGCACCAGCCTCAGTTACAGCATCTCTGCCGCCCGCCAGAAGAACGTGCTGACGGGTAAGCCTGACAGTCGCGTGCAGGCGAATTTCTCGCTGCCCTTGGGCCGTTCTGCACACGCGCCCCTGCTTTCCACCACTTTCGACGAGGACACCACCGGCAACTCACGCACTCGCGGCGCGCAGGAATCGATCAACGGAACCTTGGGCGAGAACAATCAATTGAGCTACAGCGCCTCCGCCACGCAAGCCTCCGGAACCGACACCTTCTCCGCCAGCGGCCAGTACACCGGCGCCGATGCCAGCGTCTCGGCG
>DASZCK010000264.1:0-8104 GCA_035943195.1 Steroidobacteraceae bacterium
GAGTAGGTTAATGACGTGGTGCCGGCGAACCCAACGGTTGGAAGGAAAGTGATACTGCCGTCCGTGTTGACGGCTGCAGTGCCGTTCGACGAAGCGCCGACAATGACCGCGCTGAGCGCATCGGGGTTCGCGTCCGAATCATTCGCCAGTACTTTCACCGTGACAGGAATACCGGGCGCGGTGCGCGCCTGGTCGGGGGCCGCCACAGGCTGATAGTCTACCCGCTTGACCATCAAGCTCACAGTTGCAGCCGTTGTTAGGCCATCGGTATCGACGATGGATACGGCGAAGGAGTCGGTGCCGTAAAAATGCAAACTGGGAGAGTACGTGAATTGGCCAGTTCCATCCGGACCCGTCAGAGTTCCGTGCGTCGGCAGTGCGGAGACGGTCACCTGTAGTGACTCCGCCTGAGGATCAGTCAGGCCGAGATTGCCGGACGACGACTGATCCTCATTGGTGGAGAACGACGCCAAACTGACTACGGGCTGCAGATTTACCTGATTGACAGTAATCGTTATGACTCCCGTCGCACTCGCGCCACTCGCATCGGTTACGGAAACGGAAAACGTGTCGCTCCCGTAAAAGAGGTGATTAGGCTGATATGTGAATCCACCGCCCCCGTCCACTGCAGATAGCGAGCCGTGCGACGGCGGTGCGGTGACCGCGGCGACCAATGATTCGCCTTGAGGATCACGTAGCTGAAGACTTGCGGATAGGGATTGATTCTCTTTGGTGGAGAACGACGTGGCGCCGATCGACGGCGGCTGCGGTGGGGATGAACCGCCACCACAGCCGACCGCCAGGAGACACACGCAAGCAACCGCCACGGGCCTAGCAAGCACACTCAGGAGTCGGCGGGGCGGGGAAGCCGCCATGAGAGCATTGGAAGTCATATTGTTATCGAGCGACTTAAGAATAGACGTCGGTGCACGTGCCCGTCAAACGCTCAGCGTTCAAAGGCCCCTTGTAACTGCGTTGCAGTGCACCGGCGTTCAAAGGACCTAATTGAGTTACGCCGTTCGCTGCCGCAGCATTGCCACCGACTCGGCACTCGACGATCTAGTGACCGTACGAGCCAGGATGTCTGGCGATGTAGGCAAAGTGCCCCCGATGAGGTTGCCGCCACTTAGTCGGAGCAGCGGCCCTACGGGCCTATGCCAATACGAGGCCGGCTGGACGAATCATATAGATGGCGCATCATAGATGTCGGAACTGCATTCTCAAGGAATACGATCATGAGCCAGGATCGCGCCGGGTATGCAATTTGCAGTATTTTGTGCGCCGTGTTCCTGGACTGCGCGAGTGCCGCCGCGGCGCCCGCGAATCCTGATCCATGTAAGTTGCTTACAGCTGCTGAGGTGAGCGCCGCTGCTGGTGTAACTGTCAGCGCCGGCGTATCCGCGGGGGATGGTAGGACCTGCAGCTGGTCGGGTAACCACGTCGTTGTCTCGCTCTGGTTTCCGGACCCACGAATCTGGGCGGCCACCGAACATCCAAACGCAATGGTGGTGCAGACACCTGCAGCTGGTATAGGCGATGCCGCCTTCTATAACTCCATGGGTAATCTGACGAGCATGGGTGTAAAGAGAGGGAGCCAAGGCTTTGTTGTGAAGATCTATGGGGCATCCGACCCATCGAAGCAGAAAGCGGTCGAAAGGACGCTGGCAGAACACGTTCTCGCGAAGATGTGAACCTGCCCCGAGGATTCCGAGGCAGCGAGTCCTCTCACTCCCACTCAATTGTCTCCGGTGCCTGTAAGCGTCTGAAGGAACGAGGACTTCTATCAAATCGTCCCGACTTTACCGTCAGAAACACCGTCGAACAATCCCGCTTGGGGGCGATAGACAGCGATAGATGCCGAAAGCGATTCCTTAAGTTCGATGGATCTCACCGGATAGCGCAGCGAAGCCACCGGATTTTCATTCCATAAAATGGAATCTGTGGTTCCATTTTTAGGAATTCCGAGTTATGCTTTGTCTTCGTGATCGTTATCGGCACAGATATCGTAGAAGCTTATTTCCGGTCACGGGCCGGCCATAGGGGAATCAGGGCTGCGCGATCTCAATATGACGCCTGGCTGGCGATCGCGGGAGCAGCGGACTGGAAGACGCCGGAGGATGTAAAGAAGGCGCATCCGAAGGCGAGCGTCTTAAAGGGCGGTCGTGTGGTTTTTAATATCAAAGCCAACGATTATCGGTTGATTGCCTTGGTTCAGTACGTGGATGGCGTTTTGATGATCCGTTTTTTCGGGTCGCATGAGGAATACGACGGCATTGACGCGGAGACGGTGTGATGAAGACGACCTTGATTGTGATTCAAGATGAAGCGGACCACGCTGAAGCCAAGAAGCTTATCGAGAAGTTGATGGGGTCTAGCGAACCCGAGGACCGTGCACGGATGGTAGCCCAGGCCCGCTTGATTGAGGCTTACGAGATTTCGGAGTGGCGACGTACGGCGCCGACAGTTCCAGCTCTTCTCGCGTACCTAATGGACCAGCATGGCCTTTCGCGCGCCGATCTCGTGCCGTTGCTTGGCACAGCTAGCCGTGTGAGCGAGGTCTTGAGCGGAAAGCGGGACTTGAGCATGACAATGGTGCGCCGCCTCCGCGAGCGCTTTCACATCTCAGCAGATTTGCTCGTTCCGCGGGGTCGGGCGCGAAACAGAATAGCTGCGTAAGCTTGCCGGCAAGGATCCATGCCGGGGCACGTTCCTCGCTACAGTCCGCACTCTCGCCGAACGTCCGCAACGTGACCGGCAAATCCCTTGTTTGCTGATGCATAGGCGGCCGCTCGGTCGAAGTAACCACGTGCGCGCTCTAGCTGCTTAAGATGCACACAAACCATTGCGCCGACCAGGGAAGAGCGACCTTCATTGGAAAACGGCAGCGAACCGCTTTTGTCGAGAACCGCCAACACGGCGCCATAGGATTCAAATTCTTCAAGAAAGGGCAGGCCCAACGAATCCATATACTTGGTGATATCGCTGGCGGTCTTGCTCACTTGTTGGTCTAGGTCAAACCACGCGTCTTCGTTAAAAGCCAGACGAGTGAGTCGTTGACGAATGTCGCACTCGTACTCTTGAACAAACACCGGAAATTCGCGTCCGCTCTCGATAGCACGCACTGCCGGCAGTGCCACCCCAAGATTCACGGTAAAACGGCCGTAGTGGCTTTCGCGTAAACCTGGTATGACGTAGTCCCCGATTGGGAATTGCCCCATTTGAAGGTTGACTACCTGAACAAGACCGTCGCTGACATGGCGATTGTATGTTCTGCCTTTCTTCTTGAATCCAAGCGGTTTGAGAAAGCCCGTGAGGGCTTTTTGGATGTCGTCCAGCGCTTTGACGTAGGGTGATGCCGCCATGCCGCTCATTTTGTCACGGTAGGGCGGCGGTCTCGAAGATCGCGCAGCAGCGCCGCTTTGAGTGATATTGAACAGGTCGGCAAGCGGACCAACAACCCCCTCGACGAACCGCTCCCGCAGCACAGGGAGGTGGGTTTCTGCCAGTTTTTGCCCAGAAACTCAGGGTTCACGGTCGCGGTCGAGCATGCCAAGCTAGGGTAGCGCCTTGGTCCGGTCACTCCCACTCGATGGTGGCAGGCGGCTTTCCCGAAATGTCATACACGACGCGGGAAATGCCGGGCACCTCATTCACGATGCGCCGCGAAACGTCGTCCAGGAAATCATAAGGCAGACGCGCCCAGTGCGCCGTCATGAAGTCGATGGTCTCAACAGCGCGCAGCGCCACGACATAGTCGTAACGGCGACCATCGCCCATGACGCCGACGGAACGCACCGGCAGGAACACGGCGAAAGCCTGGCTGGTCCGGTCATACAGATCATGGCGCCGCAGCTCTTCGATGAAGATGGCATCGGCGCGGCGCAGCAGCTCCGCGTATTCCTTGCGCACTTCGCCCAGGATCCGTACTCCCAGGCCCGGGCCCGGAAAAGGATGTCGGTAGACCATGGCATGCGGTAGGCCCAGTTCCGTACCCAGACGCCGCACCTCATCCTTGAACAACTCGCGCAGTGGCTCGACCAGCTTCAGGTTCATGTGTGACGGCAGGCCGCCCACGTTGTGGTGGGACTTGATGACGTGAGCCTTGCCGGTCTTGGTGCCCGCCGACTCGATGACATCCGGATAGATCGTGCCCTGCGCCAGGAAAGCGACATCCTTCAGCTTGTTTGATTCTTCCTCGAAGACCTCGATGAAAAGGCGGCCGATGACCTTGCGCTTGGCCTCCGGGTCGGTGACACCCTTGAGTGCGCTCAGGAAGCGGTCGGCGGCATCGACGCGAATGACCTTGACTCCGAGGTTCTGCGCAAAAGTGCGCATGACCTGATCGCCCTCCCCCAGGCGCAACAGGCCGTGATCGACGAAAACACACACCAGCCGATCGCCGATCGCAAGGTGGAGCAGTGCCGCCACCACGCTTGAGTCGACTCCGCCGGACAGCCCCAGCAGCACCTTGCCCTCGCCCGTTTGCGCGCGCACACGCTGCACGGCATCCTCGATGATGTTGCCCACGCTCCACAGCGCGTCGCAGCTGCAGATCTCGCGCACGAAGCGTTCCAGAATCCGCGCGCCCTGCAACGTGTGGGTGACCTCGGGGTGGAACTGCACGCCGTAGAAGCGCCGCCGCTCATCGCTCATGCCGGCGTGAGGCGCGTTGGCCGATGCCGCCGTTGGCGCAAAGCCATCAGGCAGTTCGGTGACCCTATCGCCGTGACTCATCCACACATCGAGAATCGCGCGACCATCAAGATCGCATCGGTCACTGAGGCCCTCGAGCAGCCGGCTTTTGCCGGTCACGGTGACTTCCGCGTAGCCGAACTCGCGTGTCAGCCCGCCGGCCACCTGGCCGCCCAACTGCTGCGCCATGGTCTGCATGCCGTAGCAGATCCCCAGCACCGGCACACCCAGCGCAAAAACCGCGCCCGGTGCCCGGGGCGGCTGTGTATCAGTGACGGACTCCGGTCCACCCGAAAGGATCACGCCACGCGGCGCGAACGCGCGCACGGCTGCATCGCTGATGTCCCAGGGATGGATTTCGCAGTACACCCCACACTCGCGCACCCGGCGGGCGATGAGCTGGGTGTACTGCGCGCCGAAATCGAGAATGAGGATCCGGTGCGCGTGGATGTCCGCGGCATTTTGCGTCGTCATGGTTTGGCGAACCTAGGAAACGCGGTAGTTGGGCGCTTCTTTGGTAATGGTCACGTCGTGCACATGGCTCTCGCGCACCCCGGCATTGGTGATGCGCACGAACTGTGGGCGCGTGCGCATGATTTCAATGGAGGCGCTGCCGGTGTAGCCCATGGCGGCGCGCAGGCCGCCGGCCAGCTGATGCAGGATGGAGACCAGACTGCCCTTGTAGGCGACGCGGCCTTCGATGCCCTCCGGCACCAGCTTCTCGAGTTCTGCCGCCGCATCCTGGAAATAGCGGTCGGCACTGCCGTGCTTGTCGGCCATGGCGCCCAGGGAGCCCATGCCGCGGTAGGCCTTGTAGGAGGCGCCCTGATACAGCTCAACCTCCCCCGGCGACTCCTCGGTGCCGGCAAACATGCCGCCGATCATCACCGCATGGGCGCCGGCCGCGATCGCCTTAGCGATGTCGCCCGAGAAGCGGATGCCGCCATCGGCAATCACCGGGACCCCGGTGCCTTCCAGTGCGCGTGCCACATTGGACACGGCGCTGATCTGCGGAACACCGACGCCGGCCACGATGCGTGTGGTGCAGATGGAGCCAGGTCCGATACCCACCTTGACGGCATCTGCGCCGGCCTCGAGCAGGTCCCGCGCCGCCTCGGCGGTCACGATATTGCCGGCGATCACCTGCATCTGGGGCCAGCGCTTCTTGATGTGGCGGACCATGTCGATGACGCCCTGCGAGTGGCCATGGCTGGTGTCGACGACCACCACATCCACGCCTGCGCCGTGCAGTGCCGCCACGCGCTCCAGGGTATCCGCCGCGGTGCCGACGGCCGCGCCAACCCGCAGCCGACCGGTCTCATCTTTGCTGGCACGCGGGAAGTCGGTGGCCTTCTGGAAATCCTTCACCGTGATCATGCCCTTGAGCTCGGAATCCACTCCAACCACCAGCACCTTCTCGATGCGGTGCTTGTGCAGCAGACTCAGGACCTCTTCCTTCGGCGCATTCTCGCGCACGGTGATCAGGCGCTGCTGAGGTGTCATGACCGAGGAGACCGGCGCATCGAGCTTGTCCTCGAAGCGCAGATCGCGATGGGTGACGATACCGACGACCTTGCTGCCGTCCACGACCGGCACGCCGGAAATGCCACGCGAGCGCGTCAGCTGCAGCACATCGCGGATCGTCATGCCGGGCGGCACGGTGATCGGATCGCGGATCACGCCGCTCTCGAATTTCTTCACCCGGGCGACTTCACGTGCCTGGGCTTCGATCGGCATGTTCTTGTGGATGATGCCCATGCCGCCTTCCTGGGCGATGGTGATCGCCAGGCGCGCCTCGGTCACGGTATCCATGGCGGCTGACAGCACGGGCAATCCCAGCCGGATGCTGCGGGTCAAGGTGGTGGAAAGATCGACCTCACGTGGCAGCACCGTGGAATGGGCTGGGACCAGGAGGACGTCGTCGAAAGTCAGGGCTTCTTCGAGGATTCGCATGGCGCATTCTACGCACTTGCCGGGGTCGGGTAAACTAGGACATGGTCCAGGCGCCTGAACGCAATGTCTATACGGTGACCCGGCTCAACCGGGAGGTCCGGCAGCTCCTGGAACGAGGGTTGGCTGTAATCTGGCTGGAAGCCGAACTCTCCAATTTCAGCCAGCCGGCCTCTGGGCACTGGTATTTCACGCTGAAGGACAAGGAAGCGCAGATCCGTGGTGCGATGTTCCGCCAGCGGAACATGAACCTGGGATTCACGCCGAAGTCCGGACAGCTGGTGCTGGTGCGCGGCCGGGTGAGCCTGTACGAACCCCGCGGCGACTACCAAATGATCGTCGATCAGATGGAGGAAGCCGGGGTCGGCGCGCTCAAACGCGAGTTCGAGCGGCTGAAGACGCAACTGGCGGCCGAAGGCCTGTTCGCCGCGGATCTCAAGCGGCCGCTGCCGGCCTTCCCGCGCCGCATCGGGGTCATCACCTCAGCCAGCGGCGCCGCGGTGCGCGACGTGCTGCACATCCTCAAACGTCGCTACCCACCGGCGCAGGTTCTCATCTATCCGACGCCGGTGCAGGGCGCGGCTGCCGTACCGTCCCTGATCAAGGCCCTGGAACTGGCCTCGACGCGAGGGGACTGCGACGTGCTCATTGTGGCGCGCGGCGGCGGCTCCATTGAAGATCTCTGGTCCTTCAATGACGAGGGTGTGGCACGCGCGATTCGCGCCTGCCGCATTCCGGTGGTGAGCGGCGTGGGCCACGAAATCGATTTCACGATTGCCGATTTCGTCGCCGACGTGCGCGCGCCCACGCCCTCGGGCGCGGCCGAGCTGGTGGTGCCCGACCGCCAGGAACTGCTCAGCACGCTGCGGCGCATCGGCGAACGCTTGATGAAGTCCGGCCGCCGCGAGCTGCGCACCGCGAGCCAGCTGCTGGCAAACCTGCAGCACCGCCTGCAGCGCACCCACCCGGGCGTTCGTCTGCAGCACAACGCGCAGCGCTTGGACGAGTTGGAACAACGGCTGCGCAAGGCACTGCAGGCGCGGGTCCAGCAGCAGAACATCCGCCTGAGCCATGCGCTGACTGAAGTTCACATCCGCCTGCAACACGCGCTGCAGCGTCGGGTCGAAGCGAGCCGCCACCGCCTGATCCTGGCACAACAGAAACTGGATGCAGTGAGCCCGCTGGCCACACTCGCGCGCGGCTTCGCCGTGGTCACCCGCGCCGATGGCGCGGTGATCACGGACGCCGGCACCGTCAGCGTGGGCGATGAGATCCGCACCCTGCTGCACCGGGGGTCGCTGCGGGCCCGAATCCTCGCACCGGACCCCGGGACCGAACCGTGAGGCGGCCGCGCGCCTGGCGGGGATGGTTGGCAGGGGGCATGGCCCTGTTGCGTGTGGCGCTGGCCGGTGCGGCAGCGGCTCCGGCGACGGACCTGCCACGCAGTGAGAGTGTCCCCGGC
>DASZCK010000265.1:0-24450 GCA_035943195.1 Steroidobacteraceae bacterium
AACTCCTGCTCTGCGAAGCACCATTACCGTACCCGCTGGAACCCGAATGTCCGCCGTACCCGCCGCCCCGGCTGCCCTGGAATCCAGAGCGACCGCCGCCACCGCCACCACTTCCCCCATGCGAAGAGCCACCGCCGGAGCTGCCACGGGACCCACCCCCAGAGCTGCCGCCGGAGCTGCCACTGGATCCACCGCTGGAACCTCCTCCCGAGGACCCACCACTGAAGCCCCCGCCGCCCCCGCCCCCGCCGGAGGCTGAGCCCGCCATTGCAGCGGCAGCGATCGTCGCGAAGCCAAGAAGAGTGAGCGCGGCAGCAAGAGTCACCAGCTGGGTACGCATGGACCTGCCTCCGATAAGGGGAGCTCGGCGAGCTGAATTCCTGACTCCTATGGTAGTTCCGAGCGACCCGGCGGCGGATTAAACCTGCATTAGCGACTGTTAAGCTACAGGACCATCAGATCCTGGCCCACAATGACCTCACCTGAGTAGTGCTCACGCACGCCCTGAATGAAGGTGCTGACCGGGTAACCGAGGTTTCCGGGGGCTGGACCGGCCAGCTGATGGTTCAGCACCACCATCTTTACCTGGGCTTCGGTGGCCATGCGGCCCACGTCAGCCGGGGAGGAGTGCGTTTCGGCCACGTGGCGGAAGATGTTATTGGGATTGCCCGCCGCCGCCTCCTTTTTGGAGCGCTCGGCCATCTGCGCCAGGGCCGTGGCATCAGCGATTTCACATACGAACACGTCGGCGCCGCGCGCCAGCCGGGCCACATTGGCCGAATACGCCGTATCGCCCGCGAACACGATTGAGCGAGACTTGGTGTCCAGCCGCAGCGCAATGCTACGGTGCATCATCTTGGCCTTGGAACGCGCTGGAAAGTGTGTGTTCTCGATCGCCGTGACGGTGATCCGGTCGTCCTTGAAGACTTGAATGGGTGAATCCGCGGCCGCCAGGTCATGCCCGTGGAACTGTGTATCCACGTCCACGGTGCGGCCCTCGTCGGCCGTGCGGATTTCAACGTTACTGTGAATGACCGCGACCGATGCCGCGACCAGCTTGCTGGTTCCATACGGTCCATAGGCGTCGGTCGGGGTGGTCTTGCCGTTGGTCCATTGGAAGGAGAAAAGGGCCGGTACATCGCCCGTATGGTCATCGTGCAGGTGGGTAAAGAAGATGGTGCTGATCTGCAGATACCCCACCTTGCTCGCCACCAGCTGTCGCAGCGTTCCGTAGCCGCAGTCGATGAGGTAAGGCCGACCGTCGACCACCACCGCACTGCCGGTCTGCGAGCGCGTGATATCGATGCCAGGGCCGGCGCGGGTGCCGAGTAGAACCAGCCAGGTTCCGGTGCTGGCTGCCGGTGGACTGCCCAGGGCGGCCGTTGCGACGCCGCTGCCGGCCTCCTGCGCACGGGCAGTGCCTGAAATCGCTGCCGGCAGTGTCAATGCGGTCAAGGCCAGGGCCCTGCTCAGAAGATCCCGACGCGTCGCCAGCTGCGGCTGCGCGTCGGGTACTTCACCGGCAAGTCCAGTTCGCTTGCTTCTTGATTTTGAGTCAATCATCTCCGGGTCACATCTGCAGCTTCAGGCCCACAGTGAAGCGCCGTCCCAGCACGTCGTACAGAGCCTGATTGGTCTGTATCGGTGCACTGGAAAGTCCGACGTACGAGGGAGCAAGGGGCGGCGTCTTGTCGAAGAGGTTGTTGACCACGGCATACAACTGCACGGTACTCCCTCCCATGACAATGTCATACGAGAGGCGCATGTCGTAGTAGGTGACGGACGGTACGTGGTTATTGGCGACGTCCCAGCCGGTGAGATTGTCGGTGGCGCTGAGCTTGCCGCCATCGATGAAGCGCCCTTCGAAGAAGGTGCTGAAAGGCCCATTGGCATACTGCAGGTAGGCGGTCAGCTTCCATTGGGGCAGCCCTAGCGTGCCCACGTCGCCCGCGTCCTCGGTCTTGACGCCGGTCGAGCTGGTCTGCGAGTTCGTCCTCAGATAGCTGGCGAAGGCACGTCCGCTGAGCGTCTCTGCTCCGCCGCCCAGCAGATGCAGACTGTGCGTATACCCGGTCTCGATGTCCACGCCTCCGACTTCGGCCTTGGAGATATTCTGATAGGTCTGATTCACGATGAAGATCGAGCCGTCCGGATTGTGCGAGATGTTGGCGCATTGATCAGTGTTGCCCTGCTGGTAGCAGGCGGTGACGATCTGCTGCGCCGTGTAGGCCTGGATGGCATTCTTCAGCGAGGTATCGAACCAGTCGACCGAAAGATCCGCTCCCGGCAGGTACGAAGGGCGGTAGACGAGGCCCGCCGTCACGGTATCGGCCGTCTCGGGCTTAACCGCGGGATTGCCACCCTGCACGATAGTGATGCTTTCGGGCGGATTGCCTGTGCGGCCGTAGTCGATGACTGATGCGGCGCCGCCGGTTCGGTCGAAGCGCTCGTCGAGGTTGGCGGCACGCACGTCGCGCGAATAGGTCGCGCGCAGTCGCACGTCCTGGACCACCTGGTCATCCAATCCCATCTTATAGGCCAGGATGGAACCGCTGCCCGAGTAGTTCGCCACGCGCACGGCGCCGTTGAAGTTGAACTGTTGGAGCAGGAAGGTGTTGGCGACCAGGGGCACCTCGGTCTCGGCGAATGCTTCCTTCACGTCGAATTCACCCTTGACGAAGGGAACCTTCGAGAACTGGAGGTCCACGGAATTATTGGCGGCTCCCGGGGGTACGCCGCGGATGCCCAGGGTGGCATTGTTCGCCGGCACCGGCAGAACCGACGGGCTGGTGGAAGGATTGCCCTGGGAGTCGAACACGACCTGATTGAGAGTCTCGCGGCGGTAGGTGCCGCCGAAGGCCACGGATACGGCACCCGCGCCCCATCCCTTGTAGACGTCTCCTGAGGCCACCAGCTCGCCGTTGCTTTGCTGGATGTCCACGTCCCGAACCTTGTCCGGTCCGCCGATGTAGCTGAACGTGCCCTGGGGCCCGCTGGCGTAGTAGGGCGTGGTCGTCACGGCCACCCCGGGATCGTAGCCCGTCACCCAGTCGATCGCCGCCGGCGAGGCATTGCCACGACCGAACAGGTCCAGCGGGACGCAACCCGGATACTGTCCTGATGTGAGCGTGACGTTGCACTCGATCTGGCCAGTGGTGGGATTCTTCACGGCGTCCAGTGCCATGAAGATCCGGTCGAGGCGGATACCGCCGATCTGGCGAGCGTCAAGGTTCGTTTCACCGAACTGGTAGTTGCCATCGACCGACCAATCCTTGAAGAAGCCGCCCGGCACCTTGGATTTGAATCCGAGCGTCCCGGAGCGCACTTTTGTATCGTCTTCGACGTAGGCGTCGTCGGCGATGTCGAGGCTGTCGCCGATGCGGCCGAAGTTAAATGAAGCGATGTTGTTGGCAGCCATCGCCTGCGAGAGGCTGGCCGGCAGATAGGCATTGTTGGCGAAGATCGTGATCTGCTGGCCGCTTCCGCTGGAGAACAGGCCGCCGGAGTTGGTCGTCTTCACCATTTCGTTGGCATAGAGGCCCTGGAAATAGACGTTGATGTTCGGTGTCACATCGGAGTCAATGTAGGTGAAGAAACTGTTGCGGCTTGATTGCGGCTCGACATCCGGACGTTCGGAGTTATTGTCGGTGCCGCTGCCACCGCCCAGCGTCGACTGGGCATTGGTCAGGGTCGACACTTGCGACCCTGGAACAAACGGGCTCACCTGTCCGTCGCTGTTGAAGATCATGCGTCCGAAGGTTGCGGGCACGGTGTTGCCCGGCGTCGCCGTCCAGCCGGTGATGATTCCGTCGTACGAGGCATTGAGCGAAGTCACATACGGGGCCGGATAGAATTTCGGATTCGACTGGCTGTTGCCGGGATTTGCGGCCGTACTCTGCAACAATCCCCAGCTCTGGTACCAGGAGCGGCCGCTGTAGGTATAGATGGGATCCTCGGCGTAGTGCTCACCTGAAACGATGATGTGCGTGTGCTCGCCGAGATTCTGACCATAGGTGAGCGAAAACTCGTTGTTCTTGTTGTCCCCGCGGCTGGTCTGGCCGTCCTGCGCCGTGCCTTTCAAGCCATTGAACTTGGTATCGAGAATGAAATTCACGACGCCCGCTACCGCGTCCGTGCCGTACGCCGCGCTGGCGCCGCCGGTGACGGTATCCACGCGCTTGATGACGGCCTGCGGAAACAGGTTGATATCCGGACCACCGTAGAGCGAGGAATCCACCATGCGCCTGCCGTCCAGCAAGGTGAGGGTGCGCTTGGTACCCAGGCCCCTCAAGTCGAGTGAGCCGCCTCCCGGGGAGGTGAAGAAGCCGTTGGCGCCGGTATTGAAATTGCTGGTGGTGGCGCTGCCGTAGAATTGAGGCAGCTCAATCAGCGCGTCGATCAGGGTGGTCGGCGCCATCGAGGTCAGCTCGTCGAGAGTCACCGAGGTCACCGGCGTCGGCGTCGTCATCCCCACATGCTGGATACGCGTGCCCGTCACCTCGATTTCCTCGATCTGACCGGCAGGGTCCGCGGCGCGTGCCTGGGCCGCCGCGGTGATCGCCGCACATACATAGATGGAAATTAGTTGCTTCTTCATCGAAATCCCCCCAAATTGGCTCGCTTGGACTTCCCGGTTCGCGAGGCAAAGTTCATGATTTATCTGGATTTAGTGACTAACTAGGCCCGACTAAATTTCGTAATAATAATGCGAATCAGAACACGGATTCTGAATTTGAGTCAAGCGGCACCCACCGCCGGACTGCGCCGTCCGCTGCCTACCAAGCAGGCGCGCAGTCGGAAGACCCGCGATTCGCTGATTGCGGCGGCGTGGAAGCTGCTGCAGTCTCACCCATGGCAGGACGTATCCATCAACGACATCGTCAAGTCGGGGGGCAGCTCTGTCGGAGCCTTTTATTCAAGGTTCAAGGACAAGGAGGCCCTACTGGAGTCCCTTGCCGCCGACTGGCTCGAAGAACGTTGGGCGCAACGCGCCGCGGGATTTGCGGCGCTGGAGGACGGCGCGGACTACGTCGCGTACGGGATCCTGAGTTCATACAACCATCTTCTGCGGCATCAGAATTTCTGGCGCGCGGTGCTGGTCAAGGGTGCGAGCGACCCGGGATTCTGGGAGCCCTTTCGCGCCAGCGGTTTGCAGACCATGCAGCTGACGGTCGACTGCCATCGGCGGCACATCGGGCGCGACTTGACCGACGAGGAGATACGGAACATACGCTTTGCCTTTCAGATGGCCAACGGCGCCATCAACAACGGTATCGTCAATCGGCCGGGCCCGTTGTTTCCCGGGACGCCCGAATTCGAGGCAGCCCTGGTGCGGGGATTCAAGGCGGTGTCGGGGCTGACCTGAAACGCGCGCCGATTCAGATTAGGGGAGAGGATCATGCGTCTCACAGCCATACCAACTGCCATCCTGACGGCCGGTGTCCTACTGGCGATCGTCCAGGTTCGCGAGTCGTGGTCTCAGGCCAGCGGTGGCTCTGCCCCGCATGCGCCGGCTCCGGTCGCGCAGGACCTCATCGGCAGACCCGTGGATCTTGATGTGTCAAAGGGAGTTCAGGCCCCGTACCGCGACACCTCCAAGCTGCCCACCTCATTCGAGGCCGCCGCCAGGACCCAGCCGTCAGATCCAGGCTGGGGTACGCATGCCTATCACCCCAAGAGCCGACGCGACCTGGCCGGTATCTGGATCAACCAGGGCGGCATCGGCTGGGTGCCCGGGGTACCGCCAGGACGCGGACAGAATCCGCCGCTGACACCCGCGTACGCCAAGACATTCGCGACGAATCTCGCCAATGCGGCGCGCGGCAAACCCACTGGGGATCCCACGGCCTCCTGTCTTCCCCCGGGCATGCCCCGCGTCATGACCATGACGTATCCCATGGAAATCACGATGGCCCCGGACAAGATCATGGTCTACGCCGAATGGGACGAGCAGATACGCCGCATCTATACCGATGGGCGCCCGCTCGATGCCAACCCCGATCCCACCTTCAATGGCCAGACCACGGGCCACTGGGAAGGCAACTTCCTGCTCGCCACGACTTTTGGGCTGCGGCTCGAGACCAATCTCGAATCCTCGGGGCTGCCGAAGAGCGACAAGATGATTGCCTACGAGCGCATCTGGCTCGCAGACGATGTGACGCTGCGAGATGAAATCACGCTGGTCGATCCGGCAGCCCTGAGCAAACCCTGGACCGTGACCAAGACCTACAAGCGGGCGCCGCCGGATTTCACACTGCTGCCGTATGTCTGTCTGGAAAACAACCGCAATCCGATCGCCGCGGACGGTTCCATCCAGGCGGTGCTGCAGTCCGGCGACGCTCACAAGTGAGTCGCAGCGCGACGTCCAAATGCCCGAACTCCCGGATGTCGCGCTTTACGTGGAGGCCCTGGAGCAACGCCTGCTAGGCCAGCGCCTCGAGCGAATCACGATCCCATCGCCCTTTCTGCTGCGCACGGTGCTGCCGCCCCTCGCTAGCGTCCAGGGCAAACGCGTGCAGAAGGTGCGCCGGATCGGCAAGCGCATCGCCATAGGTCTCGAAGATGCGCTATGGCTGGTGTTTCATCTGATGATCGCCGGTCGCTTGCACTGGTTCGCGAAAGGTGCAGCGGTTTCGCGCCGCGCCGCGTTGGCACGCCTGGAGTTCGACAGTGGAGTCCTGACGCTCACTGAAGCCGGTACCAAACGCCGTGCCTCGCTGCACCTCGTCCAGGGCGACGATCAGCTGCGTCTGCAGGATCCGGGCGGCATCGAGATACTTGAGTCGAGCTTCGGGCAATTCGCGACGCGGCTGCGCAGCGAGAACCATACGCTGAAGCGGGCGCTGACCGACCCGAAACTCTTCAGCGGGATCGGCAACGCCTATTCGGATGAAATCCTGCACGCCGCCCGGCTTTCGCCGGTCACGCTCACCACTCGCCTGGATGATGCGGCGATCGAGCGGCTATATGCCGCGACCCGTGAGCAGTTGCTGTTGTGGGTCGAGCGCCTGCGTCGGCAGGCCGACGGCGATTTTCCGGAGAAAGTCACGGCGTTTCGCGCGGATATGGCGGTGCACGGGCGCTTTCGCTTGCCGTGCCCCGTCTGCCAGACGCCGGTGCAGCGAATACGCTATGCGGACAACGAAACCAACTACTGTCCCCGCTGCCAGACCGGTGGGCGGTTGCTGGCCGATCGCGCCCTATCCCGGCTTCTGAAGCAGGACTGGCCGAAGAGTGTCGAGGCCTTTGACCGCGAGTCCTGACGCGCCGCAGTGTTGTGCAGTGCTCAATCGAAGTCGGCGGGCCGCAGCGGCTGCGCGGCATGTTCAAACATGGCTGCGATCTGACCAGTCGTGATCCGGCCTCCCGAAAGCTCCGGAAGCTGATTGCGCGCGAAAAACCCGACTTCCGTGGTCTCGATACTGGGGCGCGCCTGTCCGCCGGTGAGTTCGCAGACGAAGAACACCTTGTAGATGGACGCATGGTGTCGGGGACGATGCCCCTGGCGACTGTAATCCCAGACCGCGGCGAGTTTCAGCACGCGGCATTCGAATCCGGACTCTTCGGCGATCTCCCGCACCACGCATTGCGCGGCCGACTCGTTGACATCGGCCCAGCCGCCCGGAAGGGTCCAGCGACCGTCACTGCGTTCGCGGACCATCAGTATCCTTCCTTCGGCAAAGGCCGCGCCGCGCACATCGACTTTGGGCGTGGGGTAGCCGAGCTCCTGACGAAACAGATCAAGCACCGCCTCGGGCCTCGCGCCCGCGCCCTCGGCCATGATCGTCGCGGCAAGTTCGCGAATGCGCTCGAAGCGCTGTCGATCGTAGGCGTCCTTGGTAAAGGTCAGGCCGGTCTGCGCGATGGCCTGTAGCTCTCGAGAAATTGTCAGCCATCTTGGTTCGTCCATGTGACTATTCTAAACTAGCGTCCGAATGAAAACCGTTCCACGCTGCTCCTGGGCCGAAGGCGATCCGCTGCTGCGGGTTTATCACGACAATGAGTGGGGCGTTCCACTGCATGACGGCCGCGCACTGTGGGAAATGCTCATGCTGGAGGGATTTCAGGCGGGGCTGTCCTGGTTGGTCATTCTGCGCAAGCGCGGTGCATTTCGAAAAGCGTTCCGGAACTTCACACCGGAAAAGGTCGCGCGTTTCGGCGCGGCGGACATTGCGCGCCTGCTGCAGGACACCGGCATCGTGCGTTCGCGCGCGAAGATCGTGGCGACCATTGCCGGGGCTCGCGCCTACCTGGCGATGCGCGCCGCCGGCGAGGATTTTTCCGCCTTTGTCTGGGGGCTCGCGGGTGGCAAGCCACTGCCGCGTCAAGGCGCGAGGGTCACTCGCACCCCGCTCTCCGAGCGGATGTCCAAGGCTCTCAAGAAGCGCGGCTTCAAGTTCGTCGGTCCGGTAATCGTCTATGCCTGGATGCAGGCGGTGGGAATCGTGAACGATCACGCGAACGACTGCTTTCGTCGAAGGCGCGTCTACCGATGATTGACTTCGGGAGTTGATGTTATGGATCCGGCGTTCTGGCGCGGCCGCTGGGAGCGCAACGAAATCGGCTTCCATGAGGCGCAGGCCAATCCGCTGCTGGTGGGGCACTTCCCTGCGCTGCGCCTGGCGCCTGCAAGCCGCATATTCGTACCTCTGTGCGGCAAGACCCTTGATATCCACTGGCTCCTGTCCCGTGGCCATCAGGTTGCCGGCGCGGAACTGAGTCAGATTGCCGTCCAGCAGCTGTTTGCAGATCTCGGCGTCACACCCTCGGTCCGGAGCCAGGGCAACACAACCCGCTACAGTGCCGCAGGCATCGACATCTTCCAAGGCGATATGTTTGAGCTCTCCCGCGGCGAGCTCGGTGCGGTGCATGCCATCTATGACCGCGGGGCGCTGATCGCGCTGCCGGACGCCATGCGCAGCCGCTATGGCCCGCACCTTGCGCAGCTTACCGATCGCGCAATTCAACTGGTCATCACCGTGAACTACGACCAGCAGCTGCTGACCGGACCGCCGTTTTCGGTCCCCGGCAATGAGCTCGCTCGTCTTTACCACGAGGCGTACCAGCCCACGCTCCTTGGCAGCACGGACGTTGCGGGCGGACTGAAGGGCAAATGCCCGGCTACCGAGCAGGTCTGGCTGCTAAGGCCCCTCAAGCTCGCTTAGGTTTCGAAAGTACTCGAGGGTCTCCGGATTCGCGAGTGCCGCAAGGTTGCGCACGGCCTCGCCGTGGATCACGGCCCTTACCGCAAGTTCTGAGGCCTTGCCGGACAGGGTCCTGGGCAGGTCCGGCACGGCCACAATCCTGGCAGGAACATGCCGCGGTGTCGTGGCGACACGAATCCGCTCGCGGATGCGCTGCTTCAGGGGCTCATCGAGCGCGCTGCCGGGCGCCAGCTGTACGAACAGCACGATGCGTACGTCACCGGCGAAGCGCTGTCCGATCGCGAGGGGTTCGAGGATTTCCGGCATGCCGGCCAGCGCCGAGTACAGCTCCCCGGTGCCGATGCGCACGCCACCGGGTTTGAGCATGGCATCCGAGCGGCCGAGGATCACCAGTCCGTCATGCTCGGTGATCAGGGCGTGATCGCTGTGGTGCCACACATTCGGATAGCGTTCGAAGTAGGCGGCGTGAAACATCCGGCCATCCGGGTCGTTCCAGAACCCCAGCGGCATGGACGGAAAGGGCGCGGTGCAGACCAGTTCGCCCGGTTCGCCTCGCAAGGAACGTCCATCCTCGTCGAACACATCGACGCTCATGCCAAGCCCGCGGCATTGGATTTCCCCGGGATACACCGGCAGCAGCGGGCATCCGAGTCCGAAGCACGAGACGATATCGGTGCCGCCGGAGATCGAGGCGATCTGCACGTCCTGCTTTATGTCGCGATATATGCGCTCATAACCGGCTGCAGGCAGGGGTGAGCCGGTCGACAGAATCGCGCGCATTGCCGCCAGATCGACCCGTGCGCCGGGACGGAAGGTGCTTTTCTCCATCGCCGCCAGATAGCGCGCGCTGGTACCGAAGACAGTTATCCGTTCCTCTTCGGCCATGCGCCACAGTGCACCCGGATCGGGATGGAACGGCGAACCATCGTAGAGCACCAGGGTGGTACCGCAGGCGAGGGCACTCATCTGCCAGTTCCACATCATCCAGCCGCAGGTCGTGTAGTAGAAGAGACGTTCGCCGGGCTTCAGGTCCGTGTGCAGCAAATGCTCCTTCTGGTGCTGCAGCAGCGTGCCGCCGACGCCGTGGACGATGCACTTCGGGGCGCCGGTGGTGCCGGAGGAATAAAGGATGTACAGCGGATCGTTGAAGTTCACGCGCGCGAAGTCCAGCTGCGCGCCGCGAGCGCCGAGTTCCTCGAAGCGTTCGGCGCGCACCAGTGCGCCGAGTGGCGCGCGCGGGCGCAGATAGCTCACCACCGCCAGACGCTGGATGCTGGGCAGACGTTCGACGAGTCCGGCCAGGGCCGGCACAGTGTCGAAGCGTTTGCCGGCATAGCTGTAGCCATCTGCGCCGAACAGCACCTTGGGAGCGATCTGAGCAAAGCGCTCGAGCAGGGCGTTGCTGCCGAAGTCGGGCGAACAGGAGGACCAGATCGCACCGCGCGCCGCGGTCGCCAGCATGGCGATGCAGGCCTGCGGAATATTCGGCAGCACCGCGGCGACACGATCGCCAGGGCCCACCCCGCAGTCCTCGAGCCAGCTCGCCACCCGGGCCACGGCGTCGTGCAGTTCCCGGAAGGACAGTACTTCGCGTTGGCCGCGCTCGCTGCGGAAGATGAGCGCCGGCTGGCCGTCACGTTGACGCAGCAGGTTCTGCGCAAAGTTGAGGCGCGCGTTGGGAAAGAAACGCGCCCCCGGCATCTGCCCGGCGGCAGCTAAAACCGGTCCCGGACCCCAGTCGGCCTGGACCTCGGCGAACCCCGCGAGCTCCTGCCAGAAGGCCTCAGGCTCGGAAACCGACCAGGCGTGCAGTGCCCGGTAGTCGGTCAGCGCGATGCCGCGGCGTGCCAGGTCCTGAATGAACCGCGTAAGGTTGGCCGCGGCCACCTTGGCGGGGCTGGGTCGCCAGACGTCAGCAGATTCGGTCATGCCGGCGGATTGTGCGCTGGCGTGCGCGGCAAAGGCCAGCGGGCAAGGTACGATAGCCGCAAAACCTAAGGACTCAGGGGGCAGGGAACACGATGAGCACACTTCCAATTACCACCGACGACCGGCTGATCTGGGATACCTGGCTCGCCATGTATCGCCTGCCGGTTGTGACGGTCGCAGATGAGGTCGGGACCTTCACGGCGCTGGCGGGGCAGGCGCTGACCACCGACGAACTCGCGGCGCGTATCAGCGCGGTGCCGCGGGCCTTGGCCATCCACCTCGGGTTGCTCGCGGCCCTGGGCTTCGTCGAACGACATGAGGGGCGCTGGCGCGCGACGGCCGCGGCGCGCACCTGGATGCATCCGGAAGCTGAAGGTTATGCCGGGCCTTTGTTGCATCGCATGCGACAGGCGCAGCCGCTGCATGCGCAACTGCTGTCCACGCTGCGGCCACAGGTGCGCGCCGAGGCGCATCAATCGGCGGCCGCCGAATGGGAGCGCGGCGAGATGCCGCCGGAACTGGCGCGCAGCATTACGGCCTTCATGAATGCGCACAGCCTCGCGGCCGCGAAGGCGGTGGGCGCGCAGACGCTGTTCGCCGATGCGCAGTCGCTGCTTGACGTCGGTGGTGGCTCGGCGATCTTTTCCATCGAGATCGCGAAGCTGCAGCCGTCGCTGCGCGCGACGGTGATGGAGATCAAGGCGGTATGCGCCGAGGCCGATCGCTATATAGGCGCCGCGGAGCTGGCCTCCCGAGTACGGACGCAGTCGGTGAACATGTTCACCCAGCCGTGGCCAACGGGGCATGATGTCCACTTCCTTTCCAACATCCTGCACGACTGGTCCGACGACACCTGCCGGATGCTGCTGAAGAAGTCCTTCGAAGCGTTGCCCGCCGGTGGCCGCATCGTGCTGCACGAGATGCTGATGAACGACGATGGCTGTGGCCCGTTGCCCTGCGCAGCCTTCTCACTGCTGATGCTGCTCGGTACGCGCGGGCGACAGTACAGTCTGCCGGAACTGCGCGGCTTTCTTGAGCCCGTGGGTTTTACCGGAGTTGACGCCTTCAGCACCGGCGGCGGGTATTACTCACTGGTTGTCGCCCGCAAACCCTAGGAGCAGCGAGCATGAGCGCTTCCGATTACGTGCCGCCGAAGGTCTGGACCTGGATCAAACCCAGCGGTGGCCAATTCGCCAACATCAATCGACCGATTGCCGGTGCGACCCACGAGCAGGAGCTGCCGGTGGGGCGCCATCCCTTGCAGCTGTATTCGCTCGCGACGCCCAATGGGCAGAAGGTCACCATCCTGCTCGAAGAACTGCTGGCACTCGGCCACCGTGGCGCGGAGTACGATGCCTGGCTGATCAAAATCGGAGATGGCGAACAGTTCGGCAGCGGCTTCGTGGCCATCAATCCGAACTCGAAAATCCCGGCGCTGGTGGATCGCAGCGGATCAGAGCCGATCCGGGTGTTCGAGTCCGGTGCAATCCTGCTGTACCTGGCCGAGAAGTTCGGCGCGTTCCTGCCAAGGCAGGCAGCCGCGCACGCCGAATGCCTGTCCTGGCTCTTCTGGCAGATGGGCAGCGCCCCCTACCTCGGCGGAGGCTTCGGACACTTCTACGCCTACGCTCCGACCAAGATCGAGTACGCCATCGACCGCTTCGCAATGGAGACCAAGCGGCTGCTCGATGTGCTGGACCGGCACCTCGCCGTCAATGAGTTCATGGTCGGCAACGAGTACACCATTGCCGACATGGCCATCTGGCCCTGGTATGGAAGCCTGGCGAAGGGTTGGGCCTACGAATCAGCAGAATTTCTCGCGGTGCACGAATACCGCCACGTGCAGCGCTGGGTGGAAGCGATCTACCAGCGGCCCGCGGTGCGGCGCGGCCGCATCGTCAATCGCATGCGGGGCGAACCATCCGAGCAGCTGCATGAACGGCATGCGGCCTCGGACTTCGAAACCAAGACGCAGGACAAGATCGGCGCGCCGCCCTAGCTGCGCGTTCGCGGCCGGCAACGATTTGGCTTGCAGGCGTCCGCGTTCATGGCATATATTAATCCATATGGGTGAATATAAAGGCCTCGACCATACCCTCATCGCGCTCGCCGACCCCACCCGGCGCGCCATCCTCGCGCGGCTCTCATCCGGTGAGGCGCGCATCACCGACATTGCCGTCGCCTTTCCCATCTCGCTCAACTCAGTGTCCAAGCACCTTCGGATCCTGGAACGTGCCGACCTGGTGCGCCGCCGCCGGCTGGGCCGCGAACATCTCATGGCGCTCAATCCAAGGCCACTGGATGCGATGGCGAAGTGGATCACGCAGCAGCGCGCACTGTGGGCGTGGCGGCTGGCCGAGCTCGAGCACATTCTCAACAAGGAGTCCCAATGACCGCAGAGATGGCGCGAGTCGTGGTCACGCATTCGTTCGCGGCACCGCCGGAGCGTGTGTTTGATGCCTTTCTGGATCAACAGATCGCACGACGCTTCCTGTTTGCAACGTCGACCGGCCAGATGATCACCGCACAGATCGACGCGCGCGTGGGTGGCCAATTTTGCTTCATCGAGCGGCGGCCGGACATGGGTGACGTACGGCATGTCGGCGAGTATCTGCAGATCGAACGGCCCCGGCGCCTGGTGTTCACCTTCGGCGTTCCGCAGTTCGATCCGCGCATGACCACCGTCACCATCGAAATCCGCCCCAGCGCCGCAGGGTGCGACCTGACCTTGACCAACGACGGTGTGCTGCCGGACTACGCCGAGCGCAATCACCAGGGCTGGAGCCGGATTCTCGCCGGCCTGCTGGCGGCGTACGACGGCGTGCATGCGGGCGGCTGGCAGAAGGATTGAAGGGCGCTTCACCCGCGCCGCTGCTTGGCCATCACCATGGTGTCGAAAAGCTCGTAGTCGGAGGTCGGTAAGTGCTCGGCGCCCAGGGCGTGGTAGTAGCGCATGGTGATCGAGGTCTTGCCACCGGGCTTGCCCGGATCCAGATCGAAGACTGCAATGCCATAGCCAGTGGCCGCGTCCCGGCGCGCGGACCAGATCGCGTCCTCCACCGCATCGGCATTCAACTTCATGAAAATACCGGCTGTACCGGATGGCACCGGGCGATTGGCGCGGGTGATCACCTTGGCTTGCGGCACGCCGCTGCCGGCACGGGCGCCGTATATATCGGTGGGCGACGCAGTGCCGCCGCAACCCAGGATCAGATGAATGGTTCCACTGCTGGCGTCGAACTCACCACTGGTCGGCTCGGCCGTCAGCACCGGCCGCGGTTGCAGGGTGTCAACCACGGTGCCGGTGGCGGCATCTCGCCCAACATGACGGTTGCAGCCGCGCACCGGCCAGCTGCGCTCATAGTCATGATCATGACCACATAGGACAAGGTCCACCCCGTACTGGTCGAAGAGGGGCAGCCACTCTTCGCGCAGGCCCTTGTCGGAGCCGTTGCCGTTTTTCGAGGAGCTCAGCGCATCCTGATGCATCTGGACGATGATCCAGTCAATGCCCGTAGCATTTTTTGCCGACCTCAGAGTTTCGCGGAGCCAGCGGGTCTGCGCGCCCCGGCTGTAACCGCGTACATAGAAGGACGTTCCCGGCTCAATCCGCGCATGTCCCGTGCTGATGACCGGCACCAGCGGTGCGGGCCCGGTAACGAACGGGCCACTGTCCTGATAGATCACATCATCGGCCGCCAGCGAGATGAAGAGCGCCGAGCCGACCCGGAAGCTGTACCAGTGCCCCGCGAACTGCGTGCCATTGTCGGGCAGCGAGAAGCGAGTCAGGTAGGAATTCATTCCCTGCTCGCCATTGCCGAACTCGATCTCGTGGTTGCCGGAACAGGGCATCCATGGCCGGTGTGCCGCCGAACGTTGTACGTTTCGGCCGTAATCAGCCCACACGGCCGGCTGCGACAGCGGATTCAGATTCGCATAGCACAGGTCGCCATTGAGCAGATGGAACAATGGCGCAAACCGCTCCACTGCATCGACCGCACGACGGCTCTGGGGCGAGGACATCACCCAGTCGGTCTGCGGGGTCGAAAGATCTCCATAGCTGGTGAAGCGGAATGCGACTCTGCCACGCGGTGCGGTCTGGAAGCTGGCAGTGAAGGGTGTGGGCTGGCGGTCATTGTCGCTCAAGATCGTATAACGGTAGATCGACTGGGGCGCGAGGCCGTCCACGGTAGCGTGGTAGGTAAAGACGGTCTGGCCGTTGATGCCGTCCGTGTAGGCTCGTTCCAGGCCACGGACCAGCCGGGCCGCAGCGCCGGATGGTGTAACCTTGACGCGCGGATTCACCGAGCGGGTGGGCGAGGCCCAGGACACGACCACGCTCTGGGCGGGGTCCGGTCCCCAGGTGAGATGGACCTGTTCAGGCGTCCCATCGCCGACGATCGGCTGCGGGTCGCTCGCATGGGCCAATGGCGAGGCAACCCATGCCGCGCCCACCCCGCGCAGCACATCCCGTCGCGATATCGACTTGGTTGGAGTCATGGATGCTGTCTCGCCTCCGTTGAGTCGGGCGCAGTGGACTCTAACAGTTGCTCCATGTGACCATCATGACGGGGCAGGAGGCGATATGAGATTTCCGGGCGTCCTCGCTTTGGTTTGGGCAGTGACTTCGGCGGTTCCGGCCGCAGCGCTCGACAGCGGTTCGATGGACGTACGCTGGAACACGGGCGCGCCCGACTGCCACCTCACCTCTGCACCGCCGCTGCAGGTGCATCGGTACAACGAGCAGACCTACATCCTGCGGGAAAGCCTCTGTGTGAGCCGGCGGGCGCCATTCATGTACCTTCTGATCGGATCCAAACGCGCGCTCCTCATCGACACGGGTGCCGTCACCGATGCCGCCGTCGTGCCATTGGCACAGACCGTTTTAAGCCTGCTGCCGGGGTCCGGACCCACGAAGCTGCCGCTGCTGGTCGTGCACACCCACGGCCACTCCGACCATCGCAGCGGTGATGCACAGTTTCGTTCGTTGCCGAACGTACAGATCGTGGGCACCGATCTTGATCAGGTGAAGCAGTATTTCGGCTTCAAGGACTGGCCGAACGGCTCGGCCGCCGTGAACCTGGGCGATAGCCAGGTCGATGTTCTGCCGACCCCGGGACACGACAAGGCTGAGGTCTCGTACTACGATCGTCGCACCGGCCTGTTCTTCTCGGGCGACTTCTTCCAGCCCGGCCGGCTCCTCATCGCGGACCGCAAAGCCGATCTTGCCAGCGCCCAGCGGATGGCCGACTTCGTCAGATTCCACTCCATCGCCTACGTGCTTGGCGGCCACATCGATCTGGATGCTGACGGGCATGGTTTCGGTTGGTTGGGGTCCCACTACCACCCCAACGAGCACGTCCTGCAGATGCCTTACGACGCGCTGACTGCTCTGCCGGTGATCGTGGGCCAGTTCAACGGCTTCTACACCCGCTACGGCATGTTCGTGATGCTGAACTACAACTTGGTCCTGGGTGCCATCATCCTCGGTCTCGCGATACTGCTGGCGGTGGTTGTGCTCGCCATCCGCCATCTCATCATCCGCAGGCGCGAGAACGCCGTGTGAGGGCGCGCGCGATGAATGACCTGGCCACGCGCGTGCGCGGCACGTCCTCCTCGAACCACTCACGCACGTCCTGCTCAAGCCCCACACCGTGCATGTAGTTGTACAGTGCCTTCTTCAATGGTCCGGCAAACCGATCGTGATCGATGCCGGTGGCATCGGTGAAGCTGATGTCGTTGCTGGCGAAGGTGGGGTTGTGCGGCGGATGCAAGGTCACGCCATATTCCTGCGGGTGCTTGCCGACCGGGGAATGCACGGTGCAGGTAAAGCGATGAAAGAAGCCCGACTGGATGCAGCCGGCGGCGAATAGCTGGCGCACGTACTCCAGTGCATCGACAGTGTCCTGGGCGGTCTGGGTGGGAAAGCCATACATCAGATACGCATGTACCAGGATACCGGCATCGGAGAAGGCCCGTGTCACCCGCGCAACCTGTTCCACCGATACCCCTTTCTTCATCAGTTTGAGCAGCCGGTCCGAGGCCACTTCCAGTCCCCCGGTAACCGCAATGCAGCCGCTGTCGGCCAGCAACTGGCACAGCCCCGCGTTGAAGGACTTTTCGAAGCGGATGTTGCCCCACCACGAAATATCCAGCTTGCGCTCAAGCAGGGCATTCGCCAGCGCCTTGAGCGCCTTCGGCGGTGCGGCTTCATCCACGAAGTGGAAGCCGGTCTGGCCGGTCTCGCGGATCACCGCCTCGATGCGTTCCATCAGAACGTCGGTGGTCGCGAGGTCGTAGCGGGATATGTAGTCGAGATTCACATCGCAGAAACTGCACTTCTTCCAGTAACAGCCGTGCGCGACGGTTAGCTTGTTCCAGCGTCCGTCCGACCACAGTCGATGCATCGGATTGAGCATATCCAGAAGCGACAGATAGTCAGCCAGCGGCAGGCCGTCGTAGGTCGGGGTTCCGCAGTCGGCAAAGGCCAGATCGGGGTCGCGATGGTCGACGTAGTGCAGCTGGCGCGTAAAGGTGCGTACCAGGTGCTGCAGCGGCCTCTTGCCCTGCAGATGCTCGATCAGCGCAAGCAGCGGCCGCTCGCCGGCATCCAGCGTGACGAAGTCGAAGTAGTCAAAGACCCGCGGCTCATTCAGCTGGCGCAGTTCGGTGTTGCAGTAGCCCCCACCCAGCACCGTCACCACTGCGGGCTGAGATCCCTTGATGGCCTGCGCGATGCGAAACGCGCCGTAGACATTCCCGGGAAAGGGCGCGGTGATGAGGACCAGTGTCGGCTCATGCTGGCCGAGGGCCTGCAGCGTCAATTCATGCAGCGTCGCATCGACCAGGCTGTGCGGCGCGGTCAAGGCCTGCTGCAGCAGATCGAACTGCGGCTGGCTCGCCGCCAGGGATTCGGCATAGCGGACGAACTCGAAGCGCGGATCGACGGCATCGCGGATGACGTCCGCCAGGTCGTTCAGATACAGCGTCGCAATGTGTTTCGCGCGATCCTGCAGCCCCAGTGCGCCGAACGCCCAATCCAAAGCATCGCCGCCTGCGCCACTATCCACATAGTGCTCGAGCGCCAGGAAACGCGGCCCCTCCGGCAGAAAGCGCCGGGAGGCGATGCGATGCGCCAGACTGGGATCACGGCCCTGCACAAACCGGATTGCCGGCGCGATGGTGGCCCGATAGATCGGGAACTGCTCCAGGAAAAAGCGCACCGCCGGGGCGCGTTGCCGCGCTGGCAGTGCCCTCGCGCGTTGCTCAATGGCCGGCAGGCCATCCGCCGACAGCAGCCGCAGGGCCAGGGCCAGGGACAGATCGGCCTGCGCTGAGTGAAAGCCGCGTGAGCGCAGGAATCCGGTGAGATAGGCCGTGGACGGATACGGCGTATTCAACTGGGTCATCGGCGGGATGATCGACAGGATGCGCGGGACGGGCGTTTCGATCATGCGCGAAAGTATAATGCGGTGTAGATTCCGTACAACTCGATTCCCAGGTGGCTCATGGCATTCACCTCCAAAGCGGCGCGCGTCCTGTTTCTGATGTCCGGTCTCGCGCTGTGTAGCAGCGGTTTCGCGCGTGACGAGGCGGCGCGCGTCGCGGCGCTCAAAGCGCGTATCCAGGCCATGGCGCAGGAGACGGCGTACGTCGAATCGATCACCAAGATCCAGCGGCTGGGCCGCGCCTTCGGCTACTACACTGACAAGGGATATTTCGGCGAAGCAGCCGATCTGTTCACCGATGATGGGACCTTCCAGTGGGGCGTCGATGGCATCTACAAGGGGAAAGCCCACATCAGGGAGCTGCTGACCCGTCATGGTGGCGGCAGCATGACTGACGGGCCGGGGCTGCCCTTCGGGCGCCTCAACCTGCGTATGCAGCTGCAACCGGTGGTCACGGTCGCAACCGATGGCAACAGCGCGCATGCCCGCTGGCGCGAATGGGGCCTGCTGGGCGAGTACAAGAAGTCGGCCACCTGGGGCGATGCAATCATCGAAGATGATTACGTGAGGCAGAATGACGTGTGGAAAATCGCCGCGCGTCGCTATTACCTGAACTTCGAGGCGCCCTACCAGGGTGGCTGGGCGGCGCTCAAGCCGGTCAGCGGCGACTGGCAGTCGGCCGTGGCGAAGGAGTTTCCGCCCGATGCTCCCGCGCCGCAGCGCTACCAGCCCTTTCCGGCGCTGTACCTGCCGCCGTATGACTACGCCGGCAACCTGCGCGCGATCCAGAGCCGTCCGCCGTTCGCTGCGCCCACGCGGCCCGATGATGCCTTGGGCCATCTCGAGGCGCAGGCCGACGCGAAGGAACTGCAGCTGGCGCGCGCTCATTCAGTGCGCGCCATCGAGAACCTCCAGGCCATGTACGGTTACTACATCGACAAGGGCCAGTGGAAACAGGCCGCAAGTCTGTTCAGCCGCCACGCCACCTACGAATTCGGGCAGGGCGGTGTCTACATCGGCAATGCCCATATCGAGCGCGCCCTGTCCCTGATGGGTCCGCCGGGGCTGGAACCGGGTCAGCTCAACAACTACGTGATGGTGCAGCCCATCATCAATGTCGCCGACGATGACCGCAGCGCGAAGGCGCGCTGGCGCAGCGATGTGCAGCTGGCTCGCGACGGCCAGGGTCGCTGGGGCGGCGGTGTCTATGAAAATGAATACGTCAACGACAAGGGCACCTGGAAGTTCAGCAAGCTGCATTACTACGTCACCTTCTGGGGTGACTACGACAAGGGCTGGCTCGCCAAGCCCTATCCGATGGATCCGCCCAGTACCAGCATTCCGCCGGACCAGCCGCCCACGGCCGTCTACCAGTCGTTCCCCAAGCTGCAGGTCGTACCTTTTCACTACAACAATCCCGTGAGCGGCAAACCCACGCCGGCTGATCATGAGTAAGACCATGCTCAAAACGCTGCTGCTGCTCGCTCTGGCGTCGTTCTGGACGCTGGCCGCTCGCGCCCAGGGCGCCGATGACCTGCAGGGCATCCAGAAACAACTGAACAGCCTCGGCGATCGCATCCAGCGCCTGCAGGATCTGACCGATGTCGAGATCGTGCAGGACGCGTATGGCTACTACGTGGACAAGGCGCAATGGCATTACCTGGCGGATTTGTTCGCGCCCGATGCGACTCTGGAGATCGGCGGCAAGGGGGTATTCCTCGGCCGCGCGCGCGTCTTCGAATACATGCACGTCGGCCTTGGTCCCATCGGGCCGCGCGATGGTTCGCTGATCGATCATCAGCAGTTCCAGTGTCTGCCCACCATCAATCCCGACGGCGTGAGCGCGCAAATTCGCTGCATCGCGTTCGTGATGAGTTCCGGTGGCTGGGGGCACAACTACTACGAGAACAAGTTCGTCAAGATCAACGGCGTGTGGCAGTTCCAGAAACTGCATGGGCCGTTCAACATGTACGCAGGCTACAAGGTTGGCTGGCTCGACAATACGATCCTCAACACCTATCCCGAGAAGTGGCCGCCGTGGCCGGACCTGCCGCCCACGGTCATCTATCTGACGTTTCCGAATTACTACATCGAGCCCTATCACTATCCCAATCCGGTGACCGGCAAGCCGATGCCGCCACCCAGCCCGAGGGCCGGTGGTGAAGCCTTCGGACGGCTGCCAGGTGCGCGGTAACGCATTGATACTGCGGAACTATTGGCCTTAGGCCCGCGGCGGAAAAGCTAAAGACGCCGGGTGCGGTGGACTTGACCGGCCCCAAGGCGGATAGACTGGCCGCCTATCAATCACGACAGACAGGGGGACGTATGACAACGAAGGAGCCAGCCGCACCATCGGCCGAGATCCAATCGGTGATGAGTGATCGGCGCAGATTTCTCGGATCGCTGGCCGCGGGCGCCGGTGCCGCAACGTTGCTGGCGGGACTCGGTGCGGGTGCGCCGGCTTTGGCGCAGCAAGCCGGTGGGCCGCCCCGCCCGCCCCCGGGGGCGCGGCCACCGCCGCCGCCGGAACCCAAGCTCTCACAGCCTGCGCCGCTGAGCGAGCTCAAGGGCAAGACCGCCTACATCACCGCCTCATCGGACGGCATTGGGCTTGGCATCGCCCGGGCCTGCTCGAATGCCGGCATGAACGTCGTCATCGGCTACCGCAACGAGAAGCGCCTGGCACTGGCGATGCCGCTGTTCGCGAAGGACGCCCCGGTTTTTCCGGTGAAGCACGACGTGGTGGGACGCGATGGCTGGGTCAAGCTGCTGGATGCCGTGAAGGCCAAGTACGGCAAGCTTCATGTGGTGGTGAACAATGCGGGCATCAAGACCTTTGCCAAGGCGAGCGAGGCCACTGCGGCCGAGTGGCAGAACTCGATCGATGTGAACTTCGGGGCCATCTACAACAGCGTCTCGGTGATCCTGCCACACATGAAGGAACACAACGAAGGCGGGCACTTTGTCACGACGGCATCGATGAGCGGACTGCTGCCGGCAGTCACCGCCGGCGTCTACACTTCGACCAAGTTCGCGGCCGTGGCCATCATGGAAGCGCTGCGTATCGAGCTGGAAGGGACCAACATCGGCACCTCGGCATTCTGCCCGGGTGGCGTCAGCACCGACAATCTGCCACCGGGCTCACGCCCCGCTCCCCCGCCGGGGCCCGATGGCCGCCCACGCCCCGCCTTTGGCGCCGGGCTGATGAGCCCGTTGGAGGCCGGAGAGCGAGTGGTGAACGGCATCCGCAACAATGACCTCTTCATCATCTCGCACACGGAGTTCAAGGACGGCATGGAGGAGCGCTTCAATGCCATCCTGGGGTCCTGTCCGGATGAGCCCGTGCCTCCCGAGCGCCTGCCGATCGAGCTGCGGACCCGTCACACCGGCATTTATCCGCGGGAGATCGTGCACCGCTTCGAGAAGCGCACGTCCTATCGGACCTAGTCCCGTCGGACCTGAGCCGTTCAGAGGCCCCCGCGGCGCCGCCGCGGGGGCCTTTCCTTCTAGCGTGCAATCGGCGCGCAGGCTGCGGCACGCGCCAGCAACAAGCTTTGTTCGCGGGAATTTCCTGCAAGCTCCGCCGCCTGCAGGAACTCCTGCCGGGCTTCCGCGCGACGCCCGAGCTTTTCCAACAGATCGCCACGCACACTGGACAGCAGGTGGTAGCTCGCCAACCTGCCATCGGCGGTGATTGCATCCACGAGATCCAGCGCTTCGGCCGGACCGTAGGCCATGCCCACGGCAACCGCGCGGTTGAGTTCAACCACCGGTGAGGGTTGCAGCTGGGCCAGCGCGTCGTACAACGCCACGATCCGCGCCCAGTCGGTATCGGCGGCGCTGACCGCCCGCGCATGGCAGGCTGCAATGGCGGCCTGGATGGTGTAGGGGCCGGAGGCAACGCCCAGGCCCTCGGCCCGTTGCAGGGCGTCCAACCCGCGCCGTATCAGCAGTTGATTCCAGCGGCCGCGGTTCTGGTCCAGGAGCAGGATTGGCTCGCCCTGCGCCGTGGTGCGCGCGCCGATGCGAGAGCTTTGGATCTCCATCAGGGCGATGAGGCCGTGCACTTCGCCCTCCCGGGGCAGCAGCTGCGCGAGGATACGCCCCAAGCGCAGGGCCGCTTCGCACAGATCCGGTCGCATCCAGTCCGTGCCGCTGGTCGCCGCATAGCCTTCGTTGAAGAGCAGATAAACTACTTCGAGAACCGATGCCAGGCGCATCGAGAGCTCGGTGGCGCGCGGCACTTCAAAGGGCACGCGCGCCTGCGCCAGCGTGCGCTTCGCGCGCACGATGCGTTGGCCGATGGTGGTCTCCGGCACCAGGAAAGCGCGGGCGATCTGCGCCGTGCTCAGGCCCGTCAGCAGCCGCAAGGTCAGCGCCGTGCGGGCTTCGGCCGGCAGTACCGGGTGGCAGACGCTGAACATCAGCCGCAGCAGATCATCCCCAATGTCATCTTCCGCAGCCGCCTCCGGATCGGTGAACGGCGACGCTCCGAGGGTTGCCTCGTGGGCAATGGCGTCGCTATTGCGCTCGACCAGCTTGCGGTGCCGCAGTTCGTCCAGGGCGCGATTGCTGGCCGCGGTCATGAGCCACGCGCCGGGATTGTCGGGAATCCCGCTACGCGGCCACTGCTCCAGGGCACTCACCATCGCATCCTGCGCGAACTCCTCGGCGAGCCCGACCTGACGCAGCATGCGTGCCAATCTGGCGATGATCCTGGCGGATTCCATGCGCCAGACGGCCTCGATGGTGCGCTGGACCTGCGACTCGGTCATGCGTTTGCGAAATCGGCCGCCTCAAATAGCGGCCGAATCTCGATGTCCGACTCCTCCGGCATGGGGTTGGGACAGCGCTTCACCCATTCGAGCGCCTCTTCGATAGAGCCCACCTGCCACAGCCAGAAGCCGGCCACCAGTTCCTTGGTCTCGGTAAAGGGCCCGTCGATGACGGTGCGCTGGGTGCCGTTGAATCGAACGCGTTTGCCCTCGCGGCTCGGACGCAGGCCTTCGCCAGCCAGCATGACGCCGGCCTTCAGCAGCTGCTGGTTGAACTGGTCCATGGCACCGAGGAGCGCTGCAGTCGGCATGACACCGGCCTCGCTCGAGCGGGTCGCCTTTACCATTACCATGACTTTCATATGAGCATCCTTGTAAAACAATGTGTTAGCGCCGATTGCCAGCGGGGTTCAGGGCCGGGTCCGCAACTGCGTCCCGTTGTAGAGGCGACGAACGACGAACCCGGATTTTGACATCCGGCGTGCAAAAAACTTTTTCCGGGGCCCCCGCACCTTGGAACTCGCGCCACAGGTTAGCTATCCTGAATGTTCGTTTTTGCATCAAGAGTCGACACCATGTCTGCATGTTCCGCCCGATTGCTGCGTGCCCTGAGCTGTGCCTGCCTGCTGCTGATCTGCGTGAATGTCTTCGCGAAGAACGTCACCGGACCGGTGGTGGTCCTGCCCAACAGTTTCTACCTGCAACCCGACAAGGGCGGGCAGACCAAGCTCGTGAAACACGACGGCAGCCGTCTGGTTTCCGGCACCATCGCGGCCTACGCGGTGGTCGGCCAATATGTCATCGGCGCCGAGGGCACGACGCCTGCCCCCAGCCATGAGATCACCAACGATCTGGACTTCGCGGGTACCGCGGATACGCGCTACTTCATTCTTGACACTGTGAGCGGCAAGCTCGAGTCGGGCCTGACCGAGGCGGCATGGCGCCAGCGGATCAAGGATCTCGGGCAGCGGAACGACGTGCATATCTACCCACCCTTGCCCTGGCAGAACTGAACCGGGGCGACATGCTGGCGAATACGCCGTCGCGGTAGATGAGTGCGTGCACCAGGGCGGCCGCGAAATGCGCCATGAAGGTCGCGAACAACGCCAATGCCAGCACCGTGTGGGTTCGACG
>DASZCK010000266.1:0-7803 GCA_035943195.1 Steroidobacteraceae bacterium
CGGTAGTGACGCATCGGCCGTCGATGCGCTGCAGGGAGCCGCAGGCCGAGCGCTCGGCGTCGTCCATGCTACCGGCCCAGAATCTTCCCGCGGCATCGACCTTGCCATCATTGAATCTCATCCCGGCCAGCAATGGCGCGGTGGCAATGACTTCAGCGCTCGAGACCTCAAGATCCTCTGCCACCGAGAGTCGCACCAGCCCGGTATCTCCAATCGCCACCAGGCTGCGATCCGCCGCGAGACCCAACGCGGTCAGGCGGCAGGGCAGCGGCTGCGCATGGTTGGCGCCGCTGGCGACATGATGGGCATGCAGGGCGGGGGATTTAATGTCGACCCACCAGATAAGACCGCGCGAGGGGTCCCAGAGTGGACCCTCTCCCAAACTGGCTCCGCAGGCCGATACGCAACGGATATCCACTGATTTAGTATACTGTCCGACCATCATGCTTGCATTGATCCAATACCGTTCGCCGACCGGCGCGCGCGGCGTCGCGGTGATTCGGGATGGGGGCGGACCCGTGACGGTCCCCGGTGCACGCTGCACCTACGATCTTGCCCAGCGCGCGTGCCGCGCCTCGAGCACGCTCACATCGATGATCGAAACGGGCCCAGCGGGTACACCGCTGGATCTTTCCGCCGTGGAGCTCCTCGCGCCCATCGAGCATGCGGACCCCGCGCATTTGCTTCTGACTGGCACCGGCTTGACGCATCTGGGTTCGGCCGAAGAGCGGGATCGTATGCACCGGGCCATCAGCGATGCCCCGCGCCAGAGCGATTCAATGAAAATGTTTCTGATGGGAATCGAAGGCGGCAAGCCGCCGGCCGGTGTACGGGGTGCGCAACCGGAATGGTTCTTCAAGGGTGATGGGTCCTGCCTGGTGGCACCGGGTGCGCCGCTGTGTGCACCGGACTTTGCCTTGGATGCCGGTGAAGAGCCGGAAATCGCCGGTGTCTACATCATTTCCGATGAGGGTCGGCCGATGCGACTCGGCTACGCCTTGGCGAATGAATTCTCGGATCACGTCACCGAACGGCACAACTACCTGTGGCTGGCGCATTCCAAGCTGCGTCCCGCGGCCCTGGGGCCGGAACTGCTGCTGGGTGAGCTGCCGGCGCAGGTACAGGGCCGCAGCCGCATTCTGCGCGGCGGGCAGGTGCTCTGGGACAAGCCCTTCTCCTCCGGCGCGGCCAACATGTCGCACAGTCTGCACAATCTCGAGCAACACCACTTCAAATACGCGCACTTCCGCCGGCCCGGGGATGTTCATGTGCATTTCTTCGGCACCGGCACGCTGTCGTACAGCGACGGCGTGCAAACCCGCGAAGGCGATGTGTTCGAAATCTCGGCGTCGCCTTTCACGCTGCCGGCCCGTAACCCCATCGGACGTGCGCCGACGCCCGATCTGACCATCGGCGCGCTTTGACGCCGCCGCTACGACTTGCGGTGGTCGGGCTAGGCAAGATCGCCCGCGATCAGCATTTGCCGACCATCGCGGCGTCGGCGCAGTTCGAACTGGTCGCGGCCGCAAGTCCGGGCGCGACTCTGTCCGGCATACCGGTTTTTCAGAATGTGGACGAGCTGCTGGCCTCGGGAATTGCGGTCGATGCCTTGGCCATGTGCCAGCCACCACAACTGCGCTTCGAGGCGGCCGCCAGCGCCATTCGCGCCGGCAAGCACGTGCTCCTGGAGAAGCCGCCGGGCGCGACGGTGAGCGAAGTGGACATACTCACCGCGCTCGCCGTGCGCGCCGGAACGACGCTGTTTGCGGCCTGGCACTCGCGCCATGCGCCGGCCGTGGAACCTGCGCGGGCTTGGCTCGCGGGACGACAAGTACGCTCCGTTGAGATCCGATGGCTGGAGGATGTGCGTTTCTGGCACTCCGGCCAGCAATGGATCTGGAGTCCGGGAGGAACGGGCGTCTTCGATCCGGGCGTCAACGCCTTGTCCATTTTAACGCTGCTTCTGCCGGATCCGATTCGGATTGTCGATGGCACCTTGCAGGTGCCCGCCAATCGATCCACGCCGATCGCTGCTGAGCTGCATATGCGCAGCGCCAGCGGTGTACCCATCCACGCAGTCTTTGACTGGCGCCCGGTGGGGGATCCGGTTTGGGAGATTGAGGTCAAAACCGATGCGGAGTCCCTATCTCTCAGTCACGGGGGTGCCAGCTTGCATATCGCCGGTCGCGAGTGCGAGCTCGGTCCCTTACGTGAATATCCGCTCCTGTACCAGCGGTTTGCCGAGCTGATTGCGGGCCATCACCTGGACGCCGACGTGGCGCCACTGCGCCTGGTGGCTGATTGCTTCCTGTGCTGTGCCACCCTGCCGGTTGAGCCCTTCCACGATGGGGGTGCGCATTGAGCATCGTGGTACGTACCCTGTCCGAGCGTGTCTATCAGAACCTGCGCGACCGCATTGTCGCAGGTCGGTTGGGCACGGACGTTCCCATTCGCCAGGACGCCGTGGCCGCGGAACTTGGTATGAGTAAGATACCGGTGCGTGAAGCGCTGGCACGACTGGAACAGGTTGGGCTGCTCGTGGGTCGGACCAATCGCGGCTACGTCGTGCCGCCGATGTCGATCGAGGATATCGAGGACATCTACAGTCTGCGCTTGGCGGTTGAGCCGCGCGCCGCGGCATTCGCCGTAGCCAGCGCGGCTGATGCGGATCGTGCTGCGGCACAAGCCGCCCTGGAGCTGCTCAAGAAGGCGGCGTTGGAGGATGCGGTCGAAATGGCGACGCGGACGCACAACTTTCACTTGGCGTTGGTGCGACCGGGAAATCGTCCGTTGACCACCCAGCTGGTGGAGCGGTTGCTGGTGCTGTCGGCGCGTTACCAGGTGGCTCACCTGCCGCGCTCTCATGGCGGCCGGAAGCCGCGTCTTGAGCATGAGTCGATACTCAAGGCATGGTTGGCGGGAGACGCCGACTCCGTCACGCTACGGCTGGCGGCGCATATCGATCAGACGCTACAGGATTTGAAACGCGGATTTCTGCGCTGCTGAGGGACACGCCAAGGGGATAGGTGAGTGAAGCTTTACCGCACCGGCGATGGCAATTGCTTGGAACACGAGGGCCAGAACTATCGCGTTCCCGAGCCCAGTTGGGATGCCTTGATCGCGCATCAGGATTTGTACGGGTATCTCGTCTCGGTGGCCACGGCTGCCCATCGAATCGGCGAGTTTGCCGACGCCAAAGTCCTCGCGCCTATCGGCAGCCAGGAAGTGTGGGCGGCAGGCGTGACCTATTACCGCAGCCGCGACGCACGGATGGCCGAATCCAAGGATGCGGGCGGTGGCGACTTTTACGATCGCGTGTATTCGGCGCAGCGGCCGGAGCTCTTCTTTAAGTCCACCGCCAGTCGCGTGGCGGCTCCCGGTGAGCCGGTCCGCATCCGTCTCGATGCCAAATGGTCGGTGCCCGAACCGGAGCTGACCCTGGTGATTGATCCGCGCGGTCGGATCATCGGCTACACCATCGGCAACGATATGAGTTCGCGGGATATCGAGGGTGAGAATCCCCTGTATCTGCCGCAGGCCAAGGTCTACGACCGTTCCTGCGCGCTCGGTCCCTGTATTCTGGTTTCGGACAAACCGCCGCCGGCTTCGACTGCCATTCGGATCGAGATCCAGCGCGCCGGCACGATCGCATTCTCCGGCGCCACGACCCTGTCTGAGTTGAAGCGCAAGCCCGAGTCATTGGTGGAGTACCTGTTTCGCGACAACACCTTCCCTGCCGGCGCCTTTCTCATGACCGGCACCGGCGTGGTACCGCCCGATTCCTTCACCCTTGCCGCAGCTGACCGCGTTCGCATCACCATCGATCCGATTGGAACGCTCGAAAACACCGTGGTGCAGGGCTAGGTGTTGGCGCGGCCAGGAGGCGTTCCGCGGCGCCGCTGGCGCATCGCGTGGCTGTTGGGGATCGGGATCCTGGTCAGCTACCTGGACCGCGTAAACCTGTCTGCCTCGCACGGAGCGCTGATCGTGGCGTTCGGAATCTCCGACGTTGCCTTCGGCTATCTATCCAGTGCATACAACCTGACCTACTGGCTGTGCCAGCTCCCCATCGGTGTCATTCTTGACCGCTATGGCGTCCGTCGCGTCGGGCGCGTGGGTACCGGCCTATGGAGCGTGGCGACGTTCGGCGGCGCGCTGGCGCCCTCGCTGGCGGCGCTCTTTGGCGCGCGTTTCTTGCTTGGAGTAGGCGAAGCGCCGACCTTCCCGGCAAGCGCAAAGGCCGTGGGCCAGTGGTTTCCACCGCAGGAGCGCTGCCTGCCGACGGCAATGTTCGACTCCGCCGCGAAGTTCTCTTCCGTCGTTGGGATTCCGCTCGTGGGCTTTGTTCTGTTGCGGGCCGGGTGGCGCTGGGGCTTTGCCACGACGGGTGTCATCAGCCTGATCTATTTCGCCTATTTCTGGCGTGTCTATCGGGACCCGGGCGAAGATGCGCGCCTGACAGAAGCAGAGCGCCGCCATATCACGAGCGACGAGCCGGTCGCAGAGCAAGCCGATGGGCGAGGGCGCTCTTTACGGCAGCTCTTGGGTGAACGCAAGGTGCTCGGACTGGCGCTGGGCTTTGGCTCGTACAACTACATCTTCTATCTGCTGCTGACCTGGCTGCCCAGCTACTTTGCCTATTCACTGCACATCGACATGATGCACTCGTTTATCTATACCAGCGTGCCATGGCTCATCGCTACCGTCATCGAACTCGTCATCGGCGGCTGGTTGGTGGATTTCCTGATCAAGCGTGGCGCGGATGCCAACCGCGTGCGACGCATCGTACTCATCGGCGGCGCCTGCTGCGGATTGGGCATCCTGGGCGCCGCAGGCGCCCACACCGCTGCCCAGGCCATGGTCTGGATCAGCCTATCGATCGGCGGGCTGTCGGCGCATGCGGCCGTGGGCTGGTCGCTACCTTCACTCATCGTGGGCCGCAAGGACGTGGGCAAGGTAGGGGGCATCGTCAACTTTTCGAACCAGGTCTCCGGTATCGGTGCGCCCATCGTAACGGGGTACCTGGTGACGGCTCTTCACTCCTATGTCTGGGTCTTCGGCGTGTCGGCGATCTACCTTGCCATCGGCATCTGCGGCTATGTCTTCCTGCTGGGTCGGATCGAGCAGACGCGGCCGCGTCATTTGTTCGCAGGATAAGGTGATCCATCGCGATGGCTGTAGCCCCGACCTTCCGCGATCATGTCGATGTCCGGGTAGGTGCAACGGTCCTGGGGGTGGGAGTTGCCGATCTCGAGCACGGTGGCGGGCCGGCCGGATTTATTCACGAGATGGTGACCATCCGGGTCGCCACGCCTGAAGGCGGCGCAGTCTCCGGCGCGCAATAACTCCTCACCGGCGTCGGTAACCAGTGTCAGCTCGCCATCCACCACCCAGACGAACTCGTCCTCCTCGGTGTGCCAGTGGCGTTGGCTCGACCATGAGCCGGGATCGATCACCGTCAAGTTAACGCCGAAGAGTGTCAGCCCGGCGTGGCGCGCCAGCCGCTGGCAGGACTGACCGGCGCAGGGGGTATCGAAGGGATGCGGATAACTGCTGCCGGACTGCGCGGGTATCGTAGATACATCGATTTTCTTCATAGTGGAGCACCGCAAGAAATGAGCCTTATCGATTTGAGCCACAACATCGAGAGCGGAATGATCACCTATAAGGGCCTACCGGCACCACTGGTCTGTGACTATCTCACTCGTGAAGCTTCGCGAAAGATCTACTCCGGGAACACCGAATTTCAAATCGGCAGGATCGAGATGGTGGGCAATACCGGGACCTACCTGGATAGTCCCTTCCACCGATATGAGAATGGTAAGGACTTGTCTCAGCTGCCGCTGAGTTCGCTCGCCGACCTCGATCTGGTTGTGGCACGAATCGAACCACACGCCTCACGGGCAATCCAACGCCTGCCCGTTTCGGCGAGTGACGTGCGGGGTAAAGCGCTTCTGGTGCATACCGGCTGGGCTCAACACTGGCGCACCGATGCGTATTTCGAAGGCTTCCCTTACCTCACTGGAAGCCTGGCGCAGTGGCTGAGAGATGCCGGAGTGGTTCTCGTGGGCATCGACTCCCACAACATCGACTGCACGGACACCGGAGAAAGACCGGTCCACTCGATTCTCCTGGGGGGCGACGTTCCGATCGTCGAGCACCTGCGCGGCCTGGAGGCGGTTCCGGAGCGCGGCGCCAAGTTCTTTGCCGTGCCCCCCAAGGTCAATGGTTTTGGAACCTTTCCAATCAGGGCTTTTGCGGCACTTGCGGGCTAGTCCAACGGATGCAAGCAGGACGATAGGATTTCCGGGTGTAAACTCCCCAGGGTCAGCAACCCGGACCGACAAAAGTAAAATGCCGCCAACAGAGCGCGATGCAAGCCGACCGAGAGCGGCGACCCCATTGGTTTTGGCCTCCGGCTGGGGACTGTCGAAGTCCACCGTATTTTACCTGCTGCACTTTTCGGGCTGGATAGGGCTGATGAGCTTCGGGTTTGCCACCGACCTCGCTAAGAAAGGGGTGTACGCGGCTGCGCTGGAGAACCTGTCCTGGATGGTGTGCGGTGTGGCGCTGACACTGGGCCTTCGCGCCGTCTTTCGGCGGGTGCGTTCAAGGTCCCGAAGCTATGTCGCGTATGCACTGATCGCGTTGTTTTTCTGCATCGTGGGCGCGCCGATCTGGTACGACGTATCGTATGCGCTGACGGACCTGTGCTACCTCGTGGCAGATCACATCGGGCACCGCTCGGCGATATTTCTGGCTGCCGAACGCGCGAATTTCACGATGTCGTGGTGGGTTCCGATCGATTACTGGTTTTCGTTCAGCAGCACCCTGTTCACCTGGTCTTCGCTGTACTTCGGCATCAATGCGATGCTCGATCTGGAGACCGAACGGGCCAATGTGACGCGCGCCCTGAAGCTCGCCGATACCGCGCGCCTGCGCGCGCTGCAGTCGAACCTCAACCCCCACTTTCTGTTCAACGCCCTCAATGGCATTGCGACCCTGATCCGGGAAAAGGATGGTACGGCGGCGTCAGCGATGGTTGACGCGCTCAGCGCTTTCTTACGCTCAACACTGCAGAGGATGGATACCCCGGAGATCCAGGTAAGAGAAGAGCTGCAGCTGATCGAGCAGTATCTGCGTATTCAACGCTTTCGCTTCGGCGAGCGACTGCGTGCTGTGGTGGCTGCCGCCCCGGACACTCTCGAGGCGTTGATTCCAACGCTGATTCTGCAACCGCTGGTGGAAAACGCGGTTCGGTACGGCGTCTTGCCGCGCGAGGAGGGCGGGTGTCTGTGGGTGTCAATCCGCAAGGAAGGCCTGGCCCTCGTGATCTCAGTTGAAGATGATGGTGCAGGCATGGCGCAGAGCCCTACCACGTCGGTTGGTCTCGGCCTGGGCAATTCCAGGGACCGCCTGTCGGCGCTATACGGTACCGCGGCAGACCTGAGCACGGGGCGCCGGGCCGACGGAACGGGCTTCGCGGTCACCATCCGCATGCCAGTGCGTCTTGGCGTGAACGTCGAGGCGCCGGTTCCGGCGCAGGCGTTGCTTGCATGACCATTCGAGCGCTGATCGTGGATGATGAGGACCTGGCGAGGCGCGGGCTTCGCGGCCTGCTGCGACGTGCCGACGATGTGCAGATCGTGGGCGAGTGCAATAACGGCCGGGAGGCTATCGAGGCCATCTCGCGCATCGAGCCGGACCTTGTTTTCCTCGACATTCAGATGCCCGGCAAGACGGGTTTTGACGTGATTGCCGAAATCGACGAAGGCAAGTGCCCCTTTGTCATTTTTGTCACGG
>DASZCK010000267.1:0-2250 GCA_035943195.1 Steroidobacteraceae bacterium
CGACCACTGTGCCCCAGAAGACGCACGCCGGCGCGCAGGGCGTGCGGAAGGCTCGACACCACCGGAACCGGGCAGCGACTTTCCAGAGGCTTGAGCAGGTCGAGCGTGTGCAGGCCACCGCAGGAGATCAATAGCGCATCCGCGCCTGGTGCCGACTCAAAGACCTCGACACAGAATCTGAGCAGGCCTTCCTGCGTTACTTGGTGGATGTCGCCGACCTTCTCGACGCCCAGTCCCCGAAGCGCGAGGACATCAAAGCCTTCTTCCTGGAGGAAGGCTCGCAACCGGTCATTCACCTCGTCGTTATAGGCAGTGGCGACCGCCAGTCGCTTACCTCCGACGCTGATGAGCCCATCGACCACTGCCGTGCTCATGGTGACCGCCGCGCAACCGCTCTGCACTCTCAGGCGCTGCGTAAGTTCACGGTTGAAGGCCGCGCCATTGTAAAAGCTCAAGGACGTGCCCATCAGAACGATCGCCTGGACACCCTGCAGGCCCAACGCCTTGGCGGCTGGAACGATACCTTCGAGTACCGCGTCGTAGCCCTGCGGCGTCATCGTTTGCAAAGCGAGGCCGATGGCCCGAAAGCACATTCCGCTGGGATACATGGCGGTGGCCTCAGCTGGCACCCACGGGTCAACGGGCATTACCAGGCCGAGCACAGGCTCAGAACGATTCACGACTCCGATGTTCAACCGCGCACCTCACTCATCGGCCCACCGCGGGCAGGCGAAGGCTGTTGAAACTTCAACACAAAACGGGCGCCGAGGATCCGGCACGCTCCGCCAAAGGACTTGCGACACATTATGTAATATCAGAAGTGCCACTTATCTCATGTTCCCCGGTGACATTCTGCGGTGCGCCTTTATACTCAGTTCGCTTGGCATCACGAGGGGGCTCCGCGCTGGCCGCGCTTGGAATGGAACCAACTGATACTTCGAATCCCGACTACTACCATCGAGTCGTTGATTGCCAGTGGGCCTGCCCGGCTCACACCGATGTCCCAGAATACATCCGGCTGATCGCCCAGGGCCGCTTCACCGAGGCTTACATGGTGAATCGGGACTCCAATGTCTTTCCGGGAATCCTCGGTCGCGTATGCGACCGTCCCTGCGAGCCGGCTTGCCGGCGCGGTCGCGTCGAGCAAAAACCGGTCGCCATCTGCCGCCTCAAGCGCGTCGCTGCCGATAACCGCGACGATATCACCGCGTTCCTGCCAGCCGTACCCAAGCTCAAGAATGGCCGCCGCATCGCCTGCATCGGCGCAGGCTGTGCCTCGCTGACGGTGGCCAATGATCTCGTGCCGCTGGGCTATGAGGTCACGATATTCGAGCAGGCCGCCGAACCAGGCGGTTTGATGCGCACCAACATCCCCTCTTTCCGCCTGCCACAGGCCGTGCTGAACGAGGAGATCGCCTATATCACCGACCGGGGCGTCGATCTGAAGCTCAGCCATCCGATTCACAGCATGCGCGAGCTGCTGCACTCCGGAGGCTTCGACGCCGTTTTCGTGGGGTCCGGTGCACCCAAGGGCAAGGAACTGAAATTGCCCGGCCGTGAGGCCGGTGCCGCGAACATCCACATCGGCATCGCCTGGTTGGAGTCCGTGGCCTTCGGGCATATCGCGAAAATCGGCGAACGCGTGCTGATCATCGGCGTCGGTAACACCGCGATGGACTGCTGCCGTACGAGCCTCAGGCTTGGCGCCAAGAATGTGAAGGTCATGGCGCGCAAGCCGCGCGGCTTCTTCAAGGCATCCGCCTGGGAACTGGATGACGCCGAGGAGGAAAACGTCGAGATCGTCATCAACCGTTCCCCGAAGTCTTTTGTGCTCGAGAACGGCAAGCTCACAGGAATGCTGTTCGACAAGATGGAATACGACGTTGATGCCAGCGGTCGCATCACGGCGGAACGCCTCATGGGCGAGGAATTTCTGCCCGCCGACGATGTCATATTGGCGATCGGACAGGAAAACGCCTTCCCCTGGATCGAGCGGGACCTGGGCATCGAATTCGACAAGTGGGATGTCCCCAAGGTGAATGAAACCACCTTCGAATCGACGCGCAATGGTGTGTTTTTCGGTGGCGATGCCGCCTTCGGTCCCAAGAACATCATCTGGGCGGTCGAGCATGGCCACCAGGCAGCGATCTCCATTCATCGCTACTGTCACGGCGAAGTGGTAACCGACCGGCTGCCCCGCGGGATAAACCTGCAGAGCCGCAAGATGGGCATGCATGAGTGGTCCTATGC
>DASZCK010000268.1:0-8692 GCA_035943195.1 Steroidobacteraceae bacterium
CCCTACGGCAGTGAGCAGCGCCTGCTGCGATCGCTGATGGGACGCGCCTGATCAGCTGACGCTGGGCGCGCGGTCCAGCGCTGAGACGTGCTCCGGCGGCGCATTGCGCGTGCGTCGGGGCGCGGTCTCCCGCAGGAACAGTGCCAACAGCAATCCGACCAGCTGACCACCCAGCGCGAAGTACAGCGTGTACTGAATGCCCGAATGCTGGGCGATGCTGCCGGCAATCGAGGGCGCCGCGCCACCACCGAACACCTCACCGGCGCCGATGACCAGACCGGCGGCACTGGCGACCAGGCCCGGGGGCGCGGCTTCTGCCGGGATGGGACCCGCCAGAATGGCCAGTGCTCCGAAATTGAACATCGAGGCCACGAACAGCAATGCGAACAGTACCGGCAGGCTCGAACCGGCGTGGATGAACAGCCACAGAAACAGGGCCGCAATGATGAAGGACAGGACCGTGGAGATGCGCCGACCGATGAAGTCCGACAGCGTCAGAAGTCCGAACTGGCCGAGCGCTCCGCCGAAGCCGATGGCAGACGTCACGATGCCCATCTGCGGCCCGGTCAGCTTGACATAGTCGGTCAGGTAGTTGGGAACCATGGCCGAGAGGACGAAGATTCCGGTCATGGCACACAGCAAGGTGAGCATGGCCAGGGGCACGTTGCGGTGTTTGAAGAGCGTCCAGATGGAGGCACGGGCGACCACTGCAGCGCCACGTTGCGCGGCGAGCGTCGCGGGCTCGCGGATCACTAACCAGAGGATGGCCGCGACGATCAGGCCGGGCAGGCCCACGATCCAGAACACATGGCGCCAGGTCGTGATCAGCAGCAGCTGGGTTGCCAGAATGGGGCCGATGCCGCTACCGAACAGCGACACGGTGCACTGGAAGATGCCGTTGTTCATGCCGCGTCGCTTGGGATGCGAGGCCTCGACGGCAACCGCAACACCGGTGGAGGCGACCGGCCCTTCGAAGACGCCCATGATGACGCGAATGAACAGCAGACTGACCAGACCCGTCGCCATGCCGCTGAGCACCGAGAGCAACGAAAAGATCACCACCGAGGGCACCATGATGCTGCGCCGGCCAAGATGATCGGACAGCAGCCCGGTGAGGAAGGCCGAGCAGCCCCAGGCCACCGCCAGGGCGCCGACCAGGTTGCCAAGATCCTGATAGGTGAGGTGCAGATCCTTCATCATCGGCCCGAACAGCGGCGGCAGGATGAAGCGGTCGATACCCACCAGACCGAAGGCCAGGCTCATGACCAGCATGGCCTTCCATTCGTAGGACACGTCCCAGGACTTTTCGGTAACCATGCTTCCCCCTCGATTGGCACGCGCGTCTTAATGTTGGCCCGCAGCACGATTGCTGTGAGTTGGCGCGAATTGTTATCTGGAGCATCATCGGTCAATGTTCATATGTCGGTCAATCAATGACTGGCCACTGAGGTTCAGGCATGGCAGCAGACGCTTCGACCCCGTTTCGTTTCTACGACAATCGCCAGAAATACCTGGCCTTTGTCACCACCTGCAATGAGAAATCGGCCATCGCGCGCCGCGCGACCCATGAACTGAGCCTGCTGCGGCCGACGCCGCCGGCGGTTCGGATTTTCGATGCCGGGATGGGAGATGGCACCGTCATCACCCGGGTGATGCGCGCCACGCATCGACTATTTCCGACCATCCCGCTGCTGGTGGTCGCCAAGGAAATCAGCCTGGAGGACGTACGGCTGGGCCTGGAGAAGCTTCCAGACCGCCTGTTCGAGCATCCGGCGACGGTATTCGTCGTGACCAATCTCAACTACGCGGAAGCGCCGCGCCTCATGCCGCGCGATGCCCAGGCGGCGGCCGCCTTGAATTGGCAGGAAGTGCGTCTGACGGGGTCGACTGCCCACGAATACGCTGAGCAGATCGACGAACTGGGCAGCGCGCTGGTCAGCGGCTGGCAGACGACGCCGAGCGCCAAGACCGGCAATCCCAAGGTCGTGCGCCCGACCGTGCTGGTGATTTATCGTGAGGATCACAAGTTCCTGCTGGATGCCGCCATTCCCAAGCCGGGGCGGGTGTTCGAGCATTACGACCTGGTGCTGGCCTCGCAACCCTGGCGCGCTCGCATGGGCGCGGAGTTCAAGGTCCAGAAGGTGCTCATGCCGCTCGCCCGCAGCCTCGCTCACGGTGGGCGCCTGCTGGCCATCCAGTCCTGCGGCCACGACCCGGGTCTGGAGATCATCCAGCAGCTGTGGCCGGAGGAAAAACCGTTTCAGGTCGATCGCCACGAACTTCTGAGCACGCTGCGCCGGGAGCTGGGACGGGATGCCAGGGAGTTCAACCTCGCCGCCTTGCCGGATGAAAAGGCGGTATTCCGCTATGAGATGCACACCTTGCCCTCCGAGATCGGCGACCGGATCGGGACCTCGACCCTGTTCGCCGCATGGAATGCGGCGATCTATGTCAATCAGATCGAAGACGAACGGCTGGACTCAGTGGTCACCAATGGCGCGTATCTCGCGGCCACCCAGAAAGTCCTGCAGAAGCATGGTGGCCTGTGGTTCAACGATGAGGCCTTCGTGGTGACCCGACGGCGCGACTGAAAGGCGCAGGTAATGAAGAAGTTCAGGCACGAAGCGGAGTTGTTCAAGGCGGCACTGAGCGCCGGCGTCGCCTATGCGGAAGGACGCAAGGCGGTGGAATTCGAGGCCACGGATTCGGCCAGCGACAAGGCTTTGTACATCTATCGACTGCTGGTGCATGACAAGGTCATCTCGCCCATGCCCGAGGAACAGGTTGCGGACCAGACCATTCGGCATCGGCTCGCGGCCTGGTACGCACACCAGTTGCCCAAGGGACATCCACTGCTGGATTAGACCTGCGGCCGCGGTTCAGAGTATTGTTCTGTGGCGTGAACTCCTTGGGGGTCGAGGGCCATGGCGATTCGATATGTCGCGCTTGCGCTGATAGCCGCTTTGGCGGTGGCAGGGCGCGTCGCGCTTGCCCATCATTCGGTTGGCGGCGAATTTGATGTCCGCAAGGTCGTGACCCTCAAAGGGGTGGTGTCGGATATCGAATGGGCGAATCCGCATATCTACATTCATGTCGAAGTGAAGGATGCGGCGGGAACCGTGACCACCTGGCGCCTGGAGAGTGTGCCGGTGGCCATGATGCGCAAGGCCGGCCTGAGCAAGGTGCTGCTGCTGGGAAATAGCCAGCTCGCCAATGTCGAGGCGTATCTCGCCCGGGACGGCACGCCGCATCTGGGCTACCTCGTCAACATCACCTATGCGGACGGGCACCACTACCAGTTCGCTTCGGACAAGTAGGCGCCATCGCATGTGTGTGGGGGGTGTCTCATGATTCATCCTGTGACGGCGGGTCTTGGCGCCGTGTTGGCCTTTACCGCGGCCTCGCTGCTGTTCGCGCAAACGCCGGCGCGGGACGCGGCAGGTCACCCTGATCTCAATGGCACCTGGGACAATGGTTCAGGTATCGATTTTATTCGCCCGCAGCATCAGGCCGATGGTTCGATCTGCGTTTCGGGCTGCGATGCGCCACGGCCGGCAGCCGCGGCCGGCACGCCGCCACCAGCGGCCGCGCGACCACCACGGAATTTTCCGAAGTACAAACCCGAATATCTGGCAAAGGTGGCTGAGCTGGAGAAAAACCAGATCAAGTTCGACCCGGTGCTGCATTGCCGCTCTCCGGGACTGCCACGGATCGGGCCGCCGGATAAGATCGTCCAGCAGAGCCGACAGATCGTGTTTCTGTACGATGATGTCTCCGGCGATTTCTTCCGCATCATTCCCATCGACGGCCGGCCGCATCGCAAGGATGTGGACCCCAGCACCCTGGGGGACTCGATCGGTCATTGGGAAGGCGACACGCTGGTGGTGGAGGCCAACCAGTTCAATGACGACAGCTGGCTCACCGACAACGGCGCGTTTCATTCAGTGGAACTCACCGTGACGGAACGGCTGCGGCGCGTCGGGGATACCCTGCAGTACGAGGCCGTCGCCACCGATCCGAAGGTGCTGACGGAGCCTTGGAAGGTCACCCGGGTGGCGAAACTCACCGATGTGGATCTGGTGGAAGCGACACCGTGCGTGGACAAGGATCTCGGCCACGTCGTCGATGGCACGCACCACGACAATCCGCGCTGAGGGCGCGCCACTGCCGCCGGACGCGAGCGTGTCAGCGTGGACCGAGTTCACCACGCTGCTGCGTCGGGGCTTCATTCGAACGACGCTGTGGACGAGCTTCCTCACGGGTCTGTTTTTCGTCGCTTATTTCGCGGTGCAGCGCCACCCGTCGCATGCGCCGGTGCTGATGCCGGTGACCGCATTGGATGCGCTCATCCCGTTTGCGCCCGTGGCGCTTTTGGCCTATCTCACACTGTGGGTGTACGTGGGCGTCGGGCCCGGCCTGCAGCGCAGCGTCCGGGAGTTTGCGGCGTATGGCGCATGGCTATGTGGCCTGTGCGTCAGCGGGCTGGTGATTTTCTATTTCTGGCCGACCCGCGTGCCGCCCACCGCGGCGCTCGCCAACGGTTTCCCGGGATTCTCCACCCTGCATCGACTTGATGAGAGCGGCAATGCCTGCCCGTCGATGCACGTTGCGGTCGCGATCTTCACCGTGGTGCGGGTCGATGAGGTTCTGCGGGCCATGCGCCTGCCGCTGCCACTGCGCGTGGCCAACGCCATATGGTTCGCCCTCATTGTCTACTCGACGCTGGCCACCAAGCAGCATGTGGTGCTGGACGTCATCGCCGGCGCGGTTCTCGGGCTCATCTTCGCCGCTATGTCACTGCGCTGGCGGCCGGTCTTTTCAAGGCGGCCAAATCTGGCGCCCGTCGCGCTGCCCTCATAGTCCAAAACTGCTGATTCTTCGGAGATCACGATGCTCGCGGCGGTGCAGGCGCCGGTCATCAATCTGCTCGACGGTAAAATGGATGACCTGGGGCTGCTGCTGCGCGAGTCGGGCCGCCGCCTCTCGTGAGGCGAGTGCGCACGACGCGCTGCCACCACATGAGAAGCCCGGTGACGAAGAGTGCCGAGGGCACCAGGCCCAGCAGCACCCACAGCGCTTCGACGAGGGGTCCGTAGGCACGGCCGAAATGCAGGCGCACCAGCGCCGCGATGACATCGTCCCCCACGCCGTCAAAGGCGCCGGGAAAGGCGAAATAGATGCCGGTCAGGGCCCACATCAGCACCAACAGCAGCAGCCAGAATCCCAGCACGCTGTGCAGATCCCAGATGAAGCGCTGCGTGCTCACGTCGCGTCGCAGTACCAGACTGCGACGCCAGCGGGTGCGGCCCGGCCACCAGAGAATGGCTCCGGTCACGCACATCAAGGTCACGGCCAGCGCGCCCAGCCCATTGAGCCGCAGGCCGCTTCGCCCGACGCCCAGGTGATCGTGAAATTCCGCCAGCCAGCTGATGAAGGCGGGTTCACACACCGACCGCAGCGTGCGGCCCGCGGGCGTGGTGATGACGGTGCCTGGACATAGCGCACGATCCAGCTCGCGTCGAAAAACGATCAGACTGCCAGACACGCTGATGATGAGGACGTAGAGTCCCACGGCGATGCCCAGCCACAGGTGCACCTGAAACACCGCGCGCCGCAGCCACAGCGAGTGCGGGTGCTTGGCAAATTCTGCGAGTGCCCCCATGCGCACCAGAATGCGGCATCGACGCACGAACTGCCAAGGGCAGCCGCAGCATGCGGCCGAGGCCGAGGCGGTAGTCCCGACCCTACAGGGTGTGAGCGGCTGATCTTGCCCCTGAAGTGGGGTGGTCGACGACAGTGCCCGACAGGCTCGAAGTCATACTGGACGCGGTGAAATATCGGATGACGTCGGAGGTTGCAATGCGCAGTCTAAATTCACTGACTTTCCGGCCCTTTTGTTGGGCACTTGCGACCGCGATCGGGCTGTTGGCTGGCTGTGCCCACCATCCGCCACCGCGGCAGTTCAGCGCCGATGCTCCTTTCAGCCGCAACTTCACCGGCACCGGAGATTCGGTTTGCTGGAGTGTCAAACGGGCCTTGCTGAGTCAGGGCTATATGCTCGACCGCCCGAATGAATCCGGCGTCATGACGGGCTCGCGCGATCAGCAGCCCACGCCCAAGCTGAATGTGACGACCCGTCTGCAGACCACCTGTGCTGACAACAAGAACGGTACCAGCATCGTCTTCGTCACGGCCACGCGCGAGGAGAACAAGCTGCAGAAGATGTCGCAGACCACCAGCATGGGTGTCGGACCTGCGACGCTGACCCTGCCGTCTGGATCGGCGAAGGTCCTGGGAACGGTCAGACGCGAAACCATCAGCGATCCGAACTTCTATGGCCAATTCTTTGCCCTGGTGCAGAACTTCGTCGACCAGGAAAAACTCTCGCAGGCATCGCTGCCCGCAGTGACGCGGCCGGCGGATCCGCCACCGACCGCCTCGCGAGCCAGCAACTGATTTCACTTTCGTTGAGTGATGGAAGGAGGTTCTATGAAACGCACTACGCTAATTGCCATCGCCGTCGGAGGAATCCTCGGAACGGCATTGCCCGGTGCATATGCCCAGACCCAGCCACAGACGCAGTCCAACGCGCCGGTGGTCGGCGCCGTGGGCCCCAGCCCCTCACAGACCACGGCGCCCGCCCTGGGCCAGGCCGGCCCGAATCCCGATGCCGCGCAGTCAAGCATCCGGCAGGATCGTTCGGATGTCCGGACGGACAACCGCGATATCGCGACGGACCGGTCGGACCTGCGTTCTGATGATCACGATGCCACCAGGCAGGAGCGCGGCGACATCCGCACCGATCGTCAGAACCTGGACAGGGCCAGGACTGATCGGGCGGACGCGCGCAGCAACAGCGCCGAGGAGCGTCAGGATATCCGGCAGGATGCCAGCGCCGACCGGCAGAGCTTGTCGCAGAACCGGGCCGATATCCGCACGGACCGGCAGGACATCGGCCAGGACCGCGCCAATATCAGCGCCAATCAGAGCAACATTTCGCAGAATCGGGCTGACATCAAGACCGACCGGGCGGACATTGCTCAGGATCGGTCCAACCTGCATTCTGAACGGCAGGATCTGCGTCAGGACTATGCCAAGGAACGCACTGGTGTGAATGAACAGGGCGCGATCAATCAGGCGCGCACTGACATCCACACCGATCGGCAGGACATTGGTCAGGACCGAAGCGCGGTTCGTACGGACGCCAACAATATCCGCACCGACCGGGCCAGCATCCAAACTGACCGGAAAGATATCGCCGCGGACCATGGTGCCATTCGCACGGATGCGAACAACATGCGTAGTGACCGGCAGGACCTGAGGGCAGATCATCATGACCTGCGTTCCGATGGTCACGACTTCCGAAATGGGGAGCACGTCCAGGCGCGGCAGGTCACGCGGGTTGAAAGCCGGCCGGCGACCGCGACCGCAACGGTCAAGACCAATACTCGGCTGACGGCCAACAATCTGGCCAACAATGCATCCAAGAACACCAAGCAGACGGGTAAGGAGAAGCTGACCTCGAAGTCCTGGTACCACTGGGTCTGGTAAGACCAGGCGGGGCCTGCACGATCTGAACGGTTCGTGCGGGCCCCAAGGCCTGCTTAGGCGCGCACACTCACTTGCCGAAGGTGATCAGAGTCTCCCGATGCCGCTCGTGGCGCACGGTCATGATCCGCACGCGCAGCAGATCCCGACGTGAGACGAAGCCGAGCACCGCGCCGTCGCCGCGCTGCAGGACGGGCACGCGCCGCGCATCGGTCTCGTGCATGCGATCGGCCAGCTCTCCCACCAGCTCATCGCTGTAGCCGCTCACGCATCCGCGCGCTCCCAGTGCCTTGCCCAGAGTCTGGTGGGCGGGCCAGCCGGCCCGCGCCCAGTGCAGCACGTCGGCCTGCGTGACGATGGCGCGCAGCCTATTGGCCTGGTCCACCACCGGGTAGCTCTGGTGGCGCACCGGCGCCTGCTGCTGGGTGAAAAAGGACACCGCGTCCTTGATCGACATGGTGTCGGGCAGAGTGGCCGCGGGGTGGCTCATGATGTCCGCGACGCGCATGGTCTCGAAGGGATCGACGACGTATTCGCGAGTCACGTGATGACCGCGACGCGCGACCTTTTCGGTCAGTATCGAGCGCCGCAGCAGCAGCACGGTCGTTGCGTGAGCGGCGGTGCAACCTATCGCAAGGGGCAGCAGTGCTCCCACATTGTGGGTGAGTTCCAGGGCGAAGATGATCGCCGTGAGCGGCGAGCGCATGGTGCCGCCCATCATGGCCGCCATGCCCAACAGGGCCCAGAGACTGCTCTGCGAGGCGGGCATTAGGCCGCCGAATAGGCTGCCGATGGCACCGCCCATGATCAGCAATGGCGCCAGAACGCCGCCCGAGGTGCCGGACCCGAGCGCGATCGACCAGATCAGCGCCTTGACGACCAGCAGTAGCACCACGGCCTGAACGATCCTGTCGCCGTTGAGCAGCGAGGCGATGTTGTCATAGCCCACACCCAGGGCGTGCGGTTCTATCAGTCCGCCCAGCCCGATCACGACGCCGCCCAGCGCCGGCCACCACATCCAATGGATGGGAAGTTTGCTGAACAGGTCCTCCGCCGCGTAAAGCAGCAAAGTCAAGATCGAGGATTGGGCGCCCGCGACCAGCCCTGCCGCCGCGCACAGGCCCAGTCCCCACCAGGGCATGGC
>DASZCK010000269.1:0-1607 GCA_035943195.1 Steroidobacteraceae bacterium
GGCCGCGGCCCGCAACGCCGATCTGGCCATCGTGGTCGGATATCAATGGGAGGCGGAAGACTCCGACCTGAAAAGCCTGGCACTCCCCGACAATCAGGAGGCACTGATCGAAGGCGTCGCGGCCGCAAACCCGCACACCCTCGTCGTGCTCGAATCCGGCACGGCCGTCACCATGCCTTGGCTCGACAAGGTCCAGGGTGTGCTCGAGACGTGGTATGCCGGGAGCGCCGGCCATAAGGCGCTTGCCGGCGTTCTGTGCGGTGACGTGAACCCTGCCGGAAAACTGCCCATCAGTTTCCCGAAGTCCGAACTGGACCTGCCGCGCTCGGTCATTGCGCCGGCTCCGCGTCGCAACCAGCCGGGCGCAGCCGCTGCGGCGTACTCGGTGAACTACAACGAAGGAGCAGCGGTTGGCTATCGTTGGTACGAGCGTGAACACAAGCAACCGTTGTTCGCGTTCGGATTCGGGCTGTCATACACGACGTTCGCATATTCCGATCTGCAGCTCGACGCAGCCACGCGCACCGCTCGATTTGCAGTCAAAAATACCGGAAACAGGGCTGGAACCGAGATCGCGGAAGTTTATGCCAAACCTCCGGAGGGCTCGGATGAACCTTTCAGGCGCCTGGTTGGTTGGGCGCGCGTGCAACTGGCTGCGGGCGAGACCCGTACGCTTGCAGTCACAGTGGATACGCGCGTCCTGCAGACCTTCGATGACATGCACAATCGCTGGGATCTCAAATCGGGCCGCTATGAGATCCTCGTGGGCCCAGCCTCCGACAACACGCCGCTGCACGGCCCCCTGCGCCTTCACTGAACCTGCCGATGGACGACCTGGCGCTACTGATCGTCGAGGACGACCCGGACGTGCAGCGCGCGGCCCGGATCGCCTTGGCGGGCAACTGCAAGGTCATCGATGCGCTGAGCTCGCCCACAGGGTTCGAAGGCCGGCTCGAAGCGCAAAGTTTTGATGTGGTACTGCTGGACATGAACTTCGTCGCCGGCGAAAGGAGCGGCGCGGCGGGGCTGGATGCCCTGGGGCGGCTGCAGGAGCTGGATACCAGCCTCGCCGTGGTGCTGATGACGGCCTACGGCGGAGTCTCGTTGGCGGTCGAGGCGCTCAAGCGGGGCGCCACCGACTTCGTGCTCAAACCCTGGCGCAACGACAAGCTCATTGCGACCGTGACGGCGGCCGCCGCGGCGACGCGCCGACGGCGCGCCGCGGAAACTCTGAACCTCGACAAGTTGGAGCGCGGCGCCATCGAGCGTGCGTTGCTGCAGCATGGGGGCAACATCTCGCTGGCCGCGGCGGCGCTGGGCCTGAGTCGGCCGGCGCTGTATCGCCGTATGTCCAAGCATGGTCTCTAGCCTGCCGCGGCACTTCCAGTTCGCGGTGCTCGCGCGGGCGTTGTTGCTGGCGGCGCTGAGCGTGCTGCTGCTGTGGCTGTTGGCGAGCACGCAGTTCTACGCCACTTCGCTACTGGTGCTTTTGTGCGGCCTGGTGGTGGTGGCGGACCTGGTTCGGATCATCGCGCAGGCCGATCGTTCCACGCAGCGATTTCTGGAAGCGCTGGCGGCCGGTGCGTTGGAAGTACCCGCACCAGGAC
>DASZCK010000270.1:0-13715 GCA_035943195.1 Steroidobacteraceae bacterium
CCTCACGCCGGTGCCGGCATACCAGCCGTGTGTACAGACGGATATTGGCCGCACCCATCAGACGGCCGACCCGGCGGATGTTGTCGCTGACGTGACCCTTCTCAGCGGAGTCGCGGCCGCTTCTCCCACGACGGTGGTCCACGGACGCACCGACCAGTGGGTGACCAGTCCCGACTTCACATACGGGTCATTCTCTGCAAAGGCCCGCGCAGCCAGTTCACTGTCACCCTTGAACAACAAAACGGCTCTGTCAGGAGGATCGGCAAGGGCTCCTCCTAGAACCAGTTCGCCTCGCGCCTGTGCTTCCCAAGCCAGACGCAGGTGCTCGGCGCGGTACGGCGCCCGGCGCTGCATGTAGTCCGGCGTGAACTCGTAGAAAACCAGAAAATGCATGATGCCCTCCGGAGCCGCTCATCCGATTGCTTTGACCAATGCCGCCAATTTTACGACTGTCGCCAGGTTGCGTGATGTGGCCATTCTGCCCGCCCGGCCCAGCATTGCCACTGCCGCCTTGCTCTCGAGAATGCCTTGAGCGCAATGGAGATACGCCACATTCGAGCCCACCGCGAACCGCTCAGGTGGCACCACCAGCGACGCGATGGTCCTTAGGTCGGTCAACGATTTCGCATCCTGCACGAAGGCCACCAGCAGGCGGGGGTAGTCGGCCGTATCGGCATGGAGGGGGTTCTCGGAAATGATCGTGGCCAACTCTTTTGCGGATTTGACCACGACCGGCACTTCCAATTTGAGTTCCTCGGCAATGGCAGCACTGATTTTCCCGGCATGGGTGGCGGAAGCACCCGCGGCGGCCTGAAAGACCGCATTGCCGCTATTGAGAAGCGTCGCCACACCGGTGTAGCCCAATCCTGTGAGCAGGGCGCGCAAGTCAGCCATTGGAATCCGCTTTGCCTTCCCCACGTTGATGCCGCGAAGCAGTGCTACGAATTTAGGCATTCCGCCCGTCCTCTGGGTCGAGCCTGACGATTCTCGGCGTGACCGCTGTGCCCTCGATGTTCAGTTCGGCGATTGATACCGGCAGTTTGAAGCGACGCGGGCCGGCACTGCCCGGATTCAGATATACAACGCCGGCACGCTTTTCAAGGTGTGGTCGGTGCGAATGACCGGATAGCACCACCGCGACTCCCGCGGCAACGGGGTCAAGGGCCAATTGCGAGAGATCATGAATGGCATAGACGACGATCTCTCCGCAGCGTATCAGGTCAGCTTCAGGCAACCGCCGTGCCCAGGACCCGGTGTCGTTGTTGCCACGCACCGCGCGGATGGGTGCGATGCGCGACAACTCATCCAGCACCTGGGGCTCACAGATATCCCCGCAGTGAATGATGGAAGTACAGCCTTGCAGAAATTCTACGGCCTCGGGTCGCACGAGGCCGTGAGTATCGGAAATTACCCCGACACGGCTCACGGCCTCGGCCTACCACCCAGGAGTCGCGCTGGCAGAAACAACAGCCCCCGCAGGAGAGCGAAGACCGCTTCGAAGGTGATGCCTATGAGACGAAACGGCAGCGACACCAGCCATAGCAGCGGCCACAGGACCAGCGCCACGAGCGCCAGCGGCCAGCACAGGACCAGAAGGATCAGCCATCCAATCAATGCCAGGAGCGCAGTCATGGGGGGCGTTCCCCCGTGGCCAAAAAAGTCAGCTCCTCTTCCGACACCCGGGACTGCTCCTGAATCCGCTTCGCCCGCGCCAGATATTCAGTCGGTACAAGAATTGCGAACTCGGTACCAAGGCCCGGAACTGCGCCATTTGAGGCGAAATAACATGGCAGATTCTCCGACTCCAGCAGGCCGAACAAAGCCTGAGCGGATATCCGGTCGCCGAAGGTTGCAACTACACTCCAAGCGGATTGGGACATCGCCTTGCTCCTGTCATTCGTCATTGCGACGCCACACGCTGGCGAGCCAAGGCTGCTCTTCGCGCGGCAAGCCTGCTGGGCGGTAGTAATGCTCCAGTTCGCTAAAGTGCGCTGCAGTCAGGAATTCGCGCCAGGATTCCAGATCGTGGTACGCCCCGTACCGGCCGCGGTTCCAGCCCTCCTCGTTGTTGCCCCGCGGATTCGAGGTGAACAACACACCATCCTGCCGCAGCGCTGCATGCAGCTCCCGCAATACGCGCGGCAGTTCCTGGCGCGGAATGTGGAACAGGGAGGCATTGGCGAAGATTCCGTGAAAGCGTTTCGCAGGCAGCGCCAGGCTCAGGAAGTTCTGCTCCCACACCTCGCAGCCACTGTGCTCACGGGCCATGCCGGCAAATGATGTCGAACCTTCCAGACCGACGGGCAGGTGACCTAGGGCGCGAAATGTCGCCAGGTCACGCCCGGGGCCGCAGCCGAAATCGAGAATGTCGAAAGGCGCAGTGCCGTGTATGTGCCGCAACAGCGCATCGATGTTCTGCCCCACATCGTGATCGCGCGTCCCGTTCCAGAACTCCGCGGCGCGCGCGTTATAGTGATCAAGCGTCGCCGCCGTAATCTGCTCGAGCTCCTCGGGTGGCTGCGTCACCAGGCGCAACTTGATGTCCCGGTATGCGCTCCGGATGAGCGCTTCAAGCGACGACTCGTCCGCTGCCAGACCGGGTTTGAGCGTCACATGGCGCATGAACTTGCCCGCTCCCTGCAACAGTCCGGTCGGGTCCGGTAAGGCGTTGCCGTGGAAAAACCCCACGTTGACATGGGACTTGAACACGTTGGTATACGCAAATGGGGCGTCATCCACGCACGCGGTCGGACAACCGTCGTGCACCAACTCGCGAACGTCGATGCCACATTCGCGGATCCGTGCAAACCAGCACCGCGCGATGCCGCCCAGCTCACCCGAGCGGCCGTCGAACCAGGCATCGACCGCGGGATGGCGCCTGACAGAGCCAAAGAACGTCAAAAGACCACTCGCCATATACCTCCCAAAAGCTAGCGCAACGCATTCTGAAGTGTCGGGAAATAGCTGCCTGCCGCACCGATGTCATTGTGGCCGACGCCCTTTATGATCGCCATCGAGGCACTGCCTGCGGGGAAACGGGCCAGTAGTCTGTCAGCACTCGCCCGGGGAATCACCTCATCATTTTCGGCCGCGACGAGGGTGGTCGGAATCCTGATGCGCGCCGCATATTTCCAGGACTGATAGCGGTCCAGGAGCAACCACTTGACGGGCAGGTACGGGTATTCGGCTGCCGCGATTTCCTCGATGCTGTTGAAAGGCGTCACGAGCACCAGCCGCGCCGCCGCAACTTCGCTCGCCAGCCGAAGGGCGACCCCGCTGCCCAGGCTGCGCCCGATCAGGGCGACTTCGGGGTGCTGCGCGTGCACCTCCTGAAAAATGGCGAGAGCATCGGCGTGGTTGGCCGACTCCGAAGGACTGCCGGTGCTGCCGCCGTAGCCCCGGTAATGCAGCAGGTACAGCGCATGCTCTGGGAAAGCCCGCGAAAAGACCTCTAGGCTGGACGAGACGTCTTCGGCGTTGCCGCCGAAGTAGATAAGGGCTTTTGGCCCGGCGTGCGATCGGACCGTGACTATGAGTTCCGAACCCGGGACCCGCAACCGCAGTGTCGATGCCGCCGCGGTCACCATCCGCGGCTGCGGGAAGTACAGCAGCGATCGCTGAAACGCGAACATCGCGGCACAAACGGCCAGGTAAATGGTCCCCACGCCCGCGAGGGCCGTGTAGATGATTCGCAGCACGGAGCATTGTCGCAGGGACTAATGCCGATTGGCAGGAAACAGCACGTCGGTGGGTAGCCGGGTCCCGACCGGTATGGTCGGCAGCCGGGCCAGCTCTTTATATAGATCCGTGAAGTCGGCGTCCGCCGTCAACCGGACCAAATCCTCGAAACTCTCGATCACAAAGTAGTTCCTCTGGAAGGAGTCAATCCGGTATTCGGTGCGCATCGTGCGCTGCACGTCGAATCCGATCCGCAGCGGTTCGGCGCTGTCGAGAGCGTACTGGCTCTCGCCATTGGAGGACACGATGCCGGCACCAAACAGCCGCAGCTGATCACCCACTCGCATCAACCCGAATTCAACCGTGTACCAGTACAGCCTTGCCAGTTCACCCAGAGTCGGCCCCTGGCGCGCGCGGACCCCCGCTTCGCCATAGGCCTGCATGTACCGGGCATAGGCGGGGTCAGCAAGCAGCGGGACGTGTCCGAAAACGTCATGGAACACATCGGGCTCCTCGAGGTAATCAAGCTGCGCGAGTGTGCGAATGAAACGGCCGGCGACGAAGCGGCGATTGGCCAGGTGCTGAAAGAATATTGCTTCCGGAACGAGGCCGGGAACGGCGACCACGGACCAGCCCGTGCGGACCCCGAGCCGCCGGTTCAGGACTTCGAAGTCCGGAATGCCGTCCGGTCCTAAGCCAAGTGCTTCGACGCCTTTTTTGAAAGCCGGGACGACCCGGTCCTGAAGCTGCGCCTGCTGCCGCGTGAACAAGCGGTTCCAAATGGCGTGCTCGTCGCCGGAGTACTGCGACCAGCGCTGCGGAATGGTCCAGTCGGACGCCGCGCCCTCCGGAGGTGGGTTCGCTTCCATTAAGAATCAATCTACGCGCAGACGCTGAATCAGGCGTGTCTTTCGCCGCTGATTTAACTCAGTATTAGAAATGATATGATCAGAATACGTTAATTTCTGGAATGTATGTTCCATGGACAAAGTAGATCGCGAGATTCTGCGGGCGCTTCAGGAAGACGGGTCCCTCAGCGCTGCCGCGTTGGCGGCCAAGGTGAGCGCGTCGACCGCTTCATGCTGGCGGCGGGTTCGCTCGCTCGAGGCCGCCGGCATCCTGGGTCGTACGGTGCGCCTGGTCGATGCGCGCAAGGTTCAGCGTGGTGTGAACGTCATGTGCCAGGTGCGTCTGAAATCCCACGCACCCGAAAACCGGCGAGGTATCGAGCGGCTGCTGGAGAGTCACGACGAGATCATGGAGTGCTACGCGATGTCCGGCGAATGGGACTACCTGCTGCGCATCGTCGTAGCGGACATCGAGGAGTATGAGCGCTTCCTCATGCACCACGTCCTCAACCACGAGAGTGTGGCCACGGTAGCGTCGAACTTCGCGCTCTCGCAGCTCAAATATTCAACGGCGCTGCCGGTCTGAGGCGGCTTGCGGTGCGCAAAAAAATGACGGACCGACACTGCTGTCGGTCCGCCAGTACTGCGGAACGTGCTGCCAGACGACTCAGCGATTCACCGCGGCATTCAGGCTCGCGCCGCCATCGGCATTGTGCGCGCCGTGGCTTGCCGTGCCCTGTCCCGAAGCGTTGGTGTCGATTCCGGACTTCGAGGCGCTGGCGCCGCCCGTCAGCTGTCCGCCCGCCTGTGACGGCGCTGTGGGCTGAGTCGTCGTCGACGTTGTCGACGTTGCAGTAGCGGGCTTGGTATTGGTCGCCGTCTTGCTGGGCTTCGCGTTGCTCTGCGCCGCGGTGCTCGTGCTGCCCGAGGTCGTGGCGTTCGAGTTCACCGTGTGACCGGCGGGGGTCTTCGAGGCAGTGCTCGCGACCGCCTTCGTAGTCGAATCCGTGCCACGCACGCGAGTCGCATCCGTGCCGCGCACGCGGCTGGCGAAGCCGTTGGCATCGGCGCCCGCTGCGCCCGCTCCGCGGAAACCGGCCATGCCGCCGCCGGCACCACCGCCCAGCGCGCCGCCGATATGGCCACCGAGGCCGCCCAGTCCCTGAGCCTGAACGGCGGCGCCGAAAATCAGCCCCGCGACAACGGCCGTGCCTACAATCAGTTGATTCGCTTTCATGTACGTATCTCCCGTTGAGACCGCGGCCGATCCGCGACCTTCATAGGGGACTACGACTGGCCGGCGCGATTCCTTCCGCGCGCGGCAAAAAAGGTTGGTTTTACTTATTTATTGATCAGTGGGCCCGCAAGCCCGCCAGACGGATATCCGGCCCCAGACCGGCTGCGACCAGTCCGTAGCCATATTGCGGATCGAGCCCATGTGCACCGAGGTCGATGGCGCGGGCGGCCAGATCGCTGATCGCCTGTACGGCGGCGGCCTGGTCGGGTTCGCGAAGCTCGGCGGCCAATAGGCATGCCACCAGTGGTGCTGCAAAGGAAGTGCCGCGCACCGCCTCGAATCCCTGAGGAGACTTCGCCGCAACCATATCGGCGCCGGGCGCCGCAAATCGAACCTGCGGGCCCCTCGCGGCTTCCACCAATGCGTGTCGGTGGGCGTCGACCGCGGTGACACCCACCACGCCGGGATAGGACGCCGGATACAGCGGCGGCGCGGCCGGCCCATCATTGCCCACGGCCGCCACGATGATGAAGCCGCGCGCAATCACCAGGCGCACGACCGATTCGAGAATCACGTTCGGCGGTCCCACCAGACTCACATTGATCACGGGTACGCGTTCGTGAACCATCCATGCGAGTGCGTCGGCCACGGCATCCACGGCGCCGCCGGTCGGGACACCGCAATACACATCGCCGGCGTAGAGCTCAGCGCCCGGGGCCGCGCCATGGAAGTCGCTCGAGCGCCCCACCATCAGGGATGCCACCGCCGTTCCATGCTCCGACGGCACGGCCACCGCGCCGCATCCATGGCGATGCATCACAACGTCATGAAAAACAGGATGTGCATCATCGATGCCACCATCGATCAGACCCACCCTGGTCCCGGAGATTGTAGGTGGTGCGACCGTTGCAGAGTCGGCAGGCACTGCTGCAGGCGCCGCCGCATCCTGCGCGCCGCTCTGGCTGTAGACATGATTGAAATCGAACTGCCCCGCGGGCAGCAGTGTGCGCAGGCGCGCGAGGGCACGCGCCGTCGACAATCCCAGCGGCGCCTGCAGGATCACGATGCGGCCATCAAGACCGTCGAGGGTGCGCACGCCCGCCACGCCGAATCCCGCGGTCTGGGCCAGCGCCAGATCCGCATCGGACGGTGACAAGGCCACGATCTCGTTGCGCACGATGGCGGCTCCGTTCGGATCCGCCTCGAGAGTGGCGCGGTTGCGACGAATGAGCGTGCGTACCTGCACGGACCGCGCATTCTGCAAGACAGCATTGTTCAGCTGCGAATCCACGCCCCGCAGCGTGCGATCGAGCGTGGCTACCTGCGGTACGTTGAGCGGCACATTCAGTGGTACGCGCACCGGTGAAACGCCAAGTTGCGCGTGCGCGACCGCCGCTGCCAAGCTCGCCACCAGTGCTGGAGTGATGCGCCACATGCCGCTAATCTAGTTCAATCGATCGCCGCAGGGAAGGAAACGGCCGCCCGATTCGTATGACACACATATCGTCAAATGCCACCCGTTAGCGAGGCTCACAGTGCCGCGATCATCGAGCTGCTGCCACGACTGCGTCGCTTCGCCCGCGCGCTCGCGGGCAATGTCAGCGACGCCGATGACCTGCTACAGATCTCGATCGAACGGGCACTCGCGCGCTCGGAGCAGCTGCGGGAGGGCGCGCCGCTGGCGGGCTGGATGTTCGGCATTGTGCGCAATGCCTGGATTGACGAGGCGCGTGCGCGGGCCCGGCGCCGCCGGGTGTTCGTGCCCGAAGAACTCGGCGAGCAGGTCGCGGACCCCAACAGCACGCAAGCACAGATGCTGCCGGTGCAGCAGGCCATGGAACGCCTGCCAGACGAGCAACGCGAGGTGATCGGCCTGGTCCTCATCGAAGGTCTGTCGTATCGCGAGGCCGCGGACATCGTTGGTGTGCCTGTCGGCACCATCACCAGTCGTCTCGCGCGCGGCCGCGAGGCTTTGCAGATCATGCTCGGTGGCATCGAACAGGAGCTGTCGTGAAACTTTCCGAGGAAACGCTGATGGCCTACGTCGATGGCGAACTTGACGGACCAGCGCGGGAACAGGTCGCAAGGGCCGTTGCCGCCGATCCGGAGGTCGCGCGACGGGTCGCCGCGCATCAGGCCTTGCGTGGCACGCTGCGCGCGGCGTTTGATCCGGTTCTCAAAGAGCCGGTACCCGCGCGGTTCCTCTCCCTGGTGCAGGGCACGTCGACCGGCGCGAAGCCTGCGCAGGTGTTGCCCTTTCGTACGCGCCCTGTGCCGCAACGCTCATGGGTTCAGTGGGCTTCGCTGGCGGCGAGTTTCGTGCTCGGTGCCCTGGCCTGGCAATTCGCGTTGCGGATGAATACTTCGGACCCCCTCAGCGCGAAGCAGGGCGAGATCGTCGCCTCCGGTACCCTGGAAAGGGCTCTCAACGGGCAACTCGCCGCAAACCAGGCCCCCACCGCCGCTGTGCAGATCGGCCTGAGCTTCATCTCCAAACAGGGCCCCTACTGCCGCACCTTCAGTATGCGTGGCACCGATGCCGCCGGCCTCGCCTGTCGTGGCAGTGCGGGGTGGACGGTGCAAGTGCTGATGCACGAGACGCCTTCACCATCCAAGGGCCAATACCGGCAAGCGGCCTCCGAGATGCCACCGGCCGTCGTGGCGGCCGTGGCAGATGCCATTGTCGGTGAGCCCCTGGACGCTTCCGCCGAAGCGCGGGCGCAGGCCGGCGGCTGGCAGGCGAAGCCGCACTGACGCTACTGGTCCTGCTTGCGGGTGAAGTAGCCGAGAGCATGGTTCTTGGTGACTTCGTCCCCACGAAACACCGAACCATTGATGGCAATGTACACGCCGGGAGCGGCTGTCTGGGCGGTCGCAAAAGCCATGCCGAGATTGAACGCCGCATCACTTTCACTGAATCGGGCCGGTGCCAGCGCGCCGGTGAGCACGATCGTCTTGCCGATGATGGCGGCCAAGGCCGAAGCGGTGACGGTCATGGTGTCGGTGCCATGGGTGATCACTATGCGGGGCACCGGCGCCCGGCGCACATGCTCCACGAGCTGTGCCCGGTCCTCTTCGGTGATATCAATGCTGTCCTTGCGCAGCACTTCCTCGACCTGGAAGGGATGGCGGACCCGGGCGACCTCCAGCAACCTGGTGACGATGGAGTCGGTGATCTGATACTTGTTCAGGGCATCGAAGTATTGCTTGTCGATCGTGCCCCCGGTGGTCAGCACCAGAATGGAGTCGGACGTGTTCACGAAATGCCGCTCGCTGCCAATATCGGTGGGCACTTTGCAGCATGCAGGTCCGGTTAACAACCGGTAAGAACAGGCAGGCGCCAGATTAGGGCAGTGCCTGCAACGCGCTGAAGGTTCCTGGCGAGCTGGCGTTCTGCAGCAGAACGCCCGGCACGTTGGGGATCACACCCTGACTGACAGTCTGCGCCGGGCCCGTGCCAACGATGATGTCGGGTTTGCCATCACCATTGACGTCAGCCACGGCGATTTCATTGGCGCTCGGTGTCGCGTAATTGCTCGCCGGCATGAAGGTGCCGCGCGTGGCCGGGTTCTGCAACAGCACGCTTGTCGAGGTGGTGCCGCCGATCACGATATCCGGGAAGCCGTCGCCATTGACGTCCGTCACGACGATGGAGGTCGCCACGCAATACGGTGCGATGGCATAGCTCACCGGCGCCAGGAACTGTCCCGGGTGAGTCGCGTCCTGCAGCAGCACCGAAACAGTGGGCGATGCGCCGCCGGTCGGGCCGGGGTCGGTGATCACCAGGTCATTGAAGCCATCGCCATTGACGTCCGCAATCGCGACGACGTTTGCGCCCTGCACCGCATTGTTCTGAGTCTGAGTGAATATCGTCACGGGCGCGGCGTAGGTGGTGGCACCCGCTGCGCCGCCATGCATGAGCAGCTTCACGCCTACGGCGTCGGCCACCGCGATGTCGGGCATGCCATCGCCGTTGAGGTCCCCTACCGCCACCCAATTGGCGCCTCCCGGATACAGCGACACGGGACTGGCAAATACACCCGGGGACGTCTGCAGGAACAAGGACACGTTGAAATCTGCCGACACCAGATCGGGCAGGCCATCGCCGTTCATGTCGGCAATGGCCAGCTGCGAGGCTCCGGGCGAACTGAGCACGATGGGGGCGGCGAAGGTTCCGGGCGTCTGGGTGCTGTTCAGAAACACCGACAGCGTGCCGTCATCGGCGCTCGCTGACACCACATCGGGAAGGTGATCGCCATTGAGGTCGGCGGTCGCCAGGTACAGCGGGTCACCGCCATCCGCAACCAGCATCGGGGCGGCGAAGGCGCCGGCGCCCGTGGCCAAATATTCCTTCAGATAGCCGGTATTGCGAAAGGGAGAGTATTGAATGGTGCTGGTGGCGACGATCGATGTGTCTGTGTTGCCCGCGAAATTTCCGGCGACGAGGCCCAGCGACACTTCGGGTGCCGGGCTCGAGCAGGAGGCAGAACCACAGCCACCCTGGGGTGGGAAATGCCCGCAGTTCCAGCAATCGTGGTCACCGCACGCTGATAGAAGCGGCACGGCAATGGCGCCCGCGCAGGCAATCTGGGTCAGGCGATTATTCCAAAAGCGTAGGCTTGGCGTCCGCATACAACCTCCCCGGCTCGGTGAAGAACGCGGGGAGCGGTTCGTGGTTGACCGTGGCGGCGCGGGAGCCGCCAGCGACGGCGAAGCCCAAGTAACGGTACGGCTACGCCGCTTGAGATGCGACCTTCTGAATCGTCCAGGCGTCGGCGACCTTGAGGTAATCGACCTTCAGCACCAGGCGTCCTGTGGTGCGCAGCGTGCCACTGCCCTGAGCATGCGCCATCTGTCCCAGCGTCGAATCGGCGGGCAGCGGCGATTCCAGATCGACCACGCAATCGAAACGGCCGGTGGCCCTGAGACCGTCCGCGCCGATCTCGATCCTGTCAGCGCCGCCTGCGTGATCGGCCATCACACGCGTGACGAAGCCGCCGGGCAGCGTCATGCCCCGGCCCGCATTGATCTGGCGCAGCAAGGACTGATGCACTTCACGGATCGCCGCCTCGTCTTCCAGGCGCGTGAGCCGCGCTTTCATTGCATCGTCAGACCGATCATGCGCCAGCGCCATGGCCCCCACCGAAGCCGCAGCCATGGGCGCGGCCAACAGTGCCCCGCCCTTCAGGAACATTCTGCGCGTTGGCGTTGCGTGCTTGCTCATGATTCCTTCCTCAGGTACGCAGCTGGAAGTACTTGTCGACGTCAAACTTGCCGGCGTGCCGGACGATGGCACCGATGGCGCTCATGTTCAGGCCCTTGGTGCCGCAGTTATAGCCGATGCCGGCATCGTGCATGATGTTCAGGTTCAGGAGCACGGTGCCGAGAGTGCCGTTGCACGCCTCCTCCAGCCAGTACATGAAATAGATGCCATCGCGGATCTTCACGAAATCGCCCGGCCCGCTCCACTCCATGCCGCCGTGCTGGTCCGGGGTGAAGATGATCCAGGAGACCGTGTGCGGAGTGGAGTACAGGTGCATCGACACCAGACCCGGTGCATAGCTGTAGGTGATGCAGCGACCGAGCATTTCCGTGGTGCGCTGGTGGCGACGATACTGCGGCGGTTGAACGCCCTCCATCTCCACGACCCCGAATAGCGTGCGCGCTCCGGCTTCGTTGGCGAAATACGGGGTGTTGAGGAACCCGTTGTAACAGGTCACCAGGCCCTGGTGAAAGTCGCCGGCCATGATATGGCCATCGTTGTCCGGCGCGCCTTCCAGCAGATGCCCAAACAGCACCAGTCCCGGCGCCGCCTCATAGGCCTGGTATCGCGCCTTGATCCAATCCCCCTGCCCGTTCATGCGCCAGTTCAGCTGGTCGCTGCCATCGACCTTGTATTCCATCACCGGCCCCTGGTCGTAGCGCACGGTGAAGGTCTTGCCCGCCAGGTAATCACTCGCCGGCAGTGCGTTCTGGCTCATGCCGGCGGCGCCGCCCGTGGTGGTGCGGGCGGGAAAGGCGGTGGAGTGTTCCTTGACGACCTTCGCGACCTCCTCCCGCGTCATTTTTTCCATGGTGTGAATCGGGCGGTACACCCGGCGACCGCCCTTCACGGCCTTGCCATCCTTGTCCTTCGGTCCCGGAATCGGATCTCCCGTGTTGTCTTCGAATTTCTCGAAGTGCGCGATCTGACCGGTGATGTCGCCGTGGCCGCGATAGATGGAGTAGTTGAGGTTGTCCGCCTCGTCAAAACCCAGCCGGACGCCCATCTTCTGGACGCGGTTCATGTCGATGACATAGGCAGTGAAAGCGCCGGAGAACTCGCATTCCGTGCGGGTGTAGAGGATGTAGTCGTTATCCAGCTTCACGTAGTCCGACGGTGCACAGAAGCCCAGCTCGCCGCCCGTGCGCGAGAGCTCCACGAAGTGCGAGTAGCCCGCCGACGGGTAATACTCGAGGGTCTCCACGCCGTTGTCCTGGCGCCAGTGATAGCCCCGCCCCTCGAGCCGATTGGTCAGCTCATGCCGCCCCTTGGGAACCTCTCCCTCGCCATCGACATAGCCGAAATGGATCTGGCGCTGGACCTCACGATTGTCATCGTAGCCGCTGAACCACAGTTCAATGACCGTGGCGAGCTTGCTCTTGCGATCGATGGCCACGGCATAGCCGCGCTGGCTGGCGGGAATCAGATGGGTGAAGAAGCAGATATTGTCGCTCTCCAGCCCCCCGAAGCCGGCATCGACCGCCTTGCCGCTGTTTTCCGAAAGCGAGAGTCTGCTGTTGCTGATGAACTTGTATTTGAGCGTCGGACCATTGTCCGTGACGATCGTCAGTGTTTGGCCCGCGAAGTCCGTCGCGAGCGCTGAGACACTGGTCGGACCTTTCGCAATGACCGGGCCGAGCTTGGCACCAATCTGTTCCTTGGTGAGCTTGGTGAATGCGAAGCGATGCAGCTGCTGCTTCGGATACGGCGTTGCGACCATGCGTTCTCCCGATTTACACGAGGCGTTTTTTTACTCGAACGAATCGTGCGGCTTCGGCCACCCGCTGTGCAAGCACAATTCCGGGTCGCCGGGGCAGATGTTGCGCCGCACCTCCCGACGCTACAGCACCCGCAGCAGCGTCAGTCCTTCCCCAATAGGCAACATCGACAGCTCGACCCGCGTGTCGTGATGTACATGGGCATTGAAGGCCCGGATCGCCTCGGCGCTTGGCGACGCCAGTTCGGTCACGTAGCGGCCCGACACTCCAAGCGTATTGTCGACGCTGATCAGGCCGCCCGGACGCACCAGCGCCAGCAGTTTCTCGTAGTAGGCAATGTAGTTGCCCTTGTCCGCATCGATGAAGGCAAAGTCGTAGCCGCCGCGCCCCCCGGGCTGCGCCAGCAGCTCATCCAGCGACTGCAGCGCGGGCTTCAGCCGCAGGTCGATCTTCGACTCCACGCCGGCCTCGCGCCAGAAGGGTCGACCGACCCGCGTGAACTCATCGCTCACATCGCAGGCCACGATGCTGCCGTCCGCGGGCAGCGCCAATGCCACCGCCAGCGCCGAATAGCCGGTGTAGGTCCCCAGCTCGATACAGCGCCGGGCCCCGATCAGGCGCACCAGGAAGGCCATGAACTGGCCCTGTTCAGGACCGATCTGCATTTCCGCCTCGGCCCTGGGGGCGGTGGCGGCCCGCAGCCTTGCCAGGATCGGCGACTCCCGCAGCGAGGCCCCCAGCATGTATTCGTGTGCCGCGGCTGACATACCACTGTTATTGCGAGTCGACATGATTTTCCCCCTTGGCTGCTCCGGCCGGTAATCTTCGCACTATGACTGCCATTCTTTCGATTCAAAAACTGACCAAGACCTATGCCACGGGACACCAGGCCCTCAAATCCGTCAGCCTTGACATCCGGCGCGGCGAGATTTTTGCCCTGCTGGGCCCCAACGGCGCCGGCAAGACTACCC
>DASZCK010000271.1:0-10225 GCA_035943195.1 Steroidobacteraceae bacterium
GTGCCAGCGTCGCCAGCGTCACGCGCCGCTCGACTTCCTCGAGCGGCGTGCCGACGCGTATGGTGACCGTCGCACCGTCGTCCGGCAGCGTCTGCGAAATTCCCGACGGCAGACCGCACTCGATGACATCATCGGCCATGATGTAGGCGCGCTGCACATGATTGCGTAGCTCGCGCACATTGCCGGCCCAGCCATTCTGGTACAGCCTGCCGAGACTGTCCGCCGAAAAGCTCTTGGCCGTGCCTTCCGCACGGTTGAGCTCGGCGAGAAAATGCCGGGCGAGCAGTTCAATGTCGGCGCCGCGCTGACGCAGCGGCGGCAGGCGGATGGGAAACACGTTGAGGCGATGAAACAGGTCCTCGCGCAGCTTGCCTTCGGCCAGGGCGCGCTCCGGTTCGCGATTGCTCGCGGCGATGATGCGCACGTCGCAGATGATGGGCGTGATGCCGCCGACACGACTGAAACTGCCGGTCTCCAACACCCGCAGCAGTTTCACCTGCAGTTCCATGGGCATTTCGGTAACTTCATCCAGGAACACCGTGCCGCCATGGGCACGCTCGAAGAATCCCTTGTGCTGGCGGTCCGCTCCGGTGAAGCTGCCACGCTCGTGGCCGAAGAGCTCGCTCTCGATCAGCTGCGGTGATACGGCACCGCAGTTCAGCGGCAGGAAGGGGGCTTCGCGACGCCGGCTCAGTTCATGAAGCGTGAGCGCCGCCAGCTCCTTGCCGGTGCCACTCTCACCCAGCAGCAGCACGGTCGCTGAGGTGGGTGCCACGCGTGCCAGTTGGTCGTACAACGCCTGCATGGCCGGTGCGCTGCCCAGCAGGCGGCCGAAACGACCGAGGCGACGCAGCTCATGCCGCAGCGCGCCAATCTCATTCTTGAGAGCCGCGGTCTTGCGCACCTGTCGCAGGACCGCCTGGACACGGTCGAGCTCAGCGGGCTTCACGAGGTAATCCGAAGCACCCGCCCGCAGTGCAGCGACGGCGCTGTCCACGGTGGCATGTCCTGTCACGACGATCAGATCCGGCGCATCCGGCTGCGGCAGTTCACGAGCAAGCTCAATTCCCTCGCCATCGGGCAACCGCAGATCGGTCAGAATTACATCGGGCCGTTTGCGCCCCAACTGCTCCCGGGCGGCCCGCAGCGTCGGCGCGCCACTGGAGGTAAACCCTTCAAGCCGCGCGACTTCCTGCAGCCAATCGAGCACATCGGGGTCGTCGTCGATGATCAGTGCATGGGGCATCGAATCAGCGTAGCACGGAAGCGGAGCCATTCACCTGACAGTAGATTTTGCAACGGCTGTACTTCTTACAGCCAAATTACAAAGCAGGGATAAGGGATTAGATTTCCTGCAAACACCTTTGCAAGCATCGCGGTGAGGCCACAGATTGCGCTTCAGGACTGTAGGCGCAGCGCTCAAGTTACGTGGGCGGGCGCCTACACCCGGCATATTCGTCGGATTTTTTGGCCGCTGCGCGAGATAGTTGGCATACCAATTGCAGAGGTATTCTTGATTGACCCCCCGATTGGGCGGGCCGGAACACGGCCCGCTATTTTTTTGCCAGCTGCGCCAGGGCCTCGCCGCTGACACGGTGAATGATCCAGCCCTGCGCCGGGCGCGCGCCAAGGCTGCGATAGACCTTCAGCGCCGGCTCGTTCCAGTCCAGCACCGCCCATTCAAAGCGCCCACAGCCACGCTCCAGTGCCAGTTGCGCCAGCCACGCCAGCATGCGGGTGCCCAGACCCTGGCCACGCGCCGCCGGCTGCACGTACAGATCCTCCAGATACAGGCCCGGTTTGCCGAGAAAGGTCGAGAAACTGTGAAAATACAGGGCGAAACCGCGCGGCACTTGGTCAAGACAGCCGAATATCGCCTCGGCATACGGTCGCGCTCCGAACAGGGCCGCCCGCAGGTCGTCGCTGCTGGCGATCACCTCGTGCGCCAGCCGTTCGTATTCGGCGAGCTCACGAATGAATTGCATGACGAGCTCGACCTCCTCGGCGCGCACGCTGCGGATGCTGATGGCCGCAGCGCTCATCCCGTCGCCTGCAGGCCCTGGGCGATACCGCTGACGCTCGCCAGCAGCGCCTCGAACAGATCGCGATCCTCGCGGCCGGTGGCTCGCCAACGCCGCAGCAAATCCACCTGCATGAGGTTCATGGGATCCACGTAGGGATTGCGCAGCTGGATCGAGCGCTGCAGTTGCGCCTCGCCATCCAGCAGCGCCGCGTAAGCCTTGATGGCAAGGATGTGCTGGGTTGCGGCTTCATATTCGGCGCGGATGACATCGAAGCGCCGGCGCAGCGGCGGGTCCACCAGTTCCTCGTAGGCGTGGGCGATCTCAAGATCGGCGCGGGCCAACATGGCCTCGACGTCATCCACCAGCGCGCGCAGGAACTGCCACTGGCTGCAGGCCGCCTGCACCGTCGACAGGCCGTGGGCGGCGATGGCCGCGCCCAGTCCCGCGCCTGCGCCGAACCATCCGGGCAGCAGGTGCCGCGACTGGAACCAGGCAAAGACCCAGGGCACCGCGCGTACCGATTCGATGCTCGTCGCGTCGGATCGATAGGCAGCGCGTGAACCGATCTGCATGCGCTCGATGACATCAATGGGTGTCACCTGACGGAAGTAGTGCTGGAAATCCGGCTCACCAAACACAAGCTTGCGATAGGCCGCGAGGCTGACCTCAGCCAGCGTCACCGCGCAGGCCTGATGACGCGGATCCACCGCGACCACCGCGCCGCGCTGTACCTGGCCGGCGGCCAGCGCCAGGGCGCTGAAGGCGCGTTCCAACGTGCGCATGGCGATGGGCCGCAGCCCATAGCTTTGATCGACCACCTGGCCCTGCTCGGTGATCCGCAACACGGTGTTGATGGCGCCCGGGGGAGCCGAACGCACCAAGGCGTCGATCCTGCCGCCTCCCAGGGCAATGCTGCCGCCGCGGGCATGCATGATCACGGGATTGGCAACCGCGTCCTTGAGCGCCGCGGAGAGTGCCGCCTGGGCGTGATGAATGGCATAGCGGGCATTGCAGATGCCGCCCTCTTTGCTGATGTCCGCGTGACCCAGCACCAGGCCCTGGCGGCCACCACGTGCGGCCAGGTGTCGCTGGTAGGTGGAATCTGCCAGCAGCAGCCTCATCAGATCGGCGCTGCGCGCCAGGGTGTCCAGGCATTCAAACATCGGTGCCACGTCCACCGCGGCCTCGCCGGTACGCTTGTCCCAGGCTTCGGCCCAGCGTGCCAGCAGCAGTACCGCCAGTACGTCATCGATGCCCAGCACGCCGCTTACGATGTAGTAGCCGATGGCATCGGGGCCGAAGCGATGCCGACCCTGCACCATCGCCTCGAACACGCCGCGGCTGCGTCGCCCCTGCGGATCAAGCTCCATGCGTGGGCCCTGATCGCGCGCGAGTGCGGCGCTCAACAGTTCCTGACGCTCCTGCGCGGTGCGCTCCAGCCAGCCCGCATCCGCCAGCCCCTGCGCGATGACCTGATGGTGGACCGAGGTGTGCTGGCGCACATCCAGCGTGGCCATGTGAAAGCCGAAGGTCTGCACCCGGCGCAGCAGGCGCTGCACCGAGTGATGGCCGGCGTTCCACCCCTTGTTGGCCCGCAGGCTCTCGCTGATGAGACGGATGTCGGCCTCGAATTCACGGGCATGTTCGTAGCCGTTGGGGCGTCCCTCCACGGCATTGCGCAGCCGCGTGCCAAGCTGCGCCAGGAACACGCGGTAGGGCATGCGGTCGTGGCGCGCCGGGGTGATCGAGCGTGAGCCGGGAACCAGGGTATTGTAGTGCTCGATGCGCTTGGCCAGACCCGAGGAGACGCTCACGCGGCTCGCGCTTTGCGACAGTTCCTGGGCCAGGCCCTGGCACTCCTCGAAGTAGGCATTGAGGATGACGCGATTCTGCCGGTCCAGCGTTTCACGGATGGTCTTGCCGTTGACATCCGGGTTGCCGTCCATGTCGCCGCCGACCCAGCTGCCGAAGGCGATCATGCGCGGCAGCTCCAGCGCCTCTGCGTCAGCGCCGTACAGCTTCTCGAGCGCCTCGGCGACCTCCTCGTAGAAGTCCGGCACCACCCGGTACAGCACCTCCCCCAGGTAGAACAGCACGTGCTCGCGTTCGTCGGCAACCGTGAGTCGCTCGCGCGGATGATCCTCGGTCTGCCAGGCGGTGGTGACCTCGGCGCGTACCCGGTTCCAGACGGCGCGGGATTCGCCCGGTGTCAGGGTCGGATCGAGCCGGTCCAGCAGCAGCTGCGCCACGCGCTGCTGCTTGCGCAGCATGGTGCGCCGTGTGGACTCGGTGGGATGGGCGGTGAACACCGGTTGGATCTGCAGCTGCGGCAGAATGGCCAGCACCTCATTCAGTGTCGCTCCGGCCGCCTTCAGGGTCCCCAGTGCGTCCTCGATGCCGCCAGGCTGCGGCCGCGCGCTGTCCTTGAGGAAGTACTCGCGACGGCGGCGGATACGGTGCACCTTTTCCGCCAGATTGACCGTCTGGAACCAGGCCGAAAACGCCCGCACCAGATCGCGGGCCTGCGCGGGCGGGCGGCCGCGCACGCGGGCTGCCAGCTCACTGTCCGCCGTGGCGTCACCTTCGCGTCGGTTAATGGCGGTGACACGGTCCTCTTCGACCGTGGCCAGCAAGGCGGCCCCGCCCTGTTCACGCAGCACGCTGCCGATGAGCTCCCCGAGGGCATGCACGTCCTCGCGCAGCGCCTCATGCTTGGGCGGAAAATGGATCTGCTGGCGTTTCAGAATGGCTTCTCCCTTTACCCCGCCAGCAGCACGCCCTCGGCGTGTTCCAGCGCCTCGGGCAGCCCGTGGATCAGGATCAGATCCCCTTCACGCAAGCGGGTCGAACCCTCCGGCGCCTTGCCCAGTATCCCGTGTCGGCGGATCCCCGTGAAGGCCACCGCCGCGCCGCGCCCGCGAACCTCCTCGACCGAGCGACCCACGGCCCAGGCGCCCGGCGGAATGACCACGGTCCGGATCTCCTCACGCTGTGCCAGTAGCTCCGCCGGCACCGGTGAATCGCTGTGCTGGCGCACGTTGAGCAGCAGGGCGTAGCGGGTGTCGCGCACCTGGCCCAGCGTCTGTACCACCTTCGCCACCGGAACGTTGAGGGCCCGCATGGTCGCGCCGACCAGGTTCAGACCCATCTCGAAGGTCTCCGGGATGATCTGCGTGGCGCCGGCTGCGATGAGGTCCCCGGCATGTGCATCGTCCACCGTGCGAACCAGGATCGGCACATCGGCGCGCAGGCGCCGCACCGTCCTGACGATGGCGAGCGCCACGCCCGGGCTCGAGAAGCACACGACCACGGCGTTGGCATGATCACAGCCGGCGCTTACCAGCATGTCCTCGTCGGCCGAATCCCCGTACAGCACCGGCTCGCCGGCCTGGCGGGCGGCGCGGATGCGCGCCGGATCCAGGTCGAGCGCGATGTATTCAAACCCTTGTGATTCCAGCACCCGCGCCACGCTCTGGCCCACCCGCCCGTAGCCGCACAGGATCACATGCTCGCGCTGGCCGATGGTGCCGATGGCGCCGGGCTCCAGCGGGTCCGGTAGCCCCAGCTGCGGCCGTCGCTCGCGCAATACGAAGCGTGCGAGACGCGCATTGTTGGCGAGAATGAACGGGCTGAGCACCATCGACAGGACCACGGCGACCAGCACCGGCTGCGCGATGCGCACCGGCACCGCTGCGCTTTGCAGCACCAGGGTGAAGAGCGCAATACCAAACTCGCCCCCGATCGACATGACGATGCCGGTGCGTACCGCTTTGAAGGTCGAAGGCTCGAACAGACGCGTGGCGAGTGCCGCCACCGTCGCCTTGATGAGCAGCACGCCGGCGAGTAGCCCCGAAATCAGCACGAACTCAACGCCCAGCAACCGCAGGTCCAGCAGCATGCCGACACTGATGAAGAAGAGCCCCAGCAGAATGTCGCGAAACGGCCGGATCACGCTCTCGATCTGATGCCGGTACTCGGTCTCCGCGAGCATCATGCCCGCCAGGAATGCCCCGAGGGCCAGTGACAGCCCCGCCAGGTGCGAGGTCCAGGCCGAGGCCAGCACCACCAGCAGCACCGCCAGCGTGAACAGCTCGCGCAGCCGGCTATGCGCGATTTCATGAAACAGCGGCCGCAGTAGCCAGTGACCCGCAGCCAGCACCGCGGCCACCGCGGCCACACCGCCGGCCACTGCCACCGTCACGGCACCGGCCGAAAAATCGCCGCGATGGCCGGCCGCGAGCGCCGAGGCCAGCGCCAGCAGCGGCACGAACGCGATGTCCTGGAACAGCAGCATGCTGAAGGCCAGGCGGCCGTGCGTGCGATTGATCTCGCCGCGGTCCGTGAGGGTGTGCAGGATGATGGCCGTGGAGCTCATGGCGATGGCACCGCCGACCAGCGAACCGATCAGCCACGGAAGGCCAAATCCACGGGCAATGAAGGCGATGGCCGCCATGGTGGCGCCCACCTGCAGCGCGCCTAGGCCAAAGACCTCGCGGCGCACCGCCATCATGCGTGGCAGCGAGAACTCCAGCCCCAGGGTGAAGAGCAGAAACACCACGCCCAGTTCGGCGAGGTTGCGGGTGGTGTCGGCCTCGGTGATGAGCCGCAGCGCGTGTGGCCCCAGTGCCATGCCGACGATCAGATAGCCCAGGATCGACGGCCAGCCGAGGCGCCGCACCAGTGCCACGACGAACACCGACGCGGCCAGCATCAACAGGACCTGGGTAAGCGGCTGCTCAGTCAACACGGGAACGCCGTCCGCTCACGCGGATCAGTTGTTCATGAGTATGGTGGTGTCGAAGCTCTCGAAGCCCTGGATCGCGCGCTTGTAGGCATTGAATACCAGGCGCTCGGCCACCTTGTCGGCGCGGGCGGACAGCAGCATGCGCAGCACGATGTCATCGGGTGGCCGCGCCGCATCCTCCGCCATCAGCTGCTCGATGACGCGGGTCAGGCGATGCACCAGCTCGTTCACGAAACGCAGATGCGCGGTATCAAACACCTGCTCGCTGCCCGGACCGTAGGTGGTGCGGGCTTCCTCGGCGAGCTCATGCAGGAACATGTTCAGCAGCCGCGCCTTGTCGATCAACCGCAGCTCGGTGAAATATTCGATTTCAGACTGCAGGTTCATGGGGCTTACGGCCTTATGAGGGAAAGAACTCGATCGGCTTGGTGGTGGTAATGGTGTCCACGTCCTTGGCCTCGAAGCGATACGCCTTCACGCGCTCCACGATCTTGCTCTCCAGCTCCGGATTGTGCAGTTCGGATGACACCACCCGGCACATTGTGACCTCTCCGGAGGGGGCAATGGTGAATTCCAGCACCATTTTACCCTGAAGCTCGGGATGTTCACGCGTGGCCCGCGCATACAGGGCGTAGATGCCCCCCTTGTTCTTGTCAAAGACCAGCTCGATTTCTTCGCGGCTGCGGGCCGCCTTGCCATTGCTGCCGGTGCGCGTTGCACCGCCATCCAGGCCGGAATGGGCAATGGCAGAGGTTACGGTTGCGGTCTCGTGTCCGGTCAGAGATCCCGCGCCACTGCCAAAACCGCGGCTGCTGGTGGAGGTGATGCCGGCGCTGCCGGCGCCGACCTTGGAGGTGATCATGGAGCGCTCGGGCTTGGAGTCCGCGCCCACCACGCCGGTGAGGTTCTTGGTCTGGCCCTCATCGATGGGGGTCTTCTCGCGCAGGTCCGCCAGCGCGTCCTTGAACTGGTTGACCGCTTTTTCCGCCTTCTTGCGCGCCTCGGCAGTGCGGTCCACCGGTACCGGCACGGGCACCGGCTTGACCTGCGGTATCGGCTTCACCTCCTGCTTCGGCGGCGGCGGAGGTGGCGGCGGGGGCTTCTTCTGCTCTTCGATCATGACCCGCGCCAGCTGCGGCGGCACGGAGACCGCGCCGGGGGCGGTACGCGGCGGCGGCAGCAGGGCGACCAGCAGCGCCAGGGCCAGCAGCAGCAGCACACCACCGCGCAGGATGCGCTGGAAACGCGCCTGCGCCTCCTCGTCACCCTCCCAGGCCAGTTCAAAATTTCGGTAATAAGGTGCCAGCATGATTGAGCCTATGCCGCCGGCGCCCGCGCCAGGGTGACCGGCTTCTCTTTCTGCAGCACGGCCAGGGAAATCTTGCCGTAGTCCGCGTCGGTACAGGTGGCCATCACCTTCTTCAGAACCTCATAGGGCAGCGATTTGTCGGCCATGATGGTGATTTCCCGGGCCGCAAGCGCGGACTCGGAGACTTCCCGGCCCACCAGCAGCGGTCGCTTGAGCGCCGCGCCCAGCGCCGCCAGAGTTGCCCCCTGGTCCGCCTGCACATCCTTGATGCTCTCGATGTATTCGCCCTGCACGAACAGGTCGGTCTTGGTCATCATCACCACCACCGAGCGGTCCGGCGCCGTCAAGGCGATGGATTGCGGGATCTCGATGCCCTTGCTGTTCTGAATGATCTCCACTTCCGTGGAATAGACCAGCAGGAAGGACACCATCACCGAGAGGATGTCGATGAGCGGGATCAGGTTCAGCTCGAACCCTGCCTGGTGGCGCTGGTGATGCACGGCCATGCGGCGTGCCCGTTTGGACATCATGGCGGCGCATCTCCCACGGAAATGGCGGGAAACAGTTCCGCCTGGGTGGTGGCGAAGCCATTGGTGGCCTCAAACACCCGTACGTGGTCCATCACCTGCACCAGCGTGTCATAGGGCGTGTCCTTCTCCAGCAGCACCGAAGCGTCCGTCATGGTCGGGAACTTGGCCTTCACCTGCTTGAGGAAATCAGTGAGGCCATCGAAGTCATAGCCCTGCGCCGTATTGGGCAGATCCTTCAGCGGTCCGGTATTGCGGTCGGCTACTTCCAGCAGGTTGTGGCGCACCAGCACTTCCAGCTGCAGGTCCTTGGGCAGATCCGGCATCTGCGCACTGGCGCTGGGCAGGTTCAGCTGCAGCACCACCGTGCGGGAGAACACGGCGGTCATCAGCAGGAACGTCACCAGCACGGTGAAGATGTCGATCATCGGGACGAGCAGCAGCTCGGCGGGCCGCCGGGTGCGGCGCGCGAGCTTGCGGGCATCGAATGAACGGCGCATTGAAGGTCTACCCGCCTAAGCGCTCAGGCCGCGGCGGGAGCCGGCGCCTCGGGGCGGCGCTCGGTGACGGCGTTCAGGAACTTCACCGAGGCCATCTCCAGGCTGTCGATGAGCTCGGTGGTCTTGGTCTGCAGGAAGGCATGGATGAACAGCAGCGGCACCGCGGTCATCAGGCCGAAGGCCGTGCAGTTCATCGCCACCGAGATGCTGGCCGAGAGCAGGTTGGCCTTCTCGGCCGGATTCACGGTTGCCACCGCGTGGAAGGCGTTGATGAGGCCCATGACCGTGCCCAGCAGGCCCAGCAGGGTCGCGAGATTGGCGAAGGTCGCCAGGTAGTGAGTGCGCTTTTCCAGGCGCGGCACCACCTCCATGAGGCTCTCCTCCATGGCCTTTTCGATGTCCTCGCGGCGCCGCGCGGCCTGGATGCGCGCCAGACCGTAATTGAGGATCTGCGCGATGGCCGACTCGGACTTGGAGGTGACCTGCACCACCTGCCGGAAGTTACCCTGCGACAGCATGGGCACTATCTGATTCCACAGCTGGCGGTTGCGGGTCGAGATCCGCACCAGGTAGATGTAGCGTTCGATCCCGATCGACAGGCCGATCACAAGGACGACCGCGATCGGGAACATGAAGGTCCCGCCACCTTGAAAGAATTTGATCAAGCTATCCCAGATATTCATCAGCAACTCCCGAATCAGCAAACGAGCCTTGGCAATGTCTCAACTTAAAGACATAACCGCAAAATGCTACGACCCAATTCTCATCCCGCGCGGCCGCAACCGTCGGACCACTCTCAATGGGCCGCCGCCGGCCCTGCCGGGGCCGCCGGCGGGCTCTTTTGTGGTGCAACTGTGTGGTAGTACCGCTCTTCACGGTTGAAAACGTCACGGTCCACAGGTTGCAGAATCTCATCCACCAGACTGTTCGCCGGCTTGCCGGTGAGGTCGCCCAGGTCCGAGTGTTTCCACGGCACCACGTACATGACCTTGGGCAGTTCCTTGTTGCCCGTGATGTCCGTCGTGTCCAGGTCCAGATGATCGGTGGCCTTGCTGCCCTTGGCCGGCTTGCGCGCCGCTGCGTTGGTCTTGGCGGCCGGGGCGCTCACGGGCGCGGGCGCC
>DASZCK010000272.1:0-10329 GCA_035943195.1 Steroidobacteraceae bacterium
GATGTGGTGGTCGCGCATGAGCTTTCGCGGCTATGGCGAAATCAGGCTGAGCAGGCAACGCAGCTGGAGCAATTCGAATTCCGCGGGCGCCACGTACTGACGTGCGACGGTATCGACACGCGCCGCGAGGGCCATGAGTTCCGTGTGGCGATCGAGGGCGCGCAGTCTAAGTCAGAGCTGAAGCGCATCGCATCCCGCGTGCATCGATCGCTCAAAGGCAACGTGGTCAATGGACGCTCTGCGGGTGGCCGCGCGTATGGCTACCGCTCGGAGCCAATCCTTGACCCGGTACGGAAGGACACCTACGGGCGGCCAGAGATTTTAGGCGCGACGCGAGTGATTGACCCCGAAGCCGCGGCAGTGGTGCGGCGGGTCTTCACGATGTACGCCGACGGCTTGAGTCCGCGGAACATCGCATCGCGTTTAAACGTTGAAGGCATCCCGTCCCCTGGAGCCGCATGGCGTCGGACGACACGCCGTACGGATGCCAAATGGCTGGCGAGCGCGATACACGGTGACCCGAAGCGTGGCAGCGGCATCCTGAACAATGAAACTTACATCGGGCGGGTGATTTGGAATCGCCGGCAGATGAAGAAGCGACCCGGCACAAGCAAGCGCGTTGCGATTGCGCGCGTCGCCGAGGAACGTCTTGTGCGCGAGGAGTCAGCGCTGCGGATCATTAGTGATGAGCTGTGGCAGCGGGTAAAGGAGCGGCAGGGCAAGCAGTCGCACGAACTGGGGCAGCGCGTCATCGGGGGCCTTCGCAAGAATCGGCCCGGAGGCGGGCGGCCGGCGCGGTATCTGTTTTCTGGCCTGCTGAAGTGCTCCGCTTGCAATGCCGGGTTTGTCCTGAGCAACGGCCAACGCTATCAGTGCGCCTCGCACGTCAATGGTGGCGACTCAGCCTGCACGGTTAGCCTCAGCGTCCCGCGCACGCGCGTCGAACGCGTGCTCAAGGAGTGCATTCGGACAAATCTGTTCGACCTGGATCGACTTCGTGCAATGGAGGCCAAGTTCCTTCGCTCAAATGACGCGCCCGTGGTCGACTACACAGCTCGCATCGCTACACTTGATCAGCAGGAGCGAAACCTAACAACCGCGATCAAGGAGGGTGGCGATTTGCCGGCCTTGCTGGCGGCGCTCAAGGACGTCCAGGCGGAGCGCTCGAAGTTGAAGGCAGCGATGGGTGCCCGAAAACTTGATGTGGCACCGAGGACGTCTGGCGAGCCCATGGAGCGAAGGAGACAGCGGATGCTTGACCAGATCGAGCGCGGCGGCGACGCAGCGCGGACCGTGGTCGAGGACCTGTTTCGCGAGAATATCTGGCTGCAGGAAAACGGGGATCACCTTATCGCGGTGTTCCCTGACGGCGTTGCTGCCGTGCTCTCCGACTGGTACGGAAACGTCGGGCGGTTTCCGGTCATCGACCCAGTAGGAAATTCATTGGTAGCGGGGGCAGGATTTGAACCTGCGACCTTCGGGTTATGAGCCCGACGAGCTGCCAGACTGCTCCACCCCGCACCAGGAGGGGGCGCATTGTACGCATGCCGACGGGCAACATGCAATGCGCGTGTGGGAGGCACTTTAGTGCCTTTGCAGCAAATTCATGACCGCATAAGACATGGCCTTGACGCCCGCACTGATGGTCGGTTCCATGGCCGGCGCGAACAACGGGGAATGGTTAACGGGCACCGGGATGCCCTTGGCCTGATCCTCGGCCAGGACCTTCGGGTCGTAGGCACCGAGGGTGTAGTCCATGGACGGTACGCCCGCTGATCCGAACTCCGAGAAGTCCTCGCTGGCTGAGATGGGCTCCGACTCCGGCGGGGCCACCTCAACGTCGCTGCCGAAAACTCGCTGGAACAGGTCCGCCGTGCGTGCGGTGAGGGCGGGATCGTTCTCCACGGCTGCCGCGCTTGCGGTCACCACAATGGCAGGGGCCGGGGCACTCGCCATGGCCGCGGTTGCGGCCGCGGTTCGCTTCACACCCTCGAGTAATAGGGCCCGTACCTTTGAGTCGTACGAGCGCAGGGTGAGCTGCAGGACCGCGGTGTCCGGGATGATGTTGGCTGCTGTGCCGGCGTGGAAGCTGCCCACGGTGATGACGCCGAACTGTGCGGCGTTTTTCTCGCGGCTGATGATGGTCTGCACATCGGTGACGAAGTGGGCCGCCATGACCACCGGATCGATCGACTCGCTGGGCATCGAACCATGCGCGCCACGGCCCTTGAAGGTGATCTGCACACTGTCCGCGGCGGAGGTCCAGGTGCCGGACTTGAGGAAGAGGTGGCCGGCGGCGCTGTTGCGGACATGCAGGGCCAGCGCGTAGTCGGGCTTGCCGAAGCGGGTATAAAGACCATCGGCGAGCATCGCCTTGGCGCCGCTGACGGTCTCCTCGGCCGGTTGGCCGATGAACATCAGGCGCCCGTGCCACGCGGATTTGAATTCCAAAAGCGCCGCTGCAGTGCCGACCCAGATGGCCATGTGCAGGTCGTGGCCACAGCTGTGATCGGCCGTAGGATCCTGGCTGGCATAGGTGAGGCCGGTGGCTTCCGTCATGGGCAGAGCATCGAGCTCGGTTCTCACCAGTACCGTCGGGCCCGGACCGTTTTCATACATGGCCACCAGTCCCGTGCCACCCACGCCTTCTGTCACTTTGAATCCAAGGCGCTGCATCTGATGGGCCAGCAGCGCGGCGGTGCGCGTCTCGTGGAAGGCGATTTCCGGGTGTTCGTGGATTTCCTGATAGAGGGTCTCGAGGCCGGGGAGCAGGCTTTGCACCTGCGCGTCGACTTTGGATACCGGCACGGGTAGTGAACCTGCGGCGAATGCCACCGGGACTGCGCATGCCCAGGCCACACCCAGGAGCGCTGCGAGCGGCCGTTTGAAGTTGAACAATTACGCGCTCCATCCGTTTATCCGGGAATGCATTGTTATACTTCTTCGATATGCCTGCACATAGAAGAGAGAGACATAGGGTCGGACGGCTGGGCTGGCTGCGCGCCGCGGTATTGGGCGCCAATGACGGCATTCTTTCCACGGCCGGTCTGCTGCTGGGCGTCGCGGCGGCGCATGGCGGCCGCAATCCACTGGTGGTGGCTGGTGTCGCGGGCCTGGTCGCCGGCGCTGCCTCCATGGCAGCCGGCGAATATGTCTCAGTCAGTTCGCAGGCGGACTCCGAAGAGGCTGACTTAAGTAAGGAGCGGCAGGAACTGGCGACCGATGCCGACGGCGAGCATGCCGAGCTGGCATCCATTTACGTGGCTCGTGGACTGACGCCGACGCTGGCCGACCAGGTCGCCACGCAGCTCACGGCGAAGGACGCCTTGGCAGCCCACGCCCTCGATGAGCTGGGGATTTCAGAGCGCGGCCGCGCCCGCCCGCTGCAGGCGGCGCTCGCCTCGGCACTCTCCTTCGCCTGCGGGGCACTGCTGCCCGTCCTGGTGGCCATGCTCGCGCCGATCGATCTCATGATTCCGGCGATCGGCGTGCTGTCATTGGCAGCACTGGCAACTCTGGGCGCCGTCGCGGCGCACGTAGGGGGTGCCCGGGTGCTGGTCGGGGCCCTGCGGGTAACCGTTCTCGGAGCACTCGCGATGGCGCTGACGTTGGCGATTGGCGCCGCGGTGGGGCGCCTGGATCACTAGAACTTTGGCGTCTTGCGGTGCGGTTTGCGCGGCCCGCCCGGCTTGCGCGAGCTCGGGTGGAACGGCCGACCCGGCGGCCCATTTGGCGCGCGCTCGGCGCGCGGCGGCTTCGCGGCGCGACTGATGCGCAGCGGGTTGCCACGGATCTGCACGACCTGCAGCTCCTGAAAAATATCATCCGGCATTCCCACCGGAAGGTCCACGAAGCTGTGGTCCTCGCGGATCTCGATATGACCGATATGACGGCCGTCGACGCCGGCCTCGTTGGCGATGGCGCCGACGATGTTGCCGGGCAGCGCCCCGTGCGCCGCACCGACCTCGATGCGGAAGGTCTCAAGCGGCGGTGCGGCCTCGCGCCGGCCTCGACCGCCCGGATCCGGTCCGCGTTCAAAGCGGGTGCCGCGCTCCGGGCGCGCACCGTGCTCGGGCCGTTCAGCACGCGCCGGTCGCGGGCGCCCCTGTGCCGCGAAGTCACGCTGACCGCGCTCGCCAGAGGGGGCCGTGGCGGGTTGCGGGTCCGGCCGGTTCTCGAGCAGAAAGGGCGTGGAACCCTGGCTCATGCTGGCGAGGGCTGCGGCAATCTCGATGGCCGGGACGTTGAGCTCCGTTTCAAACTGCTCAAGCAGCGGCTGGAATGTCTTGGCCTCGCCACTTTGCAGGGCGCCGGCGATGCGCTCCTTGAAGCGTGCGATGCGCTGATCGTTCACGTCTTTGATCGTCGGCAGATTCATCGCCTCGATGGGCTGACGCGTATGGCGTTCGATGATGCGCAGCATATTGCGCTCACGCGGTGCAACGAACAGGATGGCGTCGCCGGAGCGGCCGGCGCGGCCGGTGCGGCCGATGCGGTGGGTATAGGTTTCTGAGTCGTAGGGGATGTCGTAGTTGACGACGTGCGAGATGCGCTCCACGTCGATGCCGCGTGCCGCGACATCGGTCGCGACCACGATATCCAGCTGCCGATTCTTGAGCCGGGCGATAGTGCGTTCGCGCTGTGCCTGCGGAATATCACCGTTCAGTTCTGCCGCATTGAAGCCGCGCGCACAGAGTTTCTCGGCCAGATCCGTAGTCTCGAGCTTGGTCCTGACGAACACCAGCATGGCATCGAAGCGCTCCGCTTCCAGCATGCGCGTCAGCGCATCCAGCTTGTGCAACCCGCTGACCAGCCAGTAGCGCTGGCGAATGAGCGGGGCGGTGCTGGTCTGCTGGCGGATGGTGATCTCTGCCGGATTGCGCATATGTTTCTGTGCGATTCGCCGGATCGCATTCGGCATGGTTGCCGAAAACAATGCAATCTGACGCTCCGGAGGGGTCTGAGTGAGGATCCACTCGATGTCATCGACAAAACCCATCTGCAACATCTCGTCGCCTTCATCCAACACCACGAAGCGCAGCGAGGACAGGTCCAGAGAGCCGCGCTTCATATGGTCCATGACGCGACCGGGCGTGGCGACGATGACCTGGGCTCCCCGCTTCAGTCCCTTCAATTGCGGCGTGTAGCTCTGGCCGCCATAGATCGGCAATACATGAAAACCGGGCAGTTTCACCGCGTACTTCTGGAAGGCCTCAGCGACCTGGATGGCAAGTTCGCGTGTGGGCACCATCACCAGGCATTGCGCAGTGTTCTGGGAGACATCAATGCGGGCCAGGATCGGCAGCGCGAAGGCGGCCGTCTTGCCGGTCCCCGTCTGGGCCTGCCCGAGCACGTCCTCACCCTTGAGCATGCGGGGAATGGTGGCGGTTTGGATCGGGGAGGGGGATTCATATCCCACGGCGGCCAGGGCCTCCAGCAGGGGCGCAGGCAGTCCCAGCTCGGAAAAGCCGGTTATTTTGGGGTCATCGGTCACTGTGGGAGGGTGCTCGGGGCAAAGGGGGGCGGCATTGTACGCCGATGCGCGCGCCCGGGTGCAAAAGTTAGTGGTGCACGGGCAGGTCGAAGTAGGTGCCCCCATGCCAGCGGATACGCAGCGGTATCTTCCCGTCCCGTAAGGATTCGGTGCTGACGTCTCCGCCCGTGCCGTAGTTGATCTGCCGATCCGGTCGCTTGTTGACGGCGATGCTGATCACCAGCCGGCTGCCGGCCTGCAGGCGCCGCCCGAGCACCTGGTGCAAGGACACATCCAGTTGCTGTTCGACGCCCGCCTGCAGCAGATGCCGGTGGCTCGGGTCCCGGGCATAGCTCGCCCGGAATTCGAACGCAGGAGCGTACAGCTGTACGTAATCTCCATTCGCCAGCTGTTCATACAGTGTGATCGCCAAATCCATATCGAATTTGTTGGGTGTGAAGTCCAGGTGCACTTTCGGCGTGCCCACAAGGTCGGTCACATGGCCTAAGGGATCGCTGACCAGAATCAGGGTGTCATGCTCGTTGAGCGTTTTGACGACGAGACTGGTCGGCGCCGTCCAGTCCGAGTCGCTGCGATCCGTCAGGCTCACCAACTGGGTGACGGGCAGTTTCTTTGCCGAACGGCGCGCGAGCAGTCGGTAGCGGCCGCCACTTGCCGGCGGCACCTTGCCGGTCTTGGGCGGCGGTGGATCCAGGCTCTGCGAATCCAGATAAAAACGCAGGCTGCCGTTGGTCAGTGACTCCAGGGTGGCACCGTGCAGCCAGTCGTTGGCCCCGGCGAGCTGCACGTTCACCCGGCCCTTGATGAAAGCCGGCCAGGGTCCATGCCTGAAGATCTGGTCGAACCATTGATAGCGCAGGTCATCCAGATCCATCTGCGCCACCGGATCGATGCCGAGCCCGAGCAGGTCGGATGTGGGGCCCGTATCGATGCTGCCGTCGGTCCAGGGGCCGATGATGAGCGTGTGATTCGCCTTGGGATTGGCCTTGAGCTGCTGATCGAAGTAGTAGAGCGAACCGACCTCAGCCGCGGAGTAATAGCCGGTAATACTGAGTACCGGAATCTTGATGCGCGCGAATTGAGCACCGAATGGCACCATATCGTGCCAGTAGTAGTCATAACTGGGATGGCTCAACCAGCGCTGAAAGATGGGACTGGGCCGCCCGGCGAGCCGATCCAGATCCCGATAGGGCTGCCCACCCTCATACCAGCGCTTCTCCAGCTGGTGCCATGAGGCATCCTCGCTTTCGCTGGAGTAGTCCGGCACTTCCGAGTTGGTCGCGTCCTGGATCCACCGATACGCCTGCGAACGGAATATGCCGTTGCGCATCGGAAAGTCGATGCCCGGGGCGGTCGCATCCGCGGTGGCAACCGCCTTCAAAGCCGGCGGCAGCTCGCGCAGCGCAGCCCACGCCGTGAAACCGCTGTAGCGCAGGCCGAACATGCCGACCTGGCCGTTGCTCCAGCTTTGGTGGGTGATCCAATCGATCACGGCCGTTGCGTCCTTGCCATCATGTTCGAATACCAGCACCTGGCTCGCGGCCGGGCTGCGGACATAGGCCCGAACCCCGACGTAGCCATGCGCGGCGATCTCGCGCTGATCGCTGTTGGGATCATCGCCCAGCGTGAACTCCAGCAGTGTCGGCAGGGTTGCCGGGGCGTTGCGCGGTCTGATCACATGGGCCACAAGCTCCGCAAGGTCGGGTGTCATGATGGTGACCTTGTCATCGGTCGCGTAGCGATGCTGGTCATCCGCGCGGATCAGGGCCGTGGCGGCCGTGGAGAAGCTGCGGTAGGCGTCAAATGCCAGATAGGTCCACACCAGATCCAGGGCGTGATTGGTGCTGATGCGCGGCTGCTGGCGCGCCTGGTCCAGCGCGCGCTGCAGGGCCTCGCGGAACTGGTAGACGGGCCGTGCGAGCCAACCATTGAGCGTGAAGGCGTCGAGGTCCGACAGCTGTGGCACCGTCTGCTGATAGGCCTTGCCATACGCTTCCGCGAAGGGCATCGGACCCTGAACAGCCAATGCCCGGGCGCGCATGTACAGATCAAAAACCACCGCCTGACGGATCGGTTTGCCGGCCTCCTGCGGGCGGCGCCGCTCCAGCAACGACTGTCGGGTGGTCCAGGCCGAATCAATACTGCCGGCGACCAGCTGCAGCGCCGACAGATTGTTCAGATAGCGGGTGGCATCGGCCTCCTGGTACACGGGCAGCACCCGTACGGCAAGGTCGCGCATGACGGCGGTGAGTGCCGCGTCGTTGGTGCTCGCCGGTGCATGGAAATCCAGGTCCTGTTGCCCCTGCGCCTGCGCCACGCCGGCGGCCAGCAGCAGCGCCAGGATCAGAACCTGCAGCAGTGGTAGCCGTGGTCTCATGGGGCGGCATCCGGCGTCAGGACCTTGGTTTCCGCGGTCTGCGCCGGCCCGGTGTCGGTCAGTTTTACCAGGTGCACGACGCGGCGGAACAGGTGGTCGACCACCTGGGCGACCGGCCCGATGTGCACCACGGCGGTGTATTTGAGTTCGTTCTCCAATGCGTCCGAGACGCGCTCCAGGAACTCGTCGGGCAGCGCCGACAGGGCACCATCGATCAGCACCCAGTTAGGCACGTGCACCACCACCCGTGCCAGGGCGACGGCAACCTGCTCCTCGGAATTCAATTCCCGGTCCCAGCGATGCACTTCGTCAAGGATCGGCAGCAGCCGCTTCAACTTCATGCGCCGCAGCGCCTGTTCAAATGCCTCCGGCCTGAACTCGGTGACTTTTTGCGGATAGGCCAGCACTTCGCGCAGGGTACCGCGCGGCAGGTAGGGCGAACCGCGCGGCAGGAACTGCACGACTTCGCCTTCGGGGCGGATGATCTGACCATGCCCCCAGGGCCACAGTCCCGCCAGGGCGCGGAACAGCTGGGTGCGGTTGGTGCCGGGTGCGCCAGCGATGATCACGCGCTCGCCCGCATGCACCACCACGTGCGGCTCCTGCAGGCCATCCTCGCCCGCACTGGACTGGATCACCAGGTTATCGATGGTGACGGTCCCGGGGTCGCCGTACTGGTACTGGATCTTGGAGTCATACAGTTCGACGACGCGCGGATGTACCAGTGCGTCGCGGAAGCTCGCCACCCGCAACAGCGTGGCGCGCCAGTCGGCGATGGTGCTGAAATTGTCGACGAACCAGCGCAGCGAAGACTGGGCCTGGGTGAAGGCCGCCGCCGCCATCATCAGGCCGCCGAAGGAAATCTTGCCCGTGAAGTACAGCGGTGCCGCCACCAGGATGGGGGCGACATTGGTCACCCAGCCAAAGCCCGCCGTCACCCAGGTAAGGTTGGTGAGACCGGAGACGATCTTGCGGGTGGCCGCCAGGACGTTGTGGAGATGAGTTTCGACGCGGCGCAGTTCGTCGGCTTCACCGCCCGCCAAGGTGATGTCGTCCAGATGTTCGTTGATCCGTACCAGTGCCACGCGCAGATCCGCTTCGCGCGCATAGCGAAAGGCATTGCGGGCGATGAGGCCATGACCCACCCAGTAACTGAGCAGAGACCCGGTCAGGGCGTAGATGATCGCGGCCCACAGCATGAAGCCCGGCACGGCATAATCGTGCTCACCGATTCGGAATACGAAGGCGCTCGAGAGCACCCACAGCACGCCGGAGAATGAGACCAGGAGGATGCTCGATTGCAGCAGCGCCAGTCCTAGATCCGACGTGAGCTCGCACAGATGCCGCGCATCCTCGTGCATGCGCTGATCCGGGTTCTCGCCCATGGCACCGGCGTTGGCAAGCCAGAATGCACGTCGCGGCTGCAACCAATGCCCCAGCAGATCCTGCGCCAGCGCCTCGCGTAACTTCAGCTTCAGAGTTTCCCCGACCCAACGCTGAATCACGTTGAGCAAGGTCAGCCATCCGGCCAGGATGAAAAACACGCCCAGCTGCACCATGAAGTCGTGCAGGTCGCGACGCGAGAGGGCGTCGTAGAAAGGTTTGTTCCAGATATTGAGGCGGATCTGCAGGTAGGCCGTGGCGCCGATGACCGCCATGGCCGCGACCAGCAATACGATCACCGTCTTGCCGACCCGGCCGGTAAAGGTGGCGCGCCTCAGCGCCGCGAGCTGGGAAACCAGCCCGGGGTTGGCGTCACCCTGGTCCTTGTCAGCTTGGGTCGCACCGTCCATCGGGCCTTATAATGCATCATGCGATGGTGCAACGGCGCGCCGACGGAATGTAGGACGGACTCTCGGGCGGAAAATGGCGGATTTGAAACGTGGCCCGGCGGTCTCGCCCGCACGTGCCACGTTGCTGCGGGGTCAGAGCAGATCAGCGACGGGCCCAGACTCCGCCGGTCATGTGCCAACCGTCACCGCGGCGTTCCCAGCGGTGGGGCACCCAGCGGTACCCCGGTCGCGGCGCGGACCAGTGGCCGCCCACCCAGACATGCCGTCCACCCACCCAGTTCCAATAGCCGCCGAGCCATACGTAGCCGGGCTGCGGGGGCGCACCGTAGACCTCCACCTGCGCGGCAGGCGGAGCGATCGTCACCGCCCCGGCGTAATAGCCACCCCCGGCGTAATAGCCACCCCCGGCATAATAGCCCCGGGCCGGCACCACGACGCAGGCACTGACCGTCAATGCCACGGCAGCTGCCAGGGCCAGATTGCGCAGGTAACCTTCAAAGTTTCGCATGAGAGACCTCAATATGACATGGCGCGCCCCTGGCGCACCTTGTACTCAATTAAACGCAGGGCCGCTCCCCTCGTGCACGTGCCGGCTTCAAGATTTTGTAAGGTCAGTCCCCAGGGCCCGGCGGCGTGCCGCCGTGGCGCTGATGAAGGCGGCGTAG
>DASZCK010000273.1:0-21198 GCA_035943195.1 Steroidobacteraceae bacterium
CTGTTATAGTGCTTATCAGCATTTACAAAGAGAACAGGCTTCATGCTGGCGGTCAAGGCTCCGCACCAAATCAAAGCCACGATTCGCTATGTCGTCAAGGGCGAACGGTCAATCTTCTATCCCGCAGAGCGGGCCAGGTCCTATTGGCCCGGCGACGATCACGACGTCATGGTCACCGATCTGCGCTCGCTGGGCGAACTCCCCAGCATCGAACGCAACGGTTTTACGCTGCTGCGCGAACCGACGGCCGTGCGCGACTTCCTCGACCCCGCACAGATAGAACGGGTGCTGTTTCCAGAGGCGATCGCGCTGGCCAAGCGGCTCAACGGAGCGACTCACGCCATTGCCTTTGGTCCAGTCGCGCGCAGCGACGGTCCCGACAGCAGCGACGGTCGACAGCCGGCCTTCGGCGCTCATGTTGATTACGGCCGACGCACCATTGAAACAGTGGCCCGTCCACTCCTTGGAGCGCAGGCGGATTTCTGGCTGAGCAAACGGGTGGTGCTGATGAACCTCTGGCGCCCCATCGCCACCGTCTATCGCACACCTCTCGCCTTGTGCGACGCCTCGACCGTTCGTCCCGATGATCTGCACGACAGCGAAATCCGCGGGGGGCTGGACGATCCCAACCGACCGCCGCTGTATGGCTACAACCTCAGCTACAATCCCGACCACCGCTGGTACTACAGCTCGCGCATGCAGCCCGAAGAACTCTTCGCGTTCAAGCTGTACGACTCGGATGCCCCGCCCGCGCAATGGACCGGACACACTGCCATCAACGATCCGGAAGCCCCCGACGATGCACCGCCGCGTCAGAGCATGGAGATTCGCACCATCTCCTTCATTTGAAGGAGAAGTCCTGCACGTCCGCGGCCGTATATCCACCGTCGATTCATGCGTTAATGGGTCATGAAGGGCACGCTGATCGCAGGCCGTATCCTGGCATGGGCGGCCGTGGTGTTCGCCGCACTGATCATTCTGGCCGTAGGGCTGGTCGCCGTCGCGGACACGGCCATGGGCCGTCCGCTGCTGATCCGCGGCTTGGCTTTGTTCATTCAACGTCCGATTACGGTCAATGGCGCGTTAGAGACGCGACTGCTGGATTCCGCACCGCGAGTCAGCGCCGAACACGTCATCATCGGCAACCCCGCATGGACGCCGGCGGGCGTCGCACTTGAGGCCGACAAAATCTCGATCGTGCTGCGCCTGCCCGGCTGGCGCCGCTCCGGGGGCATCACCGCCATCGATATACAGGGCGCCAGCCTGCATCTACTACGCGATGCCGCGGGCCGCGCAAACTGGCAATGGCGCGATCCCGCCATAAGGCGGATCAACAGCAACTCCGCGATTGTCCGCAGCCTGTCGATCGCGAAGGCCCGGGTGCAGCTGGATGATGCCAAACGGCATCTGCAGTTTGTCGGCATCGTGTCAGCCCAAGACATCAACGGGCAAGGCACCGCACAGCCCTTGCGTATTGACGGCGCCGGCCAGTTGAACGGTCGACCCGCCACCTTCAGGATCAGCGCTGATTCACTCCTCACCGCGAGTCACAGGCTCCCATATCATTTCACGTTCGCGGAGCGCTCCGGTGATTCGCACCTGGAGGTCACCGGTTTCCTGCCCCAGCCGTTCATCGTTGACATCGCCGATGCGACGTTTGTCGCTTCTGGACCGGACCTGAAGGATTTGTATTTTCTGACGGGTGTGCATCTGCTGGACACCGGGGAGTATCGCCTCTCCGGAAAATATTCACGTCGCGGCACACACACGACTTTCAGTGAGCTCGCGGCGAGTTCCGGCAGCAGTGACATTCGTGGCAGTGTGGTCACGGACTCCGCGAGTGGTCGGCCGAGGTTTGACGTGCTGCTGGACTCTCAGGTCCTGAAGTTATCGGATCTTGGCCTACGCGCGGCAGGACGCCTGCCGGGACCCCCTTCCCCGCTGCTGCTGTCCGATGCCATGATCAGTCCCAATGTGTTGCATGTCGCGGGCGCCGCGGCAAAGTACCACGCGAATCGCGTGGAAGTCGGACGCCTGGACCTGAAGGATGTTTCGCTCACCGCCACCATCAGCCAGGATGTTCTTACTGTTTCGCCGCTGGCGGCCAGCCTGTCAGGTGGACGGGTCGATGCTCGCCTCTCGTTGGATGGCAGCAAGGAGGTTCCCGCAGCCGTGGCTGACATTGGGATCTTCGGACTGCAGCTCGGTCCACTGCTGCAGAAAGGTTCGGCTCCGCCACCAATGGAAGGGGCCTTGCAAATCCGGGTCAGCGTCAGGGGACTGGGAAGGTCGGTGCATCAGGTTGCCGCCAGCGCCAATGGCACGCTGACGGTGCGCATGACGGGCGGAGCGCTGCGCGAGTCCCTGGCTGAACTGACTGACGTCGACTTACGGGGCTTGCGACTGCTGTTGTTCAAAAACAAGCGCGACGTTCCGGTCCGCTGTGGCATCGCCAGATTCAAGGCCGAAGACGGCACGCTGACCGCGCAGGATCTGTGGGTGGATACCGACCCCGTCCTGATCACGGGCGAGGGCCGGATCCATCTCGATTCGGAAGGGTTGGATCTTGCGATCCGCGGCAATCCCAAAAGTCTGCGCCTGCTGCGGCTGCAGGCACCCGTCCTGGTACAAGGCACCCTGGCTCACCCCTCGATTCATGTTGCGGTGAAACAGAGCCGCCTGCGACTGATCGACCGCGGTCAGGCCCTGGACAGGGACTGTACAGAAGCTTCGCCGTAACACTGACATACGGTGGCTGCGAATCGGGCGACGCGCTATCGTATCGGCAAAGAGGCGCGGAACCGCTGGATTAAGAAGCGACCGTGCAATCTCTAATCAAAAGACTTCAAGGGAGATTACCGTGCGTGTGCATCAACGACTGATCGTCGCAGCGTGCTCTGTCTTGTTCTTTGGCACTTCAATTGCTGCCGTCCCGCGCCCTTCCGTGCCCAAGGCGGTGGATCTTGGCGCCACGGATGTGGTCGAAGGCAGCTCGTCCATGACGCTTACGATTGCCCTGAAACTGCGTAACAAGGAGCAGATGGAAGCGCTGGTGCAGGCGCTTCACACGCCGAACAGCCCGCAGTTCGAGCAATTCCTGACAACCGCGCAGTTCGCCGCGCAATTCGGACCCACCGATGCCACGGTCGCCGCGGTCACGCGGCATTACCAGGCACGGGGATTCACCGTTGTACGATCTGCTACAGCCCAGTTGCAGGTGACCGGTAGCGTAACCGCCGTTGAAAGGGAGTTCGGAGTTCAACTGCACAGCTACCAGGTTTCCGCCGGTGCCGGCTCGCCAGCCATGCGCTTTCGTGCCCCTGACCGGGTCGCGACACTGGACGACGCGGTTTCGGGTTCGGTCGAAGGTCTCCTCGGATTGGACACCCGGCCCAGATTTCGTCCGAACATAGCCTTTGCTCCGCAATTGAAGCCGGTGCATGGAAAAGCATCGCCGCCCAGTGGTGCGGCGCCGAACACACCCGATGTGCCCGGGGAATGGACCGTCGTTGACTTTGCGCAGTACTACAACGCGGAGCCTTTGTACGATCGGGGCATAACCGGGCGCGGTCAGACCCTGGGCATTGTGACTTTCGCGGCCTTCACGCCCAGCGATGCGCTCGCCTACTGGCACTCGCTCGGCCTGAACAGCTCCGGCAAACGGATCCGCCAGGTGTTCGTCGATGGTGGTTCGGGGCCGCCCAGCGATGCTGCGGGTTCCACGGAGACCACGCTGGATGTTGAACAATCCGGCGGCGTCGCGCCGGGGGCCACCGTAGTTGTGTATCAGGCGCCCAATTCCGAGCAAGGTGCGATCGATAATTTCGCCAAAGCGGTGGACCAGAACGTAGCCGACACCGTTTCAGTGAGTTGGGGCGATTGGGAATGGCTCGACACCGTAGCCGCCGATGACGTGACCAACCCGGTCACCGGTCGCAACACGACTTATATGAGGGCCCTCAGCAATGTGCTGATTCAGGCCGCCCTGCAGGGTCAGAGTTTCTTCTGCTCCTCTGGCGACGCCGGCGCCTATGACGCGAACGACCCGGCATTGGGGCTGTTCGACGTACCGCAATACCCCAAGGTGCTGTCGGTGGACGACCCTGCGGCGCAGACGTATATCACCGCCGCCGGTGGCACGACGCTACCCGGTCCGCAGCTGTTCGGGCTGCCCGATGGCAGCACCTACACCGTTGATATCGCGACGGAACAAGCCTGGGGTTGGGACTACCTGACGCCGCTCTGCGCGCTCCTCGGCTTTGACCCAGTGAGCTGCGGAATCTTTCCCGCAGGTGGTGGCGGCGGAGTCAGCAGTTACGTGCCGATTCCGTTGTATCAGCTGTTTGTTCCCGGGATGAGCCGGACTCCCTTCGGTCAGAACCTGACCGGCCCCTCCTATCCGCAGTTTGGGCTGCAGCTGCCCGTCAACCTGCCGGGGGGCTATGCCGGACGCAACGTGCCGGATCTTTCCGTCAACTCCGACCCCGACACCGGCTATGTGATCTGGTACACCTCGAGCGCGCCTGGCAGTGCCCTCGGCGTACTGGACTTCATCGGCGGTACGAGTTTTGCGGCTCCCCAGCTCAATGGCATGACGGCGCTGTTCAATCAGGCCTTGCATCATCGTGTCGGAGTGCTGAACTTCGCCCTCTACGGCATTGCGAGCACCGGATTTGCAGCCTATGCAGGACCTTACGCACCGTTGCGTGATATTCGCGCGGGGGACAACTGGTACTGGCATGCAGGGCCTGGCTACGATCAGGCTACCGGCGTCGGCGTCCCGAACATTGCGAATCTGCTGCAGGCACTGGAATTCCATTGATCCTGTAAAAAGGGCGAGCACCGACAGCTGCCGGTGCTCGCCCTCTTTCGGGCTCAATATTGCAGACCTGTTTGGCCGGCCTACTTGTGGTTGGCCGCCTGCGCCGCCTCCTTCAGCTCCACATTGACCTGGTCCAGCAGCTCCTTGGCCTTTTGTGCGTGGCCGCCTAAGTCAAATTCATTCGCCGCCTGAGCGGCCGAGATTTTTTCCCACGCCTGATGCGCCAGGCGTTGGGCCGCGGCCAGATTGGGATGACGGCCGGCGCCGATATCACGGACCGGCGGATCCGCGTTGGTCACGGCGCCCGCAACGACCGCCACAACAATCAATCCAGCAAGAGCAAGCTTCTTCATAGGTCCTCCCAGTTGAGTATGCCCTGGGCGATAGTGCACCGCCCGAGCGCGTGCAAGGATAAACGTTCCTGCCTTTCAGCCGGTAGACATTGACGCCGGACCGGGGCTGGACCACTCTTCCCCAAATCATGGAACTCTTCGCGCGTGACGAGTGCATATTCTATGTGAAAGCTCTGATTTCCCAGGAGCTATGCAATAGCTTCATTCAACTCTACCAGGACGATCCGCACAAACACCCGGGATATACGGCCAGCCCCAGTGGCGAGCGACAGTTGGAAGCAGCTGTAAAGGTCAGCACCGATGTCGATGTCGAAACTGACGGCGCCTGGACGGCGGCGTTCGCCGAACTGCACTCCTCTGTCACCACCGTCATCCTCAGTATCGCGGCTCAATTCTCCTCGCTGCGGGTCGCACCGCTACGCTGTACGGGCTACAAGATCCAGCACTACAAAAAGAACGAGGGCCACTTCAAGTGGCACTTCGATGCCCTCGGACCGGGGGGATGGGATCGCCAGCTGGCGCTCATCCTCTATCTGAATTCGGTCACCGATGGCGGCGAAACCAGCTTCCATCGGCAGAACCTGAAAATCAAGCCGGTGGCCGGGGACGCACTGTTCTTCCCGACATTCTGGACCCACCTGCACTGTGGTGAGATTCCCCGATCAGAAGACAAATACATCATTTCATCGTTTATCCGCTTCGCCATCCCAGGGCCTGACGACAGACCGGCCTAGCGTAGGCCCTGCCCCACTTTTGTCGGAATAATTGAGATGAATCACCGCTTTGCCGGCGTCGCTGGGGTAGGTTTGCCCTATTGTGAGCTGCGTCACGGGTCGCTACTGGCTGTTGCTGCTTCTGTGCCTGCCCCTCCAGGCCCCTGCCCAGCAATTCAGCTTCCGCCAATATGCGCAACAGGACGGTCTTTCCAACCTTTCTGTGACCTGGCTGTTGCAGGATCACGACGGCTATTTGTGGATCGGCACTGAGAACGGGCTGTTCCGTCACGACAGCAGCGACTTCGAGCGCTTTGCCGAGGCCCAGGGACTCGAGGACACAAACGTCCACAACGCCGTCGAGGATTCATCCGGGCGGCTCTGGGTGGGAACGGCGCACGACCTCTACCTGCGTGCGGGTGAGCACTTCAGGGCCATCCGACCTGACGGACACTCACTCACCGTCGAGTCCGGAACACGGCTTGCGGAGTCCGCACCAAATCACTTGCTGGTCATCGACAAGGAGGAACTGCTGGAACTCTCGATCGCGCCGGGTACCGAGGCATGGCACATCCGCCACTACTTCACCGCGGAACAGATCCGGGCACTGCCGGCCCTCGGTCACTTGAGCAGCGTCTTCGTGGACCATCAGAGTCGTATCTGGCTCGGCTGCGGCAAGGGCATCTGCAGCAGCCGGAACGGCAAGACAGAAATGTGGACCGCGCCTTCCGGTGTTCCACCGGACACCTGGCATACCTTCGTGCTGGATGGCGACGGACGCATGTGGGCCCGGGGCCTTGAACATGTGGTGATGTTGCACCCGGGCGCAGTCACATTTGAACGACGCGATGCACCTCATGGCAAGCTCACGGCCGGCATTCTCAGCGTGCCCATGATCGTGGACCAGCAGGGCCGTGTCCTGACTCGCAGTGATCTCGGACTGGTTCGCTGGCAGCAGAATCACTGGGAGGAACTCACCGCCGAAAACGGCATTACGACGCCGGAAATTACCGCGCTCTTGCCCAGTCGTGACGGCGCCGTCTGGCTGGGCTTATCCGGCCACGGTCTGTGGCGCTGGCTTGGATACGGCGCCCTGGAATCGTGGACCGTCCGCCAAGGGCAGAGCACCAATCCGGTGTGGGTGGTACTGCGCGGGCCGGACCGCGCGATTGTCCTGGGAAGCCGCTCGGGATGTCTGACAATCAGTGAGGTCACGCACCAGGCAGCGCCCTGTGGCCTGGATGGCCTGCCCGCGGGCGAAGTGCAGGTCATGGCCAGGCGCGCCGACAATACGCTCTGGCTCGGCTTGCCGACCGGCGAGCTGTTCGCGGTCGCCAAGGGAACACACCGGGTGGTATTGGTGGGAAACATCCCGCAGACGCGCAAGCTATTCGTTGATTCGACGGATCGACTGTGGATCTGCAGCAATCACGGCATCAGCACCGTGGCTCCCGGAGCCACGCGCGTGGACTCCACGGCGGCGCCCGCGGGCTTGGGTGAAATCACTGACGCCACCGAGGATGCACAGGGCACCGTCTGGTTCGCCACGCAGAACGGCCTGCTGCGCTGGTCGCACCAGGCCTGGTCGCTGCTGAAACCCACCGATCCCACCGGCGCCGGCTTCGCGACAGTCAGCGCCGGGCGTGATGGCTGGCTTTGGGCCGGGAGTGCCGCACACGGACTGCTGTATCTGCATGTACACGAAGGACTCATCGATCAGTCACGTTGGATCAACGATCCGAACATTGCCGCTGCGGCGATCTATTTCACGCAGCTTGATTCGCGTGGCTGGCTATGGGCGGGCACGGACGACGGTTTTGCCATTTTCGACGGCGGTACCTGGCGCAAGTTCGGTCAGCCTGACGGACTGATCTGGAATGACACGGACCAGAACGCCGTGTTTGCCGATAGTGATGGATCGATCTGGATCGGCACCAGCGGGGGCTTGACGCATGTCGCGAGGCCAACGCGCCTCATACAGACAGGGCCGCTGGATCTGCGCATCTCCGCAGCGAAACTGGGCACTGTGCAACTCGACCCAAAGGAGTCAGCACGTCTCAGGTGGAGCAACTCCCCCGCACTGGATGTGCAGCTGCAGGATCTGGACTTTGGGGATCCGAAGGCGACGCTCCTCAAGGTACGGCTGCGCGGACTGAGCGATGAGTGGTTCGAGACGCACGACTTTCATGTGCACTATCCAGGCCTGACGCCGGGACACTATCGGTTTGAAGCGACCGCTGTGGATCCCGACCACCAGCGCGTCTCGCGGCTGGTGCGACTGGACTATCAGATCCTGCCGCCCTGGTGGCAGTCGCTATGGTTCAGGATGCTGGCCGCTGCGGCGTTGTGCGCTCTGCTGGCAGGGGCATGGCGGTGGCGGGTATCCAGGCTCGAGGCACGACGTCACGTCCTGGAGCGCGAGCTCAGGGAGCACGAGGCACTGCTCGAGCGCGCGACCCGCGACAACCTGACGAAGCTATGGAATCGCCAGGCAATTCTGGAGATTCTGGGGCGCGAGATCGACACGGCGCGGCAGTCCGGCGCACCGTTGGCGGTTGCCCTCATTGACATCGATCATTTCAAGCGCATCAACGATAGCATGGGTCATCTGACCGGCGACGCCGTGCTGCGGGCACTTGGCGCGAAGCTCCCCGGCAGTCTGCGCTCCAGCGATGCCCTCGGGCGCTACGGTGGTGAGGAGTTGTTGCTGGTGCTCCCTCAGGCCGCGCGGCTTTCGCCCTTTCCACTGGTGGAACGCCTGCGGCAGACCATCGGCGAAATCCCTTTCGAATACGAGGCCTCCGAGTTCCGCGTTACCGCAAGTTTCGGCGTGGCCTGGCTCGAGGCCGGATCGGAGAGCGCGGAAGACCTCATCGGTCGCGCCGACAAGGCTCTTTACACGGCAAAGGGTTCGGGGCGAAATCGCGTCGAATACGCGGCAGCGGCCTAAACGGCGCCTGCTTGCGGAAGCTCGTGTGCGATCCGCCACAGCACCCCGGCCGGATCGACCAGGACGAAATCACGCATCTTCCACTCCCGGTCCTCAGGCTCTCCTACCGTAACCGCGTATTTCTCCGCGATCTTCCGGGCTTGGACATTGGCCCACCACGCATCCACGTCCTTCACCAGCAGATGCATCTGCAGGTTCTCGGCGAATTCCTTCTTGTAGAATTTCTGCAGCAGGAAGCCGGCCTTGGCATGTTCGCCATGGGGACCCCAGTGAAAGTACGCCATACCATCACTGCTCCAGCACAAGGTAAAACCAAGGTCCTGATAGAACTGTTTCGAGACCTCGAAGTCCTTTGCCGGAAGGTGTGCCTTGAGTTCTATTGCGACGAGTTCTGTCATAGCCTTGTTCTCATCCCAGGCCGAGCCCTTGCCATAATTTGCGCTGATCGCTGGCCGGGTCATTTTGCACTTCGCACTCAGTGTTGAGAAGCATCACGGCGCGACGTTGCGCGTCGTAGCGCGGCCACGCCGGCTGGCCCTGCACCAGGGGCACGCCGCTACGCGCAAAGCTCGCGAAATATCCGCTCATCGCCCTGGCGGCCGCGGCCAATCCCGGACCATCGCCCTGCAGGTCGGGAATCTCGTAGTTATCAAACACCATGGCGATATCGCTGGCGTGGCAGGCACGCAAAGTCCAATTGGTGCCCTTGATGGGGACATTGGAACTGTAATCGTTGCGATAAAGATAGACGGGCGCGGGCTGCAGCGCTTTGCGCTCGGCCAGGATCACCGTATCCGTGCCCCTGTCCGTTGCCGTTTCGATGGCGACGGCCCGCTCCACGGGCGTACTGCCCGGCATGGATTCGCGGTAGACGGCAAGGACACGCTGCGCCGCATCGCCCAGGCGCTTGCGCTCCCGGGCGGCCACCGCCGCCTCGTCGGCATGAAAAAATGCGGGATTCTGACGCTCGAAAAATATCACCTCATCGCGCATGCAGCCTATCAGCAGCGGCACTTGCAGCGACGCCGTCGGTGCGATCGGGTCGAAGGGATTCTGGGCCAGGTGCTTTCCGTCGACCACCGGACACCAGGGACCGGGATACCTGGTTCGCAGCGCCGCAACACTCGTGGGCGCGGGAGCCTTTGCGCCCGCCAGCTGTATCGCGAGAAGCTTTTCCGCGGGAACCGCCGCCAGTTTATGCAAGTCCCGGGCTCCGAGGCCCACACTTGCCAGAACCTTCAACGCGTTCTCGGTGGCGATAGCCCGTGGCTGGCCGCGCAGCATCGGACCGCTTTGAATCCCCGCCCTGTGAAACAGTCCCTGCGCGGATTGCATGGCCATGAGGGCACTCGTCTTGTAGCCCCCGCCGGACTCTCCGAACACCAGCACATTGCCGGGGTCGCCGCCGAAGGTGGCGATGTTCTGCCTTACCCAGGAGAGGGCAGCGACGATATCCAGCACGCCCTGATTGCCCGAGCTGGAATACTCCTCCGGGGCGAGGTCCCCGAGATACAGATAGCCGAACAGACCGAGCCGATGATTGCTCGCCACCACCACCACATCATAGGCAGCAGCCAGATGCGCGCCGTCCTGGATGTTCTGGCCACCAGACCCGGTGGTGAAACCACCGCCGTGGCAATAGAACATCACCGGACGCTTGCCGCCGTCATTGATCGCCGGCGTCCACACGTTGAGGACCAGGCAGTCCTCACTGCAGGGCGGTTCGTGCTCTCCATACGTACCGCCCGCACCTTGCATGGCGGGGGGTCCGAGCACCGTGGCATCACGCACTCCGGTCCACGGCACGACCTTGGGTGCCGCCTTGAATCGATTCGCGCCCGAAACCGAACCCGCGTAGGGAATGCCCTTGAAGGCCAAGGCACCGCGGCTGTGGCCGCCACGTATTCGGCCGCTATCCGTCTCCACTTCGATGAAGGGCCCGACCGTCTGGGTGCGCCACGCAGGCTGCGCGGCGCGCGCCGGCAGCCACAGGCAGGGCATGGCCGCCACGCCGATTTTCAAAAAGCTGCGCCGGTCAACACTGTAATTCTTGGCTTGGCTTCGCATTCCGCTCGCATCCAAATAAGTTGAATCACCGGATAATGTTCACGTGGGGGTCTTACCGGGGTTGTACTGAAACACCCGTTCGAGCGGTACGCCGAAAACTTCGGCGATGCGGAACGCGGCCTCGAGCGAAGGTGAATATTTGCCGAGTTCAATGGCGTTGAGGGTCTGGCGTGTCACACCGATGCGCTGACCGAGCTGCTGTTGGGTCATCTCACCATTCTCAAAACGCAATTGCCGGATGCGGTTGCTTATGTTGGTCCCGCCCAAATCAGACTCCGCGTCGGTAATACACGATGCGGGCCCCGTACTTCACGAGCTCGGCGACCACGAACGCCAGGACGATCAAGTATCCGATCACCACGGCGCTCGCGCCGTGGTGAAGCGTCATCACGGCCAGAAAGGAACCAACGACGTAGACGCCCCAGGCCAGGCTCGTTGCCTTCAGGTGAATCAGTCGCTCGCGTTCGTCGATGGGGGTGCGCGCATCTTCTGGATAACGCAGCCGCAGTACCACGAAGGAGACGATTTCGATCACCGCGAACGCGGCGATGCAGGCCAGCAGTACGTGGAAATCCCACGGTCCAGGATGGGAGAGCCTGGGGGCATGGAACAAAAATGCGGCGGACACCAAGAGGATGGCGATCAAGGTGATCCAGGCGCTCTTCTCTCGAAAGGACATGCTGATTCCCATGGCGGCCGATAGTGGGCAGGAATGTAAAGATTACTATACTTGGAGTCAAGTTTTCTAGATACCTACAATTCTTGTCTCGCACCACGCGGCGACTACCATGTCGAGCATCGCGCCGGAGTCAAACCATGAACAGAGCAAAATCCAGCCTGATGGGCCTCGCCGCAGCAGGTCTGTCCCTGCTGCTCGCCAGCGGGCAGCCGGCGGCCGCCGCGCCGCCCGTCACGACTGAGCACGACGTCATCGAGAGCTATCACGGCATAACGGTCCACGATCCGTACCGTTGGCTCGAGCAAGCCGCCGCGCCCGCCGTCCAGCAGTGGATTGATGCGCAGAATGCCTACACCGACGGCGTCATGAGCCGCTTCAGCGACCACGGCGCGATCATCAAGCGTGTCGGGGAGCTGGCCGTAACTTCCACTCAACGCTCCAGTCCGAAGATTGTCGCCAGCCGCTTGTTCTATCTGCGGCAGACGCCTCCGCAGCCACAGGCAGTGCTCGTGGTGCAGGCATGGCCCGATGGGGACGCCAAGGTGCTCGTCGATACCAACGCCACCAAGGGCGACACGGCCATCACCAACTACTGGCCCTCGCCCGATGGCTCGATGGTGGCCTACGGCGTGGCCCAAGGTGGCACCGAAAATACCACCATTCGTTTTGTAAACGTCGCGAACGGCCGGGTGGCAAGCGACGCACTCCCCTATGCCGGCGGCGGTACCACACCCCAGGCACTTGCCTGGGATGCGGACGGCAAAGGCGTCACATACGTGCGCTTGCCGCTTCCCGGCACCGTGCCCAGTGCCCGCGCCCAGTTCAATGCGCAGCTTTATCACCATGCTCTGGGTACGCCCGCAAGCGGCGACACCGCCGCGCTCGGGAAAATGCCCTCGCCGATCGCCGAGTACCAGCTGATCACCTCAGCTCACGGCGACCACGCGGCAGCCTTCGTCTATTTTGGCGATGCCAACTTCGAGAGCGTGTATCTGCGCTCAGGGAGCACCTGGCGCAAGGTTCTCGACTCCAGTGAGAAGGTGCGCGTATCCACCAGTGAGACCGTTGGGGCCGCCTGGGCCGCCGACCGGCTGCTCATGTCCTCCTATCTGAGGGCCCCGCGTGCTCAGCTGCTGGCGCTGGAGAGTGACGGCCGCACCCACATCGCGGTGCCGCAGCAGACCTGGGCCATCAATGGGGTGGCGAGCATCAAGGGGGGCCTATTACTGGTGGAAGTCAGCGGCCCGGACTGGCGCATACGCCAGTTCAGTTCTGACGGGAAGCCCATACGAACGGTGCCATTGCCGTCCACAGGGATCGGCATCAATGCCGTCGCCGCTACCGAAGACTCCAGCATCGCCCTGATCGCCTATTCCGGCTGGTCGATACCCTCTCGCTGGGTGAAATACGACGCGACCAGCGGCGCGCTTACCCCGGTCTTTGAAGTCAAACCCACCGGGGATTACTCCAAGGTGCGCATCTGGCGGCTCGATGCACCCTCGACCGGTGGCATCCATGTGCCGGTCACGGTAATGGCGCTCGGCGACACCCGCCCCGACGGAAGTCGCCCGACGATTCTCAGTGCCTACGGCGGCTATGGCAGGTCCCGGCAGCCCACCTTCCTGGGTCCGATGCTGGCGTGGCTGCAGCGGGGTGGTGTCTATGCCTACGCCAACATCCGCGGCGGTGGTGAGTACGGCGACGCCTGGCACCAGGACGGTAGCCGCGGCAACAAACAACACTGTTTCGACGACCTACACGCGGCGGCACGGGCACTGATTGACGCGCATTGGACCAATTCGGCACACCTGGGAATCTACGGCGGCTCCAACGGCGGCTTGCTAATGGGCGCGGCTTTGACTCAGCATCCGGCCGACTATCGGGCGGTAGTCAGTGTGGTCGGCATTTACGACATGCTGCGCTCAGAGCTCTGGCCCAACGGTGAATACAACACCTACGAATTCGGTACGGTGACCAAGCCCGACGAATTGGCATGGCTGTACGCCTACTCGCCCCTGCATCATGTCCGCACCGGTACCGCCTACCCTGCGGTGCTGCTCATCACGGGCGAGAACGACCCGCGGGTTGCACCCTATCAATCGCGCAAGTTCGCCGCGGCGCTGCAGAAGGCCAACTCTTCGAAGCGGCCTATCCTGCTGATTACACGCCGCAATGAAGGTCATGGGGTCACCTCATCGTTCAGTCAGCGGGTGGGCAACACCGGTGCCGAGCTCAGCTTCTTCGCCGAAGAACTCGGCCTGGCGCCGGCGAGGACCGCGGACCCGTGAGAGACCTCTATCCGGAAATGCAGCCCTACGCACGCGGCGAGCTGCCTGTAGCCGGAGGTGATCTTCTGTACTGGGAAGTTTGCGGGAATTCGGCCGGGAAACCAGCGGTGGTTCTGCACGGCGGGCCCGGCTCCGGCTGCACACCCTGGCACCGCAGGCTGTTTGACCCCACCCGCTATCGCATTGTTCTATTTGACCAACGCGGTTGTGGCCGCAGCCGCCCGCACGCCAGCTCTCCGGATACCGAACTGTCGGGCAATACCACGGACAACCTCATTGCGGACATCGAGCAGCTACGGTCGCATCTTCAAATCCAACAGTGGCTGGTGTTGGGGGGATCATGGGGTAGCGCCTTGGCGCTCGCCTATGCCCAACACCATCCGCAGTCCGTTACCGAACTGGTGCTGTTTGGCGTCGTGACCGGCCGGCGGGAGGAGTTCGACTGGCTGTTTCGCGAAGGACTCGGTGCGCTCTTCCCTCACGCCTGGGAACAGCGCCGCAACGCGTTGCCCGAGTCCGAGCGCGACGGTGACGTCGTGGAAGCCTATTGCCGGTTACTGAACGACCCGCATCCGGACGTTCGCCAGCGAGCCGCCCTCGCCTGGTGCACGTGGGAGTCGGCGACACCTGAATGGCCTCCTTCGTCGACATTGGCCCCTCGTTTTGAGGATCCCGCCTTTGCCCTCGCCTTCGCAAGGCTCGTGACCCACTACGTTCGTCACGACGCATGGCTTGGCGATGGGCGGGTGCTGCGCAATGTGGACCGAATCGCCGACATCCCCGGTGTGCTCATCGGCGGACGCTTCGACTTTCAGGCCCCGATTGGCACCGCCTGGCAACTGCACCGCAGGTGGCCGCGTTCAACAATGGTGACCCTCAACGAGGCGGGACATACGCCCACTCGCTCGATGTCGCAGGAGATCGTTCGCGCCACGGACGCATTTGCCGCGCCGTAAAGGTTTGTCGCAACGGTCAGCTCGCCCGCATGGCCGTGGCAACCGGCAACCGTGCCGCCCTGATTGAGGGCAGAATGCCGCCGATTAACGCGATCGACAGCGCCCAGCACAGCGCGATCACCACGAGGTGGGGCGTGACGGCCATTGGAAAGGTTATCTGCGCGGCCACCACGACGTGCTTGTTGAACAGGTACCAGTCTATGCCGGCGCCGAGCAGCGCTGCGGGGAGCGCGAGCGCCAGGCCCTCCGCGAGCACCGAGCACACCACCGGCAATCCGCCGAAACCGATTGCGCGCAAGGTCGCGATCTCCAGCCTGCGGGCATCGACCGATGCATAGAGGCTCGCCAGCGCCCCGCACGCGGCGCCCAGTCCCATCAAACCGCCGAGGAAGAAGCTTATGAAGTCGAGGAGCTGGCGCCGCGACTTGATGATGTCCTCGCTTGCCTCCACCTGTGTTTTAACTTCCGCCGTAAGCGTTGGATCCTTGACCACCGCATTCTTGAATGTCGCGAACGCACCCGGTGATTCGAGAGTCACGTTCACGGCGTTGAATGTCGCCTGGGGGAACGCCGCCAGCACGGTATCGGCATCCCCGATGACCGAATCCCCCAGCGCAGTAGCCGTGCTGTGATAGGCGCCCACGATCTTCCAAGGTGTACCCCGGACTCGCACCTCGTCGCCGACATCGAAATGCCTGAAGCGCGCGCGGATCAGATCACTGACGATCAGTTCATGCAGCCCGGAGCGGAAAAACCGCCCCTCGATGATATGGACCTCCGGATTCATCGGCACCCATTCGGGGCTGACGGAGAACAGGCTGACGGAACCGCGCTGATTCTGGCGGTTCACGGCATTGAGAAACATGAATACATTGGCAGTGGCCTCGGGCTTGCCATTGGCATCGTGCTTGATCCCCGGCTTGTTGGTGATGCTGCCAAGTATGGTTTTCGGCAAGGAACTGTCCAATGCCGATTGCGCACCTCTCGAAAGGACGACGGCAGCATTTGCGTCGATATCTGCCTTGACGAACCTCTCCAGGCCTTCGCTCAGTGCGAGCATGGCAACCAGTACGCCCATGACGGTGGCAATACTGATGACAGTCACGAGCGACGTCCCAAGCCGCTTGGGAATGCTGCGCACCGATGCGAAAGTGAGAAGCGCTACCTGGCGTACGGGTCTCATATTCAAAGTCTCATCGGTTTGCGAGCGCATCGACCACGCGCAGGCGCAATCCGCGCCACCCCGCCACCGACCCGCCGATCAGCGCAAGGACCACGGCAAAGGCAAGTCCGGTCATAAATACGCTCAGCGGCACCGTTACCGTTCCAATCTCATTGCGGGCGGCGGGCAGCAGCCGAATACCGAGTTCCAGACCGGCCGCGGCGCCGACAAGACAAAGCGCCAGCGTCTCGCCGAGGATCAGAAACATGACGCTGCGGTCCGAAAAGCCGACTGTCTTCAGAACCGCCAGCTCGGGGGTGCGCTCACGGATCGATTGCATCATCAGTGCCCCGGTGGCAAAGAGCAGAACCAAGAGAGTGGCGCCGACGATGCGGTGCGCCACCGTATCGATATCGCCGAAGTTTGACACCTCGGCCTGTACCAGCTCCTGCTCCGACTGCGTGAGCGTTTCATTCGATGAGTTGGTGTATTGGGCATCGATCTTCTGTTCGATGGCGTTGGCATGCGCAGGGTCCGCAATGCGCAGCACCGCCAGGTTCATCGTGTCGCGGGCCGGCCCCTCGGGCAGCGACTGATTGACGTACTCGTAGTGAGTGACCAGAAGCTGTGAGTCGTCCTCGTTCTCATTCTGGGTGTCCTTCCAGGTCCCAACGATGTCGAATGTCCAGTTGCCCGTTCCGTCCGTGCGCTTGAGCTGCGACTGAAGCGTCACGCGCTTCCCGACCTTCCAACCGTATTTCTTCATCGTGCCGATGCCTACGATGGCCCCGTCGCGCACCTGGCGCAGGGCGTGCAGCTGCGCGGGGTCGACGGCATCTTCGGGATACATCGCAAAGAATGCATCCACGTCGGTTGCGCAAATCCCAAGGCCCTGTTCCGGGCGCTGATAGCTCGCCCCGAACTGGTAGCGGGGGGCAATCCCGATGACACCCGGGATCGACTTAACCCAATCAACGATCGCAATCGGAATCGGGAATCCCAGGTTCAGCTTACTGCCCAAATAGAGCCGGTCGGGATGCGTGGTGGCGATCGCGCGATTGATTCCGCTGGTCAGGCCCTGCAGCACACCAAAAAGCGTGAAGGCAATGATCACCTGCGCGAGGATCAGGATGGAACGGCTCAATTTGCGCCGTAACCCGGCCCAGATCAAAGGTAAGAACTTCACCAGCCCCCCTTGCGGACCCGATACAATCGTTGCTGCGCCGCAGTGCCAAGTTTCTGGCCGCTGTGATTGGAGTGTGATCCAATCCGACCACTTACATTACTCGGAGTTCCATTATGCCGCTCAAATTGATTGGCGCCGGCCTGGGGCGCACGGGCACCGTCTCTCTCAAGTTGGCTCTGGAACGACTCGGTATCGGTCCCTGCTACCACATGACAGAACTCTTCATGCATCTGGATCATGCTCCAGAGTGGGTGAAAGCCGCCGATGGAAAGCCGGACTGGGAACGCCTTTTCGCCGGCTACTCATCGACCGTGGACTTTCCCGGCTGCACCTTCTGGCGCGAGCTCACGCATCAGTATCCGACGGCAAAGGTCCTGCTCTCCGTGCGCGATCCGGACGAATGGTTCGATTCAACCCAGGCAACGATCTTTTCCGATGCGTCGACCGTGACCCTGCAGGCATCGCCGTTAAGAGAGTTCTTCGAAAAGACAGTTTGGCAGGAATTCCGCGACCGCATTCACGATCGCGGTTTCATGGTCGAGGCATTTCGACGCCACAACACCGAAGTGGAACGCTCAATCCCGCCGGAGCGCCTCCTGGTCTACCAGATCGGGCAAGGTTGGGAGCCTGTTTGCGAATTCTTGGGTGTGCCGGTACCGGATCTCCCTTTCCCACGTGCCAACACCCGCGAGGAATATGTCGCCCGGCACGCGAGGCGCGCGACGCCCGGCGTCGAGAACTGGGGAGACGAAATTCGCTCCGCCCTCAACAAGCAGCGTCCGCCAGGCTAGGAGCCATACCCGACCAATTGCGGCGCAGTACCGTCGCGGCGCGGGAACTTCGATCCCGGGCTCTGGTCAAGTTCCCTAGTTCGGTAGTTCTGAGATCGGTCACTTCACCCCGCGCCGAGGAGATCAGGACATGAAGACGATGGCTCTTTCCTTAACCACAATTTTGTTGGCGTTGCCGCTTTCGGGAATTGCGGCGGACATCGAATCAAAACCCGCGACCAGCGATTCGCTCCACGATGCGGGTGACGTCGATACGCGTGCGCTCATCCGGGAAGTCGGCGATAGGATGCACAAACATTTCGTTTCGGATCCAAGGGTGCCGCAGACCTTGAGCCTTGGAGCTTTGAACCGTCAGGATGTAACCTACGGCCAGCTACTGGCACTGCTGCAGGTCCATGGCTTCGCGGTGGTTCAAGATGACGGCATCATGGAAGTAGTTCCGGACGCCGGTATCCGCTTTGCGGGACTTCCGGTGGTGCCTTACGACAACATCAAGGCTCTGGATAACGAGTGGGTGACTGCGATCATACCCGTGAAGGGAATGAGCGCCGTGCAGCTCGTGACCATCCTTCGGCCATTGGTCCCGCCAGTGGGCCAGATCAACGCACTCGTCGAGCGCAACGCGATGATAGTCTGTGACCGAAGCGCCAATGTACGGCGATTGGTCGAGTTGATCAAAGGACTCGAGGCTCTGCCCGCGGTTACACCGGAGGCGCGACACGAACCATGACCTCTGATCGCGAATGGACAAGTCACTGAAGACGACTGCGACGGTAAGCTGCACATGCGGCCAAGTGGCCGTTAAAGCCTTTGGCGCACCCATTGCCTGTGTCGTCTGCTACTGCGACGATTGTCAGGAAGGGGCGCGGCAAATACAGGCGCTAGCCAACGCCGGTTCGGTTCAGGATCCGGATGGTGGTACGGGATACGTGGTCTATCGGAAGGATCGCGTCTCCTGCCTGCAGGGCGGTTCACTGCTGAGATCTCACAAAATTCGACGAGCCTCTGCCACCAATCGAGTGGTCGCTGCCTGCTGCAATTCGGCCGTGTTGCTGAACTTCGATGATGGCAAGCACTGGGTGGACCTGTATCGGTCCCGATGCCAGGGCGAGGTCCCGGCAGTGCAGATGCGCGTATGTACGAAGTTCAAGCCCGAGGGCAGCACGCTGCCAACCGATGTCCGACACTATCCGGGCTATTCGCCGTCATTCCTGTTGAAGCTGCTGCTCGCCAGGATGGCCATGCTGCTTCACCGGTAGGCGGCCGAGGCTCCTCACATCGTTGCTCCATCACCTTTTGTAGGCCGCCCATCCCGTCATGCCGCTTCGCAGTACAAACGGGCATCAACCCATATGCCGAGTCGGCTAAGCTTTGGACTCCATGGCTGACCTGCGCTACTTTCTGCTGCTGGCACTGCGCAGTTTTCGACGCGACCGATTTCTCACCATCTCGATCATGTTGACCCTGGGGGTCGGCATCGCGGCAAGCATGACCGTCTTCAGTATCCTGCGTGTGCTCTCCGGCGACCCTATTCCGGAAAAGAGTGCCCGCTTGTTTCAACCGACCATTTCACATGGCGACGTCGGGAACGACAGCCGACCGTACCTATACTCTTTGCCGGATGCCCAGGAGATGCTTCGAGAGCTGCAGCCACCTGAGCGCGGGGTTGTCCTGGCGCAGGGGTTTGGCGCGACGGTCGCTGCTTCGGGCGGCTCCAAGCGTCAGGGCGCGTCGGTAGTTTTCACGTCTGCGACTTTCTTCGCGCTGTTTGACGTTCCATTCCTACTGGGTGGTCCGTGGAACGCCGGGGCGGACGCAACCGGCGACCACGTTGCGGTATTGAGCAAATCGATCGCCCGCGAATTGTTTGGCGCGAAGCCCGCACTGGGCCAGCTGGTGCGGGTCGGCGGATTGTCCGCTCGCGTCGTTGGGATCACGGACAATTGGCACCCGATACCCCGCTTCTATGACCTGACACCGGGCGCGTACGCCCCCTCCGACAATGTCTACGTTCCGTTGCAGTCCATCAGGGATATGAATTCCGAAGTCTTCGTGGGCTGGGGCTGTCACGACGAAGCCTCGAGTAAAGACCTGCAAAGTGGACATTTTGCGCCGCTGTTGGGTCCTCAGTGCGAATGGGTTTCAATGTGGGCTGAGATTTCCTCGCTCCAGGGACGCGGCCGGCTGGAAGCATTTCTGGGAAAATATCTCACACAGCTGAAAAAGGGCGGTCACGTCTCGCCCTCCGCCGCGAGCTCGCTGCCTGATGTGCTCCAGTCACTCGATAATGCGCACGTCGTGCCTGGGGATATCCGTGCGTACACCGTCCTAGGCTTCCTCTTTCTGTGGCTTTGCGTGCTGAGCGCTACCGGAACGTTGCTGGGGAAATTCCTGCGCCGGTCGCCGGAGATCGGCGTGCGCCGTGCCTTGGGAGCGTCACGAACCGGTGTTCTGATGCAATATCTGGTTGAATCCGGAACGCTCGGCATCGGAAGCGGAATACTCGGAATCCTCCTTGCCGAATTGAGCCTCACGGTCATTCGGCACTCGCCTACCTACCTGTCTCAGGTGGTGGGGATGAACGGCGTGCTACTGGCCGCTGCCGTTGCCCTGGCGGTAGTCAGCGGAGTGCTCGCCGGCCTGCTGCCGGCATGGCGCGCGGCTCGCACCAACATCGGCGTCATCATCAAGGTGTCATAGCCGCAATGGAATTTGGATTGTTGGTGCGCGCGCTGAGTCGACACAAGGTCATTGTCGCGGTCCTCATCCTTGAGTTTGCGGTTACCTTGGCGATCCTGAGTAATTCTCTCTCGCTGGCAACGGCGCGCGTCCAAACACTGCAGACACCGAGCGGCTTACGGGAAGCCGGCTTGATCATCGCGACGCCGGCGGCGGTGGGCGCCCTGTCCTCGAATCTGGACAGCGCGACGTACGATGCCCTGCGGATTTTGGCCGCGAACCAACCCGGTGTGCGATCGGTCAGCGTGATAAGCCAGGCGCCACTGTCCAGTGCCGACCGATGGAGCGGATTCGTCTCGACGACTCCAGGCACCACCGGCCATCCGATTGTGGTCGCAATCTATACCGGTGATCAGTCAATGCCATCGACCATGGGGCTGTCGCTGGCGGCTGGCCGGTGGTTTACGCCTGAGGAAATCCTGCCGGCCACGACGTTTCCGGATATGCATCGCATACATGTGCTGCAGCTGACCGAGTCGCTGGCCAGAAAGC